>DAINDD010000035.1:0-19870 GCA_036732045.1 Chloroflexota bacterium
GGTGGTCTCTTTGTCGCTAGACCTCTGTTACACCACTTCCTGGGACTCTACTCAGCCAAGCTCGGTTAGGAGAGTATGTCCCGGCGGTGGAACCACCACCAAGCGAAGGCTAAGAACACCACGACGTATGGCAGCTGAAGTAGAAGTCCGTTGACCATGTCGGAGGTAGTGGATGGGTTCGCAAACATGCCTTCCCAAGCGTGCCAGTAGTGAGTGATGAGCCAGCCGCGGACCGAGCCTAAAGACGAGATGGCGTCAAGAATCGTAGAGATGATCGTCAAGCCGACGGCGCCCGCGACGGCACCCAGTGACGTATCGGTTATGGTCGAGATCATGAATGACAGTGCCACAACGCCGGACATGCACCAAGCGACGTAAACAGTGGCGATTGCCAGCTTACCGAGCGCCTCTCCCTGCGAGAACACGGTGCCGTCCGGTGTCAGGACGGGATGCCAGCCGAAGAAGATCGTGCCGGCGATCAGCCCGGAAAGCGAGATCAGGATCGTAGCCGCGAGCGACAGAAGGCAAACGACGACGAGTTTGGAAGCGAGGAGTCGATTCCTGGAGATGGGGCGAACCAAGAGGTAGCGAAGAGTACCCCAGCCCGACTCCTCGGAGACTGAGCCTCCCGCGAATAGCGCAACCACCACCACGAGCAGAAATGTACTAGCTGCGGTGAGGGCGGCAAGGGGCACGTTGATCCCCGAATGCGAGGCGAGCGCGAAGAAGTCTTTATCATCACGGGGCCTGCGGCCAAATTCTACGGCCAGGGTCATCAAGATCGGGATGCCCACCATCAGGCCGAGTGCGATGTACGTCCGCATGCGGAACGTCTGCTTCCTCAGCTCAACCCTAATCATGGGGCAGCTCCTCGACCATCCCGAGGAATGCATCCTCCAAGCGGTGTCGCGAGGCCACGGTTTCGATACCGATCCCATTCTTGACGAGCATCGTGACGATGTCCTTTCGTTCGATGCCGTTTAGCGTGAGCGAGATTCCAGGCGGCTCTATTTCAACTTGCGAGACGCCCGTAGTAGATTGCAGAAGTTGCACGGCGCGGCCGACATCGTCCACCTCAAGGAAGACTGTCCGTGAGCCGCCGATGAGCTCATCGACCGTACCCGTCGCGACGAGGTGGCCGTGGTTCATGATCGCGGCGTGGGTGCATACTTGTTCGACTTCGCCCAGGATGTGGCTCGAAAGCAAGACCGTCGCCCCATGCTCCGCCAGGCGGCGGATGAGATCGCGCACGTCGCGTATTTCGGCGGGGTCCAGGCCGACGGTCGGCTCGTCGAGCACAAGCAGTTCCGGCTTGTTAAGGAGCACCTGGGCCAAAGCGAGACGCTGCTTCATCCCCTTCGAGTACGTCCTGACTTTGCGGTTGATCGCGGTGCCGAGGCCTGCGAGTTCAAGCGCCTCACCGAGATTGGCGTCCTCCATACGCCGGCCGCCGGCGTTCCAGTATGTCTTCAGGTTATTCATGCCCGAGAGGAAGGGTACGAAGCCGGGACCCTCAACCAGTGCGCCGACGCGCAGAAGCAGTGGGCTTCCCGGGTACACGCGCCGCCCGAAGAGGTATGCTTCGCCCTTCGTCGGATGGATGAGGCCGAGGAGCATCCTCAGCGCGGTGGTCTTCCCGGCGCCGTTTGGGCCAAGCAGCCCGAAGACCATGCCCTTTTCCACGTCGAGGCTCAGGTCGTCAACGGCAAGGACATCCTCGCCGAAGCGCTTGGTGAGCTTGAGCAGCGTAATCGCCGATCCGCCTGCTGTTTCGGGGAGGACTGGCGCCTTCGACACTGTGGATGTCATTTGGAATTATTCACTCGCATAGGAATATATGGGTGTGACATTAAGCGAAGGTGAAACCTCGCAGTATATCTTGCTCTTTCACGCCCCAGGCCTGAATCTGACACTCCGATCGGGTAATCCGAATTAGACGGGATCTCTCGGCTAAAGACGGCGCGGCGTCCTGAAACCACGTCGTTGGCGACGCCGAGAGAGGCGCGGATTCGTTGTCATGCCCTGTTAGTGTCACCGACGACGGTGGGCGGAGCGTTGAGTGATGAATCAGCGAAGAAAGGTCGGATTCAGGTTATGCTGCCGAGCAAGTGGTGCAATTCATGCTCGCTTAATCTAATCCCGCTACCATCCACGGGCTTCTTCTTCGCCGGCACGAAGCGGGATGTAGTGGCTCCACGAAAGTTACCTGACATTGACCAGCCTAAACAGTACGCCCCTGGTGGTCATGTTTGACGTGCTCAAGGTCTATAAGGAAGGCGATGTCGAAACGGTGGCTCTGCGTGGTGCATCGCTAACCGTCGAGCGAGGAGAGTTCGTCGCTATTGTAGGCCGGTCGGGCAGTGGCAAGTCGACCCTCCTCAACATCATCGGTGGGCTGGCGGAGCCTACGGCTGGCCGTGTCATGGTCGCCGGCGTCGATTTGGCGCGGGCGGACGAAGAGCAGCGAGCGTCCGTTCGGCGCAACGGAGTCGGCATCGTGTTCCAGAACGACAATCTGATCCCGTTTCTAACGGCCGAAGAGAACGTCGCTCTGCCGCTGCAACTCGCCGGGCAAGCTCAGGCCCTATCCCGAGCCCGCATACTACTCGATGAACTCGGGATGAGCGCCAGGCGCGACCACCGCCCCGATCAGCTATCAGGTGGCGAGAAGCAACGCGTCGCCATCGCGTCCGCATTGGCTAGCGGTCCGCAGCTGATCCTGGCGGACGAATTAACGGGGGAACTCGACACAAAGAACACTGATGCTGTGATGGATGAAATCGTGAGACTGAACGAGCGGGGAACCACGCTGATCATCGTCACCCACAACCCGCGAGTCGCGCGCCGCGCGCACCGAGTCTTACATATCGCGGACGGACGCATAGAGGAGAACGAGTCCACCCATGCCAGCGCGTCTTAAGGATCCCAGTATTCGCAGGCCCGCAAAAGGCGGCATCGTGCTGGGAGCGCGTGGGCTGCGAAAGCGCTACGGCCGGGGCGACTCCGCCGTGGAAGCGCTACGAGGCGTGGATATGCAGATACGAGAGGGCGAGATCGTTGTGATCATGGGTCCCAGCGGCTGCGGAAAGACGACGCTGCTTCATCTTCTCGGCGGCATTGAGACGCCGGACGAGGGCGAAGTGCTGCTGTGCGGAGAGCCGATGCCCCGCGATGAGCGCCAGCTGGCGGAGGTGCACCGGCATATCGTCTGCTTCGTCTTCCAGGGCTTTGGAGTGATCTCCAGTTTGTCGGCGCGAGAGAACGTTGAGTTCCCGCTCATCGCCGCCGGCGTCGCCGCGGGGGAGCGTCAGCAACGGACACTGGCCGCGCTCAACGATGTTGGTTTGCTTCCGTGGCAGGATCACCTGCCAGATGAGCTTTCCGGCGGGCAGAGGCAGCGTGTTGCCATCGCTCGGGCTCTCGTACCCAACCCGCTAGTCATTCTGGCCGACGAACCGACAGGCAATCTCGATACGACGACCGGTCACGAGGTGCTCGACCTCCTGCTCACTTCAGCACGAAAGCGCGACTGCGCGATCGTGATGGTGACGCACGACGCGGACGCCGCAGCGCGGGCTGACCGCGTCCTCTATCTACGCGACGGACTGATCGTGACAGGGCCGGAAGAAGCACTATGACCAGAGGCATCGTAAGTTACACGCTTCGCATGATCCTGCGTTCGCCGGCGCGGTCTTTGACGCTGGTGTCGGGTCTGGCGCTGGGCGTAGCCCTGGTCGTGAGTGTCTTGTTCTTCGTCGAGAGCTCATCCGGTCAGCTGACTCAGACGGCGATCGCACTCGTGCCCGTCGACATGGTCGGACATGTGACGACGCCGACGCTCGACGAGTCAAAGGTCATCAGTCAGTTCAAAGCGGAGCCCGGGGTCACTGCAGTCGAACCGCTAGACACGGTTGAGCTGTCTGCGATGTCCAACCCGGCCGGAGGCGCGAAGACGCCGCCGGCGAAGCTGTTCGCCATTGACTCGTCGTTCCTGAATGTGCTCAGTGCGTTTGACTTGCTCCGCGTCAGCGGGGGCGCGTTCGATGCGAACGGCGTGCTGGTTAGCGAGGCGACAGCCAGCCGACTCGGCCTGAAGGTCGGCGACGCCATCACCCTGGAAATGACGGCACTAGCAACTCCCTATCAGACGAAGGTCACCGGTGTGCTCGACACCAGTCACGCGGGTGTGCTGTTGAGCGGGGGGCGGGAGCGAGAAGGCGAGTTTCGCGCCGTCCCTGACGTAGCGGTGATGGACCGCGCGCTCTTCAACCAGGACCTCCGCGGTCCGTTGCTCGCTACAGCGACGCAGACTCCAACTAACCCCGCAGTCGCTTCGCCAACAAGCTCCGCATCCAGCACCGGACTACCGCCAATCGACCAGCAGCAATTCATCAAGATCGACCATAGCAAGCTTCCTGCCAATCCCGGGAACGCTCTCGTCCAGGTGGAAGCTCTGCGGCGAACGATGGAGCGGCAGTTCACGGGCCAAGTGACCATCACCAACTACGTTGCTCGCTCGCTGACGAGTGCCCAGGCGGACGTGCTGAGCGCAAAGCTGCTGTTCGTCTTCCTCGCTTTACCGGGTATTGCGCTGGCTATCTTCCTCTCGCGCTACGCAAGCGAGTTGTATGGCGAGTCGCAGAGGCGCGAGATTGGTCTGCTCCGCGCCCGCGGGGCCAGTTCGGCGCAGGTTATTGCCATTGCCGCTGCTTCGGCAGCACTGCTGGGCGTCGCGGGTAGCGTCCTCGGATTCGGACTCGGGATGCTGGTGACGCTGGCAACGCGCGGCAGCAACGCTCTTGCCGATGCGAGCACCGGCACATTCCTAGGGATCGCCCCCTGGGCGGTCAGCGCCGGGCTCGTTATGGCGGTTATCGCTTCGTTCATGCCAACGTGGAACGCAGTCCGCCTGAACGTGATGGCGGAAAGACGACGAGTGAAGCGCACGGAGAGAGCGCCATTCTGGAAGCGTTCGTGGATGGATGTAGGCATGCTCGTCGCCGGCGCCCTTGTCCTTCTGACCGTGCACCTGGCCGGGGGGTTCAATCCCGGAGGGGCGGGTGAAGGGCAAACAATCTTGCTCTCGTCCTACCTGTTTTTGGCGCCGGTCTTCTTCTGGATTGGACTGACGCTGTTCATGCAGAGACTGCTCGTACGGTTCATCCCCATCTTCGCGAAGTCGGCGGCGGGCCGCAGCAGTGGATTCGGTCAGGTCGCCGCCCGCGGCATGGGATGGCGCGCCAACCGGCTCAGCTCCGCGATCACAGTTATTGCGCTGACGCTCTCGTTTGGAGTCAGTCTGGCGTTATTCACAAGCACGTTCGATACGCAAAAGGCGACGGACCAACACTATGTCATCGGCTCCGATGTCCGTGTAACGCCGGCGACTGGAGTCACGCAAGATCCTGGTCTCGAGCAGCGCCTGCTGGTGCCGGGGGCGACTGCCGTTACGGGCGTTATGCAAGACACGCAGGCGTTGATCGGCTCCGAGCGCCAGGTCGTCTACGGTATCGACGCTCCCAGCTTCGCAAAGACAGCCTTCCTGCCCGACTCGTTCGTGCAGGAAGGGAGCGCCCAAGATCTCCTGGCCAAGCTTCAGTCAACACCGAATGGAGTTGTCGTTAGTGTGGAGGCGGCGACGAATTTAGGCCTCGTCGTCGGCGACCCGTTGCTGGTGCGCGTTTCGACCGTGAGCGGGGGCTACAACGACGATGCTTTGGTGGTGGTGGGTACCTTCACTATCTTCCCAACATCGGCGCAGAACAGCGACTTCGTCATCAACCGCAGCCTCATGGCTCAGACGCGCAATACCACCGTCAACGACTTCTATCTGGTACGTGCCGATGGCACTGCTGCAGGTGCGGCCAGCGTCGCTGCCAAGATCAAGGCTGGCTTCAGCAGTGCGTCGCCGGCGCGCGTCGATGACTTGACAACAGCGCTGACGGCCGACCAGTCGACGCTGACGAACCTGAATCTGAACGGCTTGAGCCGCATAGACTGGATCTTCACGCTCGTCATCGCCTTTGCCGGCTTCGGGATCTTCCTGCTGGCTGCGATCGGAGAGCGGGCGAAAGAGTTCAGCACCATGCGTGCCGTGGGTGCTTCACCAGGGCAACTTCGTAGACTTCTTGTGATCGAGGGTGGCGGCATCATGCTGTTCGGTGTGCTATTGAGCCTGCCGATCGGGTTCGTCATCGCGCGGGTGCTGGTGACACTGCTAACGTCTATCTTTCTGACCCCTGTCGGGGGGCTCTCCGTTTCGCTGGCGCCCTTGCTACTACTGATTGGGGCGAGTGCGACCGGGCTGGCTGTGGCGTTGGCACTGGCCTCGCTGGTACTACCGCGAATCAGTCTGGGGACGGTGCTGCGTGAGGAATGACTCCCGATCTCGCAGCGATGTAACTCAGCTATTTGGAGGTCGACGGTCCAGACCGCGCTTGCGCTAACATTCTTCCCAGTTCAGGCACCCGCGGTCCAGGCGCACAGCGCATAGAGCGGCGGTCTCCCAAACCGTAGGTCAGGGGTTCGAATCCCTCCGCCCTGCCAGAACTTTGGAACACAAGACCCCGGCCCAAAAGCCTGGGTTCTGTTTAGGCTCCTAGCCCCTCCAATCATTGGCTGAGGAGAGCTCGGTAAGGGTGTCGGCCCCCAAACCTGCGGACGAAGGCTCTCTGCGGCTTCTCCGCAGCGGGGAGCGCCGCTTTGAACCGCTGGAGCCCACCGTCCGGACGCCGACTCTGGGCAGAAGAGGCAACTCACCGCCTGGCCAAGGTATGGGTGACGACACTGTTTCGTCAGAGGCGATTGGCCCCCCTCAGATGCTGCTATACTCGGTCACGCGCTGAGGCCACGCGCTTGGTAGCCAGACAGAGCGCATCGTGTGCTGCGGATTCAGCCCCCTCGGACACGGCCTCAGCGCTCTTTCTTCCCTCATGCCAGGCAACGCTGAGGCCGGATAGCGTGGCGCTCTACCCCTCCGAGCGGTCGACCAGATGCTCGGCGAGCCTTAACATTCCTACCATTGGCGGGCTGAATGGACGATCAGTTCGGAAAGGAGTGGGCAAGATGAGCACAGATCAGCAACGGCTCGAAGAGAGGGAAGACCGGGAAAACATCAGCTGCCAGCGACTGTTCCCAAGAGATGTAGTTCTTCATTGATTTGATAACCTGATGCCGAGAGGAGCCCAATGAATAAGCGTTTGTCCGTACTTCTAGCATCAACTGGCCTGCTGTTGGCTTTGTCGATTAGCGCAGCCTGCGGCGGTAGCAGCAGCTCAACAACGACTTCATCACTAACCACGCAACCTTCCTCCACGGCGCCGGCAACGACCGCGACGCCCAAAGCGAGCACGATCGCAACCAGTCCTGCGGCCGCCGCCAGCGCCACAGTGCTCACCGCGAGCGACGCCGCCCTGGGCAAGACGATACTCGTGAACTCAGCTGGCTTAACGTTGTACACGTCTGCCAACGACACGTCGGGGACGAGCAACTGCACCGGAACGTGCGTCTCCTTCTGGCCGCCGTTGCCTGCCGCTGCTGGCACTCCAACGGGTGGCCCCGGAGTAACGGGAACCCTGGCGACGATTACGCGATCTGATATAGGTTCGCCTGGAATAAAGCAGGTGACATACAACGGGAAGCCGCTCTACACGTTCCAGAGCGACCGCAGCGCCGGCAACGCCAGCGGTGACGGCGTCAACAGCTTCCATGTCGCCACGCCGTAGTCGGGCCAGAAGAGCCGGACTAGTTGCGATCATCACAGCCGCGGTATTGGTCGCCACCGCGTGTTCTTCGGACAACTCGGCGTCACGTACTCCGACGTCGTCCAGTTCCGTCAGCTCTTCATCATCGCTCTCGCCATCCGTCACTAGCAGCGCCGCCGCGCCTGGCATCCACAAGATCCAACACGTCGTCGTCATCATGCAGGAGAACCGGTCGTTCGATTCGTACTTCGGGACGTTCCCGGGTGCAGACGGCATCCCGATGCAGAACGGGCAGCCGACGGTCTGCGTGAACGACCCGGCAAGCGGCCAGTGTGTCCAGCCGTTCCATGACCCGAACGACCTGAACCACGGAGGCCCGCACGGACAGAAGGCCGCCACCAACGACATCGATGCCAGCAAGATGGACGGCTTTATCGGGCAGGCTGAGGCCGGCCACAAAGTGACGTGCACGAACCAGTTCGACCCAGCCTGTGCGACTGCCAACAGCGACGTGATGGGGTAATCACGACCAGCGGGAGATTCCCAACTACTGGACGTACGCGGAACAGTTCGTCCTCCAAGACCACATGTTCGAGCCGAACGCGTCGTGGAGCCTGCCCGAGCATCTCTTCATGGTTTCTGGATGGTCGGCGAAGTGCTCGACGCCAGACCCGCTGAGCTGCCAGAGCGCCCTGGAGTCGCCCGACCAAGCGGGGAAGGCGGGGGTTAAGGCGCCAAACTACGCCTGGACAGACTTGACCTACCTCCTTCATCAGGCGAACGTCAGTTGGGGGTATTACGTGGCACCGGGGACGGAGCCTGACTGCGCGGACGATGCGATGACCTGCACGCCGAAGCCGCAGAACGCCGGAACGCCCGATATCTGGAACCCGCTTCCGTGGTTCGCGACGGTCCAGGCCGACGGCCAGGCGAAGAACGTCCAGAACCTCGACCATTTCTACACGGCCGCGAAGGACGGGACGTTGCCCGCGGTGTCATGGGTCGTCCCGAACGGCAAAGTCAGCGAGCATCCGCCGGCACTGGTCAGCGTCGGTCAGGCGTATGTAACAGGGCTGGTCAACGCCATCATGCAGGGGCCGGACTGGGACAGCACCGCCATCTTCCTTGCATGGGACGACTGGGGTGGCTTCTACGACCACGTGACGCCGCCGAGCATCGACGCGAACGGTTACGGACTACGCGTGCCGGGCATCGTGATCAGCCCTTTCGCGAAGACCGGCTACATCGACCATCAGACGCTGAGCTTTGACGCCTACCTGAAGTTCATCGAGGACGACTTCCTGGGTGGAAAGCGAATCGATCCGGCAACGGACGGCCGCCCCGATTCGCGCCCCGACGTGCGTGAGAACGCCTCTCAGCTTGGCGACCTGACACAAGACTTCGATTTCTCCCAATCGCCGCGCGCTCCACTGGTCCTGGCAGAGAACCCCTGATGTCGCCGATGACTAACAAACGGTAGTGACGATCTCACCCATTCCGGCGGCACTCGGCGTTAAACACTCCAAGTCACGGCCCAGATCTCATGCTCGCCTGATAGCCCCTTCAGCCGGACTGTCCGCTTCTGCCCCCAGGTAACGTCCGACCCCTGCAACAGCGCCTTCAGAACACCGGAGGCCAGTATCTCGCCACCCTGCGCCTGTGAGGCGACCCGCGCGGCCATAATGACGTTGCGGCCAAAGAAGTCTTCACCTTCCTTGATCACCTCGCCGGAGTGCAAGCCTATGCGTACAAGGACGGGCTCCTCGGCGGCCTGGTTTCGCTCAACGAGTGCCCTCTGTGTCGCCGACGCACAGGCCAGCGCCTTTCCGGCCGACTGAAACGCCACCATGAAGCCGTCGCCTTCGCTCTTTACCTCGAAGCCGCCGTGGGCCTTCACCTGCTCCCGGATGATGGCGTTGTGCTCGCGGAGGACATCCATGAAGCGCGCGTCGCCCAGCCGGTCGGCCATGGCGGTGGAGCCTTCGATGTCGCTGAACATGATCGTGACGGTGCCGTCCGGCGCGGCGTGCTTCTTCAGGTCGGGCTTTTCCGCGTAGACCAGCGAAGCTACCGCGTCGATGGAGTTAGCCGAGTTCGATAGGTCGACCCCTTGTGCTTTCAGCTTCAGCGCAAGGCAGACGTCCACGAGCCGCTTCATCCCCAGCGGCTGTGCTGTGTCTATCGCCTTCGTCAGCAAGTCCAGCGCCTTTCGCCGGTCACCGGAGGTGACCTGCCCCCCGAAAACTGTACCACTCTAAATTGCAGTCCTCCCGCCTAGACAGGCGGCCTCTTGGCCGCGTTCTAGAGAAGGAAAAGGAGGATGAGATGCGACGGAGCCGGTTCACGGAGGAGCAGATAGTGGCTGCCCTCAAGGAGCACGCGGCGGGGGCGGGGACGAAGGAACTCTGCCGGCGGCTGGGGATCGCGGCGGAGACGCTGTACAACTGGAAGCGCAAGTACGGCGGCCTGGAGGTGAGCGAGGCGCGGCGGTTGCGTGCGCTTGAGGAGGAGAACCGCCAGCTCAAGCGTATTGTCGCCGAGCAGGCGCTGGACAACCGGGTGCTCAAGGATCTCTTGTCAAAAAACTTCTGACGCCCACGGTCCGCCGGCAGGCGGTCTGTCACGCCGCGGAGCGCTGGCAGTACTCCCAGCGGCATGCCTGCGGGCTGGTGGGCGTCAGCCGCTCGACGGCGCGTTACAAGGCAACTCGTTCGGGCGACCAGGAACTGCGGGAGCGGCTGCGGGAGAAGGCCGGGGAGAGGCGGCGGTTCGGCTATCGGCGGCTGCATGTGATGCTGAGAAGAGACGGCTGGATGGTGAACCACAAACGTGTCTACAGGCTGTACAAGGAGGAAGGCTTGTCAGTTCGGAAGCGCAAGCGCAAGCGCAAGCGCAAGCGCAAGCGGGTATCGCGGCGGGAACGTCAGCCCCTTCAGGCACCGACGGGCCCCGACCAGCTCTGGTGCCTGGACTTCGTGCAGGACGCACTTTCCTGGGGACGGAAGTTCCGCCTGCTGACGGTGGAGGACGTCTTCACGCGGGAGGCTCTGGCCATCGAGGTCGACACCTCGCTCTCCGGGGTGAGGGTGGCCCGAGTACTTGAGCGGGTGATCGGGGAGCACGGTGGCGGGCCACGGGAGATTGTGCTGGACAACGGCCCGGAGTTGACCAGCAAGGCGCTCGACCAGTGGGCATACGAACGAGGCGTCGCGTTGCAATTCATCGACCCCGGCAAGCCCCAGCAGAACGGTTTCATTGAGAGTTTCAACGGTAAGCTGCGCGACGAGTGCTTGAATGAACACTGGTTCCTGAACCTCCCGCACGCGAGGGGCATCGTCGAAGAATGGAGGTTGGACTACAATCTGAACAGGCCTCACAGCTCCCTCGGGAATCTCACGCCGGAGGAGTTCCGGCTGTACTACGCTAAGCGGATCGTGGCGGCGGGACTGTAATTATGCGTGGTACAGAGAATGGGGGCAGGTCATGAACTGGGTTCCAGCTCGATCCCACTCAAAGAATCGATGCAGATAAAGCCTAATTTGTTGCTTCGATGGAGGTCAAACGCTGGGCATACAGCAGGAAGCAATAACAGAGTGACCCTGCCCCGGTAATCCGGACTGGTTGCTTCTTGACGATCATGCCGCATCCGCGGCGGCTGTGAACAGACGCTCGTAGTCCACGGGACTAAGATTGTCGATCGAGGTGTGGCGACGGCGAGTCGCGTCAGTCCGCTCAGCTCCCAGACCCCTTGGACCCCGTCTGCTTTGCGATCTGTTGCAAGAGAGCGGTTTCGTCTTTGATCGATTTCAGCAGCTCGAGCTGGGTATCCTGGAGCGTGAGGATCGCAGCTGTCTGCTCCACGTCGTGCTCCAGGGTCATGCGGTCTCGCTGGGCTGACCGATTGGACGCCATAAGAATCAGAGGGGCGGCATAGGAGGCTTGAGCGCTAAACGCCAGATTGAGGAGAATGAACGGGTAAACGTCCCACTGATAGATGATGCCGATGGCGTTTACGATCATCCAGGCGATGATGATGACAGACTGGATAATTATGTAGGTCCACGTCCCGAAAGCGTTTGTGAATCCATCGGCGGCCTTCTGCCCGAACGTCCGCTGATCGTGGAGGGCCTTGTTAACCGGATGCTTCGACACGATCCGTTCTCCAATCTACGGCTACCCGCCGTGTTTCATCTGTCGTATATCGGATTAAACGGTTGCTTGCCTGCTTTGTTAGCGATGCGGGCGGGACCCATCGCGGCTAGAGGGTCGGCCTTTGTGCTTCCATTAAGCTCTCGCACGTAGGAGCGTCACTAGCGTGGGCAAGGCAGCAACCCGATCTCGCCGGGAACGTGTTGATAGAATCTCTCTGCCAGGCCGCGGAACTTCGGGTGCTGACTGAGCAGGAAAGGAGAAATCCAATGGGTGAGCCGGGAATCTCGCGTTCGTGATTGGGGAATCAGGAAACGATGTCGCCTTCTTACAGAGCGCTCGAAGGCGCTCGTTTCCGGGCGTTTCACAAGGTAAGTAGCGTCGGAGGAGGACGCCTTGAAGATTCACCAAGCCACGATGGTTGTCGGAGCCATGCTGATGGCCACGCTCGCCGCAGCCCTCGCGGGGTGTGGCGGCGGCAGCGCGACGACTCAATCTCCGACCGTTGAGCCCAGTGTTGCACAGTCCACTTCGCCAAGCATCGCCCGCACTGCTACCAGCTCGCCTACACCGCGTGGTGCTTCCGCAAGCCCGGCAACATCTTCCGGCCCCAGCACTGAAGTCTCGATCTTATCAGTGACCTCGCCCGTTCACCTCGGCGAGACTGTTACATTGACCGCCCGCTCCACTCCAGGGGTGACCTGTTCCATCGAATACGTACATCCGTCGGGCAAGACGAGCACGGAACCGCAACTCACCCCTACGGCCGTGGGCAGCGATGGTACGGTTTCGTGGTCATGGCCCATTTCGCCCGGGACGAAGCCTCTTGGCACGGGAACGGTAACCGTCACATGCAACGGGGCGTCTTCGCAGACTCAGATACTGATCCAGTGAGAGGCAGTGGGAGCTCGCGACGACTACGCAGAGATAGCGTCACTCGGCGTTGATTCTGTTCAACCAGCGGACGCGGAAGCATTTTGAGCCCCCACAAGCGATCAACGTCACGGATCGCACTATCGTCGCACTCTACCATCAGGCTGACGGGAGGCATGCCGTGCACTCCGTAGGGTGGCTATACTACGACGGTTAACGTCGGTTAGCGTTCGCGCCGGCTGACCTGAACAGTCGGCAGGGTCTTCGACCAACTTTCGCCGGCAAGCCAGCAGCAATTGGGTGCAAACGGCGACCGTGTTGCGTCTGAGCGGATAAATGCTATACTTCGAGCAATTCTTACCGAACCGAGCGCTCGCTATCTTTGGTGTTCCGAGAGGGGTCGGATGCCCAAACTCAAACCAGAAGAGCTCGAAACCCGCCGGCGTGAGATCATCGACGCCGCTAGCGTTTGCTTTTTGCGCTCCGGCTTCCATCGCACGACGACGGACGAGATCTGCCGCGAGGCGAACATTACGCCAGGCGGCCTCTACCACTACTTCGGCAGCAAAGAAGAGCTGATCGCGGCCGTCATCGACCGCTCCGCCGAGAGCGCCGTTCAGCGCATGCACCAGCTGATCGACGAGGCACTCAACGCCGAATCTGCGTTGCTTCAGGTCTCTCAGGTCTTTGCCCAGACGATGCAGGATCCCGACATCGACAATGCCACCCGGCTGGAGCTCGAGATCTGGGTGGAGGGACTAAAGGACGAGAAGCTGTTCGAGAAGAGCCGCCGCGCGTGGATGATGCGAATGGGCTGGCTGGAGGCGCTGATCCGGCGCGGGATAGACGAGGGGATATACGATCCGGAAACGGTCGAGCCGCACGCGATGGCGAGCTTACTCATTTCAATTTATATTGGCCTGCGGATCGGCCGCCTCATGGGTCCGGATTTCGATATTAGCGGGGCCGTGCAGACGTTCTTCATGATGCGCTCCGGACGCCTGCAATCGACGATTCCTGGGCTGGGGATAGCGAAGTAACTGAGTAAATAGCAGGGCCGCTCCGAAAGGGGCGGCCCTGCTACCGGAGCCACCGTGCGAGCCCAAATCTCACGGTGGCTAGTTCGCGTCCTTAGAGGGGGTGGCTAGCCCCCTGGGTGCGGCGAGACCCTTTCTACAAAGACGCCTTGTCTGTACCACCCCCGTTGGAGTGGCGAGCGCACCGGGCCTTCCCCATTAGCTGCGGCTGCCAAGTCATCGCGGCCCCCTGACATCATTTCTGCACCTATGCGCTCTATTCACGATGCCTATTTAGAGGTTGCTTTGCACAAACGTCAATAGACTTGGTGGACATATGCCAAGTTTATCTAGCGAGCGCTCGATATACCGACGAAGCGCTCGGTTAAGTGAGCGGGCGCTCGGCACCGCCTCGGCCACGTGCGAATCTCTTCAACCACGCTCAAAAGCGCTCCTCAAGTTCTGGCGCGGAATCGGTAGGGGACGCCGAGACAGTCACGACGACGCCCAATATCGATCTCCGATGTTCCCTAACGATGTGACCGCCACCCACGACTTCGAGTCACTCGACAAGGCGATGGGCGGTTTCGACGCGCTCCGGGAGGCGATGGGACATGCCTACCGTCGCGAGCCTCAGCGTGAGAGAAAGGACAGCAGGGTTATGGCTCTGACGGGCGACGCGCTTTGTTCTTTGCGCGCTCCGTCGCTAGTCGTTTGCGCACTGAATAGGCGGGTCCACTCAATCCTTCGCTCGAAACTCACAGGCCCGTACTCTCGTTCTCGCCCATGCGAGTCGCGATTTCGACGACGTCCGGAGGTTTGTGGGTGATTGACGGGCTACGGCCCGAAGCCGCCTCGTACGGTCAAGGTGGATTAGACCCGGTCACCCAGCCGTGTTCTCGGGCTACCGGATGTGACCACCCGTGTGGTAACAGGCTTGCGCCAACGACTAGTCGATCGCGGCGGCCAGGTCAAGAAGCTGCGATTCATCTTGCGCCTGATCCTCCCGCTTTGGGAAGCGGTGCACGAGAAGCCTGCAAAGCGCGGCGAGTACGGACATGACGACGAGCAAAGCAAAGATGAGCCGGAACAAGTCGGTTCCAGGTGCCGCCGCGTTCGTGTTGAGTACCGAACCCAACACACCTGCGCCGATGATGCTACCGACGTAACGCATCATCGAGTTCGTTCCGGCCGCGGCTCCCGCAAGCTCACGGGGCGTCGACTCGATTGCCGCGGCGCTGGCGGGGCCTGTGCTTAGGCCGAGGCCAACGCCCAGGAGGGCCAGGACTAAAGCAAGGAAGAGGTAAGAAACGTCGGGGTTGATCCCGAACAGCAATGCAGTTACGCCGGCCACCATCAAGACGCTTCCGATGACGACCGGGGCCCGCCGGCCAACGCTATCGGAGATTCGGCCACCGATCGGTGCGATGAAGACAACCGGCAACGAGACAGCGCCCAGGAGAGTGACCGCCGTGGCGCTGCTCTTTCCCTGTACCTCCTCGACGAAGAAAGGGACGGCCAGGATCGTCGTGTACATGACAAGGTTGCTGAGCAGAATGTAGCCTGTGGCCCCCGCATAGGAGCGGATACGGAAGAGCCTCCACTCAGCGATTGGCGTTGTGGCCGAGAACTGGCGCTGTACAAAGAGGACTAAGAACACGAGGAATGCGGCGATAGCAATTCCGAGCACGAGGGCGCTGGCTTCGCCGCGAAAGGCGTTCAGCAGTACAGTGACCAGTGCGAGAACTCCGGCAAAGGCCAGCGCCCCGAGCCAGTCCAGCGATGGGCGTTCGTGGGGGCGGGCTGATGTGTAGTCCAGGAGGTACAGGGCGACGAGGGCCGCGAGGACGAGTGGGATGTTCATCAAGAAAAGCAGCCGCCAGGAACCAAGCGCCAGTAAGGCTGCGCCGAGCAGCGGCCCGCCAGCTGCGGCCGCCGATATCGCTGAGCCGGTCAGCCCACTCGACCGTCCCAATCGGTTCAGCGGTACGGACTCGCGCAGCATTGCGAATCCGTTCGGGATTACGGCAGCGCCGACCAGCGCCTGCCCGGTCCGGAAGAAGATCAGCAGCAGGTAGTCGGGCGAGGCGGCCGCGGCGAGAGACAAAGCCAGAAACAAGACAAGACCTGTGCGGAAGACCCGAGCACGGCCGAGCTGGTCACCGAGGCGCCCGCCAAGCGGCTGCGCAACGGCCATCGCGATGAGATAGGCCGACACGAGCCAGGCGATCTCCGCGTAGCCAACGCCGAAGTCACGCCGCAAGTCCGGGAGCGCGACCGCGAGCATAGTGGAATTAAGCGGGGCGAGCATGCCCGCCAACGAGACGGTAAGCAACAGCAGTGGGTAGCTGACTGGCCGCGCGGGTGTCGTTGGAGTCACTGGGCGTTACGACTCCAGCGTGACGGTGCCCTCTGTCCCATCGACAGTGATCGTCTGGCCATCCTTGATCAGCGACATCCCAACCTTGGTGCCCAGGACAGCGGGTATCCGATACTCGCGCGCAACGATCGCGGTGTGTGAGAGAACTCCGCCATGGTCGGTGACGACGGCAGCGGCCAGCGCGAAGAGCGGCGTCCAGGGCGGCATCGTCGCTGGGCAGACGAGGATTTCGCCGCGCTTCAGGCGGTCTGCGGTCTCGAGCGAGGGTATGACGCGCGCAACTCCGGTGACTTTGCCCGGCGAGGCCGCGTTACCGTTCAGAATGCGCGGGTCAGGGTGCTGCTCGGGCGGCGCGCCGAAGAATTTCGCCAATGTGGGATCAGCCGGCGCGTCTGGGGGAAGAGGCGTGCCAATCGCCGCGGGAGGAGTCATGGCCTGGTAGTTCGCGCGCTCGCTGCGGCGGCGGGCGACGAGTTGTCGGAGATCACCAGTTCCGCCGCGCAAGGCGTCCTGCAGTTCGTCGTACTCCAATTGATAAACGTCGTTCACATCGTCGATACGACCGGCCGTGACCAGTCGACGTCCGGCCTCCAGCGTGGGGACTCGCTGGACGGAAGTGCCTTGCTGGTCGATCCAGAAGTTGTGGTTTTCCTGGATCGGGAGGTACTGCTGAGCGAAGCCCAGGGATTGCTTGAACAGCTCGACGGGGCCACCGGCTACCTTCTGGACCAGCGCGTTGACTCGAGCCTCACGGGCCGCAACCAGCGACTTGAAGTCTTCTTCGGGATCGTAGTCGTCGCGGGTCGCGTACTCGCGAACGAGCGCGTACACCGGGGCCGGATTCTCGCGCCAGGTGACTTCGGCGATGTCGAACTCGTTCGCTCGCCAGCCATACTTCTTCGTGTACTCGCTCACCGCATCGCGAAACGCGGGGCCGCCTTCGACCGATGCCAGCGCTGCATCCACCTGCGCCGGCGGCATCCCGCGCAGAACGGTCATCACCTGCGGACGGCGGCGAGCCTCGGCAGACAGGTGCCAGAGCTCGTCGCCGGCCTCAACGCTCTTGTTACGGAAGCCTTGTAACAGCTGATAGTGCTCGCCGCCCTTCGGAGGGCCGAAGAGGTTGGTGTACACCTCCTCGAAGAAGGCCACGGCGCCCATGGCGGGCAAGACTGATAGAAAGTGCAGGTGCCCCTCTCGCTCCCTTTTCACCGTGAGCTTCTCCAGCAGCGCGGAAAGGTCGCGATCGCTGAGAGCGGCGTAATCGCCGTTCAAGGTCTCGTCGTTGAGCGCGCGGACTTCCGGCTCGTACTCATTGTCCCAGCGTTCGACGAGACCCGGAATGTGCTTCATCATCTCGACCTGCATCTGCTGCATCCGCTGCTCCATCTCGGCCTGATCGTATGACCATGGCTCCATCGATGAGTAGACGTAGGTATTGAACATCTGGAACTTCACTGATCGCATAGGCATGCACAGGTCCTGCACCGCTAGGTTGAAGCCACGAATGAAGGCCGGCACATCCATTGTCCCGGCCAATGGCGAAATGCCATGCGGCCAGTGCATGAGGTCGGCAGCCCAAAAACGTGCGGCGTCTTCGGGCGAGTCCCAGGTGATCTTGAAGTTGTCCGGTATCGCCAGAGGCTGTTGTTGCGTGACCATTTCGTCTCCTTACTGCGGCTACGAGCGATGCGGGGTATCGTGCCGAGATCGTTGAAGATTGTATTGTAACGGGAGTGTAAACAGAAAGCTTGGAATGACCGTGATTGCCCTGCTCAATGAACTTGGAAAAGATGATGTCGGCGTGGCTGGCGGCAAAGGCGCCAACCTTGGCGAACTGATCCGCGCCAGCGTCCGCGTGCCACCAGGGTTCGTGGTCACGGCTGACGTCTACCTAGGCTTTCTCGAGAGCTCCGGCATCGGCGGGCAGATCGAAAGGTTGCTGTCCGCTCTCGACATCAAAGATGGTGTGGCGCTTGAGGGCGTGGCGGCGGAGATCAAGGCGCTCATCACCGCGGTCGAGATGCCGCCCGAGGTGGCTTCGGGCATCCCGAAGGCATATCGGGAAATGGGCGGTGGGCCCGTCGCTGTTCGCAGCTCCGCGACCGCGGAGGATCTTGCCGAGGCATCGTTTGCCGGGCAGCAGGACACGTACCTGAACATCGAGGGGGATGGCGAGGTAATCGCGGCCGTGCAAAAGTGTTGGGCGTCGCTCTTTGGAGCGCGGGCGATCTCCTACCGGGCGGGCACCGGTTTTGATCACATGAAGGTCGGCATCGCCGTCGTTGTACAACGCATGGTGCAGTCGGAGCGTGCGGGCGTCATGTTCACCGTCCACCCCGTGACGAACGACGATACTAAGATCGTGATCGAAGCGCTCTATGGGCTGGGTGAAGCGGTCGTTTCAGGCCTGGTAACGCCCGATATGTACGTTGTGGACAAGACGTCAGGCGCTGTGGTGGATCGCCAAGTTGTCCCGCAGGAGCAGGAGTTTATTCGACGCCACCAAGGACAGTCAGGCGAAGAGCAGAATCACTGGAGGGATGTCGACTTGGGGCGCCGTGCCAAGCAGAAGCTATCGGACGAAGAGATCGGCGAGCTGGCCACGATAGGCCAGCGCCTCGAACAGCACTTCGGCTGCCCACAGGATATTGAGTGGGCCCATGAGAACGGCTTGCTCTACATCGTACAGGCGCGCGCCGTTACAACGGCGTCATGGAGGTGGCCGTCACCGGTTATCGCAGAGCCATAACCAACGAGAATGCGTCACTACCTAATGGCGTCTCGACTGCCTTTGGCTACGATAACGCCGACCGCCTGACGAGCGTCGTGAACAGCCAGACGGGGCCGACGACGATGTCCACCTATACGTATACGCTAGATGCCGTCGGCAACCGCATTAGCGACGACTGGGACAGGCGGACCACAGAACCTACCAGTACGAGCGCTAAACCGCTTGAAGCAGGCGACTCAGGCGGCGCCACCGCAACGTCCACCTATAATGAAGAGGGACTGCGCATGAGCCACACAGTAGGCTCCAGCTCTCTGCAATCATAGCATCGCCCGAAAGCGCGCGTTCCTAAGTGCGGGACGCGCCGGTTGGACACCCGCTTCCTTCAGGTACACTTTCGACTGCGACCTGACGATCGACATCTGCAGTCTGTGGAGCTGCTGCTCTCAGTGCGTGAGACAAACGATCGCGCCGCTCAAGGTAGTCCCTGAGACGCCGCAGGCAAAGTTCGGAAAGCTTTGATCGAGGGTGGCGCAGACTGCGCTGGTACTATTTGGGAAGCTACAACCGTAGTCAGGCCATAGATTAGACGAACTCGAACAATAAAGGATGCCGCTGCTTGGCGCGCAACTGTAATCGGGCCAGCCCGAATCGGAAGTATTGCAGTCAAAACTCGATGAGCCGATCGTGGAGAGATAGCTCGGAACTGAATTCTGTGCAGCCCAAGACAACTCAGTGCCCGACAAAGTGACGCCGGAGTAGTGCGGCGATGAGTTGTCGGTACAGCCGATCGCGCCGCTCACGAAGACGAACGTTATAGTTCGGGTCGCCGAGGAACAGGAATGGCATCACCAGGACAAATCCGGCGGACAGGGGAGTGCCTCCAGGGCTGGGTGTGGGTGACGGGGCTACACCAGGTGTTGGCGAGGGCGTTGGTGAAGCGCCGTTGCCTAGAGACACCGGGCTCCCGAAGCCGGGACACCCGGAGACTGTCTGAATTACCGGGATGCCAGCATAC
>DAINDD010000035.1:19970-30515 GCA_036732045.1 Chloroflexota bacterium
CCTTCAGCGAGTCAACCGGGTTCACCGTGCCGTTGCAGTCTCCGTCGCCCCACTTCAAGGTCTTTCCATTGACCATCACGCTGCTCCCGAAGCCGGGACACCCGGAGACTGTCTGAATTACCGGGATGCCAGCATACGTCTCAAGCCCCTTCAGCGAGTCAACCGGGTTCACCGTGCCGTTGCAGTCTCCGTCGCCCCACTTTTGTGTCACACCACTGGGAGTTGGCGAGGGCGTCGGCGTCGAAGTCGGCGCGTAGCTGTCAACGCAACCGCTGAACGGGGTCACGCCATCGTTGTTAGCATTACTCCATTCCTGCTGTGTGACGTAGGGATGGCCGTTGAGAGTCAGGTTGTGGCCATCGGGCATGATTGAGCCATATTTGTAGGCGCACTTGTCACCAATCTCGCCTGCCGAATCGGAGTCATACCACGCGTCAAACACTGGGTCGGTAACGGCCTCAAAGTGCTCGTGAGAGGAGATCGAAATCTCGTCGTCGGCAGCGAAGTCGCCATTTGGAGAGACGGACAGACCTTGGCAATCTGGCCACGTTTCTGCATAGGGCATGTTCGCGTAGACCACAGGATCATTGATCGTTCCGAACGCGCTGTGATAGGCGCAGAGCACTGGATTAGGAGAAGCCACGCCGGGCGTACAATGCAGATTCGAAAATAAGGCCGCCGGATCTATGCAACTCTCTATGCCAGGCTCTGTGTAGACGAAGTACGTCCGTCCTAGGCCCGCCGGGTTCCAGCTGGGGTTCAGACTCAGCGCTCGCGCAACCTCGGTTTTGATATCGGTATCGGACAAGGGGTTGACAGCGGTACCTACCCCGGCGGGATAAGGGTTCGTGTCGATCCAGGTGCCGCCCAGGGTCGAGACGTTCTGCGTGTCAGTCAGCCCAGGGTACTGGCTGACGATGTTGTAGAAGCTTGAGCCTCCAATATCCTGGAAGTAGCGGTTGATTAACGTCCGGTAGCTGGACGAGATGGTTCCGTGCGGACTCCAAAAGATCGTGTAGGCAGCGACGGCCTGCTGAGTGGGCCCTCCGTGGTAACTCATGTTGGTTGTAGATGAAGGAGCGCCGCCTGCGCCGATCGCCGCCAACTGTGCCTGCTCCGCGGCCGGTCGCCCAAGAGCGATGTGAACGTTCGGAGCCGGCTGGTAAGGGGATGCCGGCGGCGCCGGCTGGGCGCCGCCGGGCTTAGCGGCGAGGAAACACGCCGTGACGACCACCGCGATCGCTCCAAGTCCTATTCGTCTTACGACTGACACCCGCGCCTCCTCGTGATTCTTCAGCAAGGGCACGTTTCACTTGATACCACGGAGGAGTCGGATGTCTGCCTGCGAATACTCATCGGCAGTAGAGTGCCGTCATTGTAGGCTCGAACCGCAAAGCGAGCAATGACGCTCGCTCCAGAACGGAGTTCACCTCGGCGAGCGACGGCCTGGCGCAGTGTACCTTCCAGCCTTCTCTGCATTGGGGTTGACGATCGGGGTCACCGACGCGCCAAATTCTGCGTGACTTCCCGATCTCAAGAAGCTGTGCGAACAGTATGGTTTGTTAGTGTGGTTTCGTGTGAACCCAGTGTCTGTCAAAGTGTCGCTACTTGTGACCCACTCTGGTGTATCCATCGAGTCCTCACTTACGCGCCGAAGGCAATGAGCGACGTCTTCGTCGAAGGTATTGTAGATTCCGATTGGTCAGGACGTGTACCGCCATCGAAAGTGGTTGGGAATGCAATCCTTTCCGGCGGGTTAATATGGCCTGACATGTTCGCGAGGCTCTACCATGGCGGCGTGATTCGGAAAATCTTCAGGGTGATGCGGCCGTTCGTGCCGATCATCTTTGCCTTCGGGTTGCTCGGCGTTTTGTCCTTGCGCGTGCGTCCGTCCGAAGTCACCGACCAGCTCGGGCAGGCTAACTTCTATTGGATCCCGGCGCTTCTCGTAGCGAATCTAGCATCCGACTTCTTCAGGGCGTGGCGGTGGCGGCAGCAACTTCCTCCAGACAAACGGCCGCCCGTCATGCTGCTCTTCTTCGCCGGCCACATCGGGTCCGCGGTCAACTTCGTCATTCCGTTGCGGGCCGGCGAGGCGATTCGCACAAGCATCGTCAGCCAGCGCACCGGCATCGAACCAGCGAACTTGGTGGCTGTCATATTTGGCGACATCCTGACCGACATGCTCACGTTCAGCGTCTACATCTCTATTGGGTTCATACTGCTGCCGGGCGCGGTGTTCTTGTGGCCCGTCGGTTTAGTGGCCGGCATCGTCACGGTAGCCGCCTTTGTTGGAGGCTACCGACTGGCACGCAACGGCGAGAAGTGGGAGGGTCCGCCTACAACGTCCGGCCTGCGCGGCTGGACTGGCCGGACCCTCTACCACTTCGCTCAAGGGCTGGCGTCGCTTCGGGACACCCGGCGGTTCCTGCTCATTGTGCTCACCGCGCAGGGGGTATGGTTCTTCGAAACGCTGATGTTCTACATGAGCGGCCGGGCGCTTGGCATCGACCTTCCGTTCCCGGCCTACATGCTCATTATCGTCACTGCCAACGTAGCCGGTTCGGTACCAATTACCCAGGCCGGTTTCGGCGTATTCGAGCTGGGTGTCGGGGGCGTCATGCACGCGCTCGGCCCGTCCGTGCCGGAGGCGGCGGCATACGCCCTATTCGTTCATGTCCTGTTGACCGCACCCCACCTGGTATACGGCCCCTTCGCCGCCGTAGTCCTGCGGGTCCGCCCATCGGAAATCCTTCTCTTCGGCAAGAAGTCAGAGGATGCGGCGAATGGCGGTACCTCGGAGCCCGCTCCATTCTCTACGACGTCGGCCTCGGCAACCGCTCCAAGCAGTAAGACTAGTGCTCGAAGGTGAGCGTCTCGGATTCTTCTAGTAGCCAGGCTTCAGGTTGCCGTCCGCATTCATACCTCGAGCGCTCGCCGATGACCGCGCTGAACAAGCGGGTGGATGACTGGTCCAGCGAGGCGGCCGAGATGTCGATGTCCGAATATCGCCAGGCGATCAAAGCGCGGCATACATCAAGCGTACCCGATTGAACGCGGGGTGGAAATCGGTCAGCCTCAAGATGACCGTGCGGATCGTCGGAGACGACTGCGTCTACCGTCACAGGGCCTCACCGACGCGCTAACCCGTGTTATTGTGAATGCCTTGGGGGCGCGAGTCGCTGCTGGTTGGTTGTAGAGTGCGACTATCAATAGGGCGCGAAGTCCGCTGCTGCACCACGCATGACGGAGCCGGCGTCGGTCATCCAGAGATCGCGGTTGCGGCGAGAGGAAGCTAGCTGGGCACGCGCCTACTGCGCTTCCACTCGGGCGACACATTGCCGCAGCCGGCGGGTTGCGCGCAAATCGGCTCGCCCCTCTCCCGCTGAGCGCTCTACCAGCCAGCACGATCACGCACAATCACCGTACGCTAACCGCTGCCTCAATGGCGTTTACTGCATATTTACGAAGATCGCAATTAATCTAAGGCAGAAGAACAAACACCCAGAAGGAGGGACTCATGTCACACAGCATTACGGCCCTGGCGGTTCGCATCGCCGATCGGTTCCGGTCAGAGGACGGCCAGGCCCTATCGGAGTACGGCCTGATCCTTGGCCTCGCCGCCGTCGTCACCCTCGCCGCTGTCACCTTGCTCGGCACCGCCATCGTTGGCCAGTTCGACGTGATCAACGTCGCTCTCGGCTAAGCCGCGGTAACGTCGCACACAGCGAGAAGGGGCACGATCTCGTCCCCTTCTCTGCGTATTGGGACTGGGCAGGGGACGGAGGGACTCGCGCGTCCGTCTCTGGCGGAAACCCCCGAACTACGATTTGGAGACCGGACGGTCGCCGCGCTGTGCATCTCTATTCAGGACTGCAGGCGCTGTGCGCCAAGACCGCTGGTGCCCTGGGCAGAAGACTCTCCGGCGGCGGCCAGCCCTATCGCGGCTACCGAGGAGCGTCCTGCGAGCAACAATCTACAGCGGTCTGCTGGCCAAGGCAGGGCAGCTTCTATCGTCTAAATGTCCCGCGTCAAGCCTGACCTGCATTTTGCACGCCACAAGAGCGGGCTCGCCGAGTCGATTCGCATCAAGCTGAGCGAGGCTTTGTCGGCGACGTCAAGGATGAGGCCAACAATAGTCTGAGCGAATCGGGCTTGCCCGGACAGCCCTCAACGCGTTGAGATCGTCACGTATCCCAGAACGACGAGGACGACGAATACAGTTACGATCACGATAATTACGTTATTGCTCACGATTGACCTAACCTCTCCTCGAATTCACGCTTAGCTTACTACAGCTTCCCTTCACTTGGCGTCGTTGTGGAGACATGGTCAGATCCAGAGACATCACGCGACGGCGGCGAGTATAACCGCCGATTGCGTAGCGGCGATTCCCGAGAGACATGCACGCTAAGATGCCTTAGTTGCTATACTCTCTTCCGCGCTGAGGGTTCTGATTCCCTTTACGAGGCACTCCGGGCGCGAAAGACCTCAGCGCATTTTGCTGTATACTCGGTCTTGCGCTGAGGCTTTCGCGCTTGTTGGCAGACGAGCGCATTCACGTGCTGTGGCTACCCCCTCTGACACGGCCTCAGCGCTTTTTCTTTGCCTGTCCCTGCGGAGGCGACACTAACGTTAGGGGTTGTTGCCGAAGGGGCTCTTCAGACGTGGATCGCTCCGGCGGCGAGCCGGCTCGCTGGCTGTAGTAGAGTACTGAGCCAAGCCAAAGTCTGGGGAGCTCCAAGAAGCAGGACTCTCCTCCTCTGCAGGGGGGTCGTTCTCTTCGTCAAGACGACGCAGATACTCTGTCACTGACAGCGGCGGCTGAACCAAGTCCTCGCGGCGCATTAGGGAATCGACCGAGGCTCCTGCCCGGATCAAGGTGCTATCCACGTACACCGGCCCCTCGTCCAAGAGGCCAGCTTGCCGGCAGAGCTCGATGGACTGCCGAAAGAACTCCTCGAACACTCTACTGCCCAACCGAGCACGCGCTTTGGAGAGGACGCTGTGGTCGGGGGTTGCTACGTCGAAGTCGTAACCGAGGAACCAGCGGTAGCCCAGGTGCAGGCCGACTTCGTCGGCCAGGCGCCTCCCGGAGGTGATGCCGTAGAGGTAGCCGATGAGCAGCATCTTGAAGATGACGACGGGGTCCACCGAGGGTTGGCCGGTGTGGCTGTAGTAGGGACGGCAAAGACGACGCACGAAGGAGAAGTCGACGCCTTCGGCGATACGCCGTAGCAGATGGTCGCGGGGTACGAGCCGATCAAGCGAGAGTTGATAGTAGAGCTTGGACTGGAACTCACGCTGTCCCATCATGGCCTTGCCTCCTCTCAGCTGGGAGGCCACAGCGGCCCATATCGATCTTATTACTTATCAGATCTTCAAACGAGAGTTCGGCAACAGCCCCGTTAGTTAGCGTTGTCCCGAACCGTCGCCTCCAATCGCAACACAAGCGACCGGGGATCGTCCCCGGGTCGTTCTGTTTGGATCCCTGCCACCTTGTGGTCAGCGCCGCCAAGCACCGAATCTACAGCGATTGACCTATCTATCGTAACGGCGCCTAGATTTCGTTCGTCTCTAAGTGTAGCTACCCCGCCCTGCGGGGCCGGCTGAACTTCATATGTCTATCTCTATCGGTAACCAGATCAAGACAACTGCAGCGACACGCAACCGGCTGCTCGAGCGCCTGCGCTCCGCCCTGCCCAGGGGAGGCGCCCTCCCGGAAGAGGCGTGGCGGACCCGGCATCACGCGGTGGTGGTCTTGCTATAGATTCCAGTACACCGGCTTCGGCTAAACGACCCGTCGCATCCTTCATGAGACCTCGCTCGACCCTCGCAACTTGTACCTGGAGATCACGGAAGATGTCTTGATGGAGGACGTCGATCGCGCGGCGATCGTGCTCAAGGGCCTGCGCGATCTTGGCATGCACATCTCAATCGATGACTTCGGTACCGGCTACTCCTCCCTCAGTTACCTGAGACACTTGCCGATAGACGATCTGAAGATCGACATGTCTTTCGTCTCCGGCATCACGAGCAACCGCGAAGACCAGGCGATCGTCCGGGCGATTATCGCGCTCGCCAGGAGTCTGCGGCTGAAGGTCATCGCCGAGGGCGTGGAAACCGAGGAGCAGTTGCAATTCCTCCGTGATGAAGGCTGCGACCTGGCCCAGGGCTTCCTCTTCGCCCGCCCTATGCCAGCGCCAGACTTCGCGAAATTGATCACGACGGCGAAGGCCCTCGTCCTCGCCACCTCCTTGCCGCTCCGTTAGTTCACCGTCAGGAGCCCACCGCCACGAACCCCCAACGAGGGGCCAAGGCATCCTAGCGTTTTGTGAGCGTCCGGCGTAGGTGACACTGCCTCGAAATTAGGAGCGGAGCGTCCGCCCGTCCGCAATTTCATCCCAGCTGTGTGGTGGCCCGTTCGTCACGCCAACGCCCCATTGTGTTCGCTTTACGGGTCCGAGAGCCGATGCGTCACGTTTCGCAGCAGCGACGTGACGATCAACCGATGGAACGGCCGCACGACAAAGAAGTAAGCGCGGCCGAGGCTGTTGTTGAAATGGACGACTGTCGTCAGCACAGCCGAGGATCGCGACGCATCTCGCCGCACGAGCATAGACGCGCGGAAGTCGAGGTGGCGGTCGTCTGCACCGAGTAAAATCTCGTCGTCGGAACGCGCGAATACCCGAAACATGCCGACCATGTCGCCCGGCTGGAGGTGCGAGGCGCAGGTCGGGGAGGGCGCACGCGGCCGCGCGGTGTGAAGACCGATTAGCGAAACGATTCGATCGCGCAGCCACATGAGGTACTCGGCCCAGCGAGGCGCCGATGTCGCCAGGAGCAAGGTCAACGCGTCGACATCGTGCGCGTCTCCGGCCGGAAGTGCGATCTCGTGGGCGTCCGCGAACGACGTCACAGGAAACGCGCTAGCGGCGAGCGATCCGATCGGAACCGCCACTTCGAGCACCCGCCTTAGCCGGCCCGACTCGTTCTTCACAGTTCTGATGCCCACCGGCGGAGTTTATGGCGATTGCGCGATCTCCGCCCGAGCCAGATAGACGACGCTACTTCTTCGGTGAAGACTTCGGGACCGAGGCGGCCTTCTTTGCTGCCTTCTGCTTCTTGGTCTTGGAGGTGTTCTTCGGACTCTTATCACCCATCGCGCGATCCTCTCCTTCGAGATTCCGTCAGGACACTAATCTTACGCCTCCATCAGGTTCGCGTCATGCAGCGATGGATGCGATCACGAAATCCGCTTACCTCGTCCTCGCGAATTCCTCAATGGTCGACTCAGTGATCTGTCATAGTGAGCAACGATCCATCGAAGGCCAAATGGAGCGCTCACTCTCGGAAGTCGGTGACGTCGGTGACGAACAAATCGATGGCGAACGAATCTCCGACGTTTGACGCGGGGGTAAGTGTCGATCGTGCCGAGCGCTGATGCGGTGTTGCCGTCCGTCGTGACGTCGAGGCCGAGGCTAATCCCGGCGGCCTGCCCGCCGGGCGTCGTCGTATCTCCGTTGAGCGTCGCGAAGGCCAGGCCCGCGAGCGCCAGCGCCAGTACGCCGTGTTCCGTGCGCATGGCGACACCAAGTCTTCCAGTGTCCCGAGTTCACCCCGTGCTCTAACGTTTGACGATGAGGTGCGTCGTGGTCACGGTGCAGAGGAGGTGGCCGGCATCGTCCTTAACTTTGCCCTCGCAGACCATCATGGTGCGGCCGGCGTGGACGACGCGCGATTGGGCGATGACCTTGCCGCGGTCGGTGTTGCGGAGGAGGCTGGAGCTGACCTGGACGGCGAGCGGGAACGGCAGCACCTCGGTCTGGGGGTCGGCGGCGTGCATGGCGTCGAAGCACGCGGAGGTGGCCGCGACGTCGGCGAGCTGGATGAGCGCACCGGCCGCGAAGACGCCGGTCCCCTGGCGCACGCCGGGCCCGATCGGCATCTCCATGACGACGCCATCGGCGCTGGACGAGACCATCCGCATCCGCATGGCGGCGATGATGTTGCCGCCGGTCCCCTCCATCTGGCGCCACCACTCAGCGTGCCAGGCGTCGTCGAAGCCTGATTCGAGGCCGCGTTCGTAGTGGGACTTCGGCGGAGGCTCGGCGTCGCTCACGGCCACCACGACGGGTGGTTTGGCAGCTTGCCGATGGCGGAGTAGACGCCGATCGCGCAGACGATGGTCAGCATCGTCATCCAGGCGTGCGGCCAGTAGAGATCGACGAGCTGGGCGAAGCGCCCGTCTTCCACGAGAACGACGTCGCTGGAGGTTGCTTCCGGCTCAGCGATGGAGGCGTCGGAGCGTCGCTTGCGTGGGGATGGTGGCCGCGACGGCGCCTCGTCCGGGACGTTTTCCCAGCCGCTCATGCTCCGGCCTTCTGGCGCCAGGCGGGGGAAAGTGAGCGCAGGCGGGCGACGGTGTCAGGAAGAATGTCGAGCACGTAGTCGATTTGGTCCATCGTGTTGTCCTGGCCCACCGTAAGCCTCATGCTACCACGCGCCAGGTCTTCCGGGATGCCCATCGCCGTCAGCACGTGGGACGGCTCCAGCGAGCCGGAGGTGCAGGCCGAGCCGCTGGACCCCGCGACACCGGCGAGGTCGAGCGCCATCAGCACCGGCTCGCCTTCGATGAACTCCAGGCAGGCCGAGAAGCTGTTGGAGGCTCGGCGCGCGAGGTCGGTCGGGCCCGTGATGTGGACACCGGGCACGCGCTCCGGGATACCGAAGAGGAGCCGGTCTCGGAGCGATCGGTACTGGGCGTTGCGTGAGTCGAACTCGACGCAGGCGAGCTCGAGCGCTTTGGCCATGCCCACGACGCCGGCCACGTTCTCCGTCCCGGCGCGGCGGTTCTTCTCCTGCGAGCCGCCCAGTTGCTGCGCGAGGAACGGAGTCCGCGGGCGGACGTACAGCGCGCCGACTCCCTTCGGCCCGTAGAACTTGTGAGCGGCGATGGAAAGCATGTCGACGCTGAGGGCATCGACGTTGATGTCGAGAAGGCCGGCGGCCTGGACGGCGTCGGTGTGGAAGGCGGCCTGGGGGTTTTTCGTCTTGACGACGCGCGCGGCCTTGGCGATCGGTTCGACCGTGCCGACTTCGTTGTTGACGTACATGATGCTGACGAGCGCCGTCTCGGCGGTTACCGCATCCTCCAGTTCGGCGAGATCGATGAACCCCTCGCGATCGACGCCGAGGTAGGTGACTCGGAACCCCTCTTGCTCGAGGCGCTCGGCGGCGTGTAGCACGGCGTGGTGCTCGATGGCGGTGGTGATGACCTGGTCACCGCGTCCGGCGCGGCGCGCGGCCCAGGCAGCGCTCCGCAGCGCGAGGTTGTCCGCCTCGCTGCCGCCGGAAGTGACGACGATGTCCTGCGGCCGGCAGCCGAGGACGCCGGCGATCGTGCGCCGTGCGGCTTCAAGGCCGCGCCGCGCTTCCTGCGCCTCGGCGTAGAGGCTGGAGGGGTTGCCCCACGCCTCGCGCAGGTAGGGGAGCATCGCCTCCAGGACGCGCGGATCGAGCGATGTTGTGGCTGCGTGATCGAGGTAGACGCGTTCGTTCGTCATCGATTCAATTGTCTCACAGGGCAACATCTGTCGCCCCGACGTAGAAGGGCCGGTCCTTGGTGGCGGTGTTTGGCGCGAAGAGCAGACGGGACTCTGTTACGTCGCGGCGTCTTGGCAGAGTCGCGCGGGGCGGGGGCGGGTCCTGGCTGGCGGACAAAGACCTGGGACAGGCCCTTCGTTTCTCAGGGTGACGGGATGAGGGCGGCTATGCGCGCGACACTTCGACCGAAGCGACGGGCGAATCGGCGGCGAAGAGCGCAGCGGGAGCGCCGGCGTCGTAAAACGACGCGATCCAGAGCATCTTCGGCTGGACGGCGGCTGTGATCTCCACCGGCGCGGCAACAGAGGACCGGGCGTTGTGGACGGTAACGACGTCGCCGCTGGCGAGGCCGAGGGCCGCGGCGTCGGCCGGGTTCATCTTGAGCGAGTCCTCTCGGTGCAGCCGGTCAGCCTCTTTGGAGTGGGTGGCGGCGGCTTCGTAGCTTGTGTAGAGGCCGCGGCTGGTGCTCAGGGTGAAGGCGCCGCCGTGGCTGTTGGAGGCGACGGCAGTATGCACCGTCACGTGGACAGCGGACCTGGGGCCGAGTCCGTCTATGTACTGCTGCTGACCGGAGTCGATCTCACGGTAGCCGGCGTTGCGGTAGAGCGGGACGACTTCGGCGATCTCGTCCATGATCTCGGCGGCGCTCGTGTAGTGGATGTGGATCTCACCGGACTTGAGGGCACCGGCCAGATGGACGCCGAGCTCGGAGAGGATGCGCCAGCCCTGCTGCGCCTCGCCGCGAGGCTGGTGGGCCTGATTCAGGCGGAGGACGCGGCGGTCGGCGCTGGTGGTCGTGCCTTCCTTGGCCCAGTAGCCGGCGTCGGGCAGGAGGGCGTGGGCGAGATTCGCCGTGTCGGTCGGCACAGAGTCGATGACCGCGAGGAAGTCGAGGGCCGAGAACAGCTGCTCGCTTGCGGCGCGGTCGGGGGCCAGCAT
>DAINDD010000036.1:0-29399 GCA_036732045.1 Chloroflexota bacterium
GGACAGGCGCCGGAGGGGCTCCGCCCGCCTCTGCACTCCCCCCCCGAGATGGACCGCCCAAACCCCCCGACGGAGGAGGGCTCCTCCCCCTGCACTTCCCCGACGTGGAGCGCCCTCGCCGTAGTCCTCGCAGGATGGACAACTGTCCATACGACGGACCTTCGCCGACACTACCCAAGAGTGTAGCTCGCGCGGGCTGCGAGTGGTCCATGATAGCGGCAGATAGGGGACTCGCATGCGATTCAACCACATCACGCTCATCGTCTCAGATTTCGAGCGATCCAAGGCCTTCTACGCTACGCTCGGCCTCGTGCAGATAGTCGATGCGCCGCCGCGATACGCCCGATTCCAGTTCCCGGACGGCGACGCCACGCTTTCGATCGAAGTGACCGGCGAGCATCCGGCGAGATCAACGGCACAGCTCTTCTTCGAGTGTGACGACGTCGACGCCACGGTCACGGCGCTGAAGTCGAAAGGCCTCTCGTTCGAGCAGGACCCCACGGACATGGACTACCTCTGGCGGGAGGCACGCCTGCGCGACCCGGACGGTCACGACTTGCGGCTGTACAACGCCGGCGACAACCGGCTCAACCCGCCGTGGAAGATCAAGAGCTCGTAGGCGGCCAAACCCTTTTACAACGCTGGCAGACCTAAAGGGCTGCAGCTACATCTCGTCTCCGTCGTCGTCCAAAATAAATCAGCGTGAATCTGCGGCCAAATCCGGGCGCGGGACAGGGGCTACGGCAGATCCTTCAGCCCCGTCTTCGGCGCGTTGACCAGCGCCGCCATTACGCCGAGCGGCTGCTTGCCCTCGAACATCAACTGGTGGCAGAGCGGGATTTGCTCGAACGTGAAGGTCTCGCCGAGGCAGGGGTTGATCTTGCCGTCCAGCACCATCTGGTTGAACGCGTTCGCGTTCTCGTCGTTCGCGAAGTGCGAGCCCTGGAAACGCTTCTGCCGCATCCACAGATAGCGCAGGTCCACGGTGGCGTTGAAGCCGCTGGTGCCGGCGCAGATCACGACCATGCCCGCCGTGTCGCAGACGAAGATCGATGTCGGGACCGTGTCCTCGCCCGGGTGATCGAAGACGATACGCGGCGCTTTGCGCTCGCCGAGGACCTCCCAGATCTTTGCGCCGAACCCACGCGCGCCGGCCGCCCACTTGTTGTATGCCTCCGTGTCCGTCCAGTGGGGCATCATCCCCCAGTGGTCGAAGTCCTTGCGGTTGATGCAACCTTTGGCGCCGAGCTTGATGCAGAAGTCGAATTTGTCCTCGCTGGAGACGACGGCGACCGGGACGCCGCCCTTCTGCTTGACGATCTGGATCGCCATCGAGCCGAGGCCGCCGGAGCCGCCCCAGATGAGCACAGGGTCGCCCTCTCGAAGCGTGTTCGGAGGCCAGCCCATCAGCATCCGGTAGGCCGTCGCCCCCACGAGCGTTGGCGCTGCGGCCTCTTCCCAGGTGAGGTGCTCGGCCTTGGGCAGGCACTGGTGCGCCTGGACCTTCGTGAACTGCGCGAAGCTGCCCCAGTTCGACTCGTAGCCCCAGATCTTGAACGAGGGGTCGAACATGGGGTCGTTGCCCGCTTTGACGAACGGCGAATCCTCGTCCCACATCCCGCAGTGGATGACGACGCGGTCGCCGACCTTCACATTCGAGACGTTGCTGCCGGCCGCGTAGACGATGCCGGACGCGTCGCTGCCGCCGATGTGGAAGCCGGTCGTGTCGCCCTCTTTTTCGCGGGCCTTGATCACGTTGACCGGGATGCCGCGGGCGGCCCAGACGTTGTTGAAGTTGATGCCAGCCGCCATCACCATGACCAGCGCCTCGTTCGGCCTCAGGCCGGCGGGCGTCTCGATCTTCTCCGGCAGGAAGGCCGCCTTCGGCTCGCCGAAGCGCTCGGGGCGGATGACCTGCGCCCACATGTACTTCGGCACTTCGCCGATGGGGGGAATCTCACCGATCTCGTAGACGTCTCGTTTAGTGACCACCGCGACCTCCTGGAGGCGTCGCAGGGCTGGGGCCCTGCGCCACGGAATGGGGCGCGGTTTACGGTATCACGCTGCGCGAGCGGCGGGCAACGCGTTCGCGGGGCTCGCGCTGGAAGTCAGGCAAAAGCCTGACCCACAGACGGGAGCAAACGCCGACAACGGCAGGGCGAGTATTTTTCTCAGCGCCAAGTAAGACGCCGCCGGGCGCGTTCCGTAATGCCCAGCGGCGACAGGGCGTGTTAACCGCAGATGACGCTGGATGGCGCAGATTAGCGCGATGGCGAAAATAGCCACAGATGAGCACAGATGAACCACAGATAACTCCGCCGAATAACTCCGCCGACATCGGGCAATCTATCTGCGGCCAATCTGTGTCGATCCAGGCATTTCGCGGCGAAGAATAGGCTGCCGGATCGAATCGCGTCGGCCGAACAACTACTCAGGCCGATCCTCCAGCCGATTGAACCTCGATCGTCTGACCGTTCCCTCAACCAAATATCAGTAGCCAGGAATCGCGACGATGCCAATAGTCACGCAAAGTCAAGGGCAATAGTTGCTTTGGCGGCAAGGTTGAGCTCCAACTGCAGGCATCCAGATTCTGACCAGCGCTCATCGCGGCGCCGACATTGTGGCGGCTAGTCCCGGGGCAACCCCAGCCCGCGGGAGGCGATAATGTTGCGATTGATCTCGCTGGTGCCGCCGGCGATGGTAGAGGCCACTGCCTGCAGATATGTGCGGGCGAAGCGGCCCTTGTTTGGCGCGTAGCGGGAGGTGGCGCTCTGCTTTTCACCGTCCGACTTTCGCGACGGATCGAGCTGACCGAAGAGTCCCGCCACCTTGATCGCTGTGTTGGTGATCCGCTGGTTCAGCTCCGCAGCGTAGATCTTGACGGCGGAAGCCTCGTGGTTGGGGACGAGCCCGCGGTTCTGCAGCGAGATTACCTGGTACGACATCAGCCGCGCAGCGCTGGCCTCGATGGCGCGTTCGGCGAGCTCGAGCCGCACTGTCGGGTGCAGGGGGCCGTCCTTGCGCTGCTTCACCCAGGCGATCAGGTCCTCTACGGACTGACCCTGAGCGATCGAGGTGCCGATGGATGAGCGCTCGAAGTCGAGCGTCGTCGTGCCGACGTACCAGCCGCGGTTCTCTTCGCCCAGCAAGTCCTTGCGGGGCACACGGACGTTGTCGAAGAACACCTCGTTGAAGCCAGACGTGCCGGCCATGTTGACCAGTGGCCTCACGCTGACGCCCGGCGCCTTCATGTCGAGCAGAAAGTACGAGATGCCCTTGTGCTTGGGCGCTTCGGGATCCGTCCGGGCGAGGAGGATCATGCGGTCGGCGTACTGGGCGCCGGTTGTCCAGATCTTCTGGCCGTTGACGATGTAGTCGTCGCCGTCGCGGACCGCGCGCGTCTGCAGAGAGGCGAGGTCGGAGCCGGAGCCGGGCTCGGAGAAGCCCTGGCACCAGATCTTGCCGCCGGTGAGCATGCCGGAGAGGTGCTGCTTTTTCTGGTCGTCGCTGCCGTAGACGATGATCGTGGGGCCGGCCATCGTGATGCCGATGCCGCCGGGGCGCGGCACGCGGGCCTGGGCGAGCTCCTCGTTGAAGATGAACTGCTCCATGATCGTCATGCCGGCGCCGCCGTACTCCTTCGGCCAGGCCGGGGCGACCCAGCCCTTCGTCGCGAGCTTGGTCATCCAGCCCTTGTACGCCTGCATCGCCGCCGCTCCCCCTTGCGCCGCGGCCTGGTACGCGCTCTGCGCCTCGCCTTCGTCCCCCTTGTACTCGCGGGCGACGAACGCCCGCACTTCTTGCCGGAACGCTGCTTCTTCAGGTGAGTCGCGAAAGTCCATGTCTGTTCCCCTTTGAGCGAGCTTGCGCGGCCATTCTAACGCGCACGTCAAGGTTGTGCTACTTGCTTGCCCTATTCCACCAGCCCTTCGCGGCGGGTTTCCTCTTCCAGTTATTTCGCTGGAGTTGCACCAGCCACTTCCTCCAGCCGCCGCTTAGCCAGATGTTGAAGGCGCTCAGCCTGTGTTCAACAGCGTTGGCCTGAATCCTATCGAGACGTCTCGCTCCCGCACGACCTGAGCGAGGTTGGGCGATAGTGCCCGCCCTGCGCGCAATCCGTTCGTCCCCATGACTGAGGCGTATCCGAAGTCCCCGCAAGATAATCGCGCTCGCCTATTGGTCGACCCCTATCGCCGAGTCTCCGACGCAAGCTACTCGGGCGGAGTTGCGCCCGCCCCCTCCGCGTAGCGACGCAATCTACGATACCAATCTGCCTTTCGGGGTTTCAGGACGCCTACGTTTTCTAACGCGGCAAGCGCCTTCCGGATGTCACCTGCCAATTCCTCTGCCGAAATGATCTGGCAGGTCTTGGCCGATGGAGTATACGTCACCAATTGAAATTCACAATCGTCGAACCATTCTGGGGCCTTCATTCTGACCCCATGATTCGTTTCGATGATAGTTATCCCGTTCCGGTCGGTATCAACTGAAATCGCCAAATCAAGCATCGCGGAACTCTGACCTCCCGTCGGCCTCAAACATTGGTGAGCCAAGAAGTATGAATCACTACTGTTTCCCTCTTCAAAAAGCGGAGGTGACCTAGAAGCGGGTTTTGATAGATTTCGTGAAAAGGTGATTCCTGGAAATTTTTTACCACGAAGAGAAAGAACCTGTCGCTCAAAGCGCCGGCGGCCTTGTATTCCTTCGGGGTCAGCGACAGAGTGCCTTTTCTTTCCCTCATGCCTTTGACCTCGACGGCCAAGAAGTCTTTATCTGCTTCCTTTCGCAACCGGAAATCATATCCGCACCCAATTTGAGTTGTGTTCTCGACAAGGCACCCTTCAAACTCACTCAAGCTGGGTTGAACCGACTCGAAGTAGCGCTCGGCGGCCAGACCGGTAATCAACCGCTTAGCGAAAGACGATACGCCCTCGTCCTCGTCTTCTTCCACTCTCACTTCGCTCCACAGGTTGTCGTCATATCCCACGAATGACTTGATGAGTCCGGCAAACGTATCTATGTCCAGATGCTCGTACTGTTCGAATACCTCGCGGCAGTAGTCGCGGATGGGGCGCTTATGCCAACCCTTTCGGGGGTTTCGAAATAACGGGTCAAACTCGTCTCTGTAGTTCTTGACGGTCATCGGTTTCGCGCCCAATGCGTAACCCACAGTGTTGAACGCTTCCACGAAGCCCCCAAAGCCAAGCATCTTCAGACCCACCGAATCATATTTCGACAGGTACAGGCCAGTCAGAATCAGTTTCTCCCTCCTTGAGATGCGTTGGGGAATCAGCGGCATTATGCCTGACATGTGAGACCGTTCAAAGAGCGGTTGTATGGTAGGAATCGACCGTGAGCCTAGCTGTCAATCGGCGCAGTACACTTCGAGAGGCTTCTTCCGGATCGCGCACCACCTCGTCTCCCCAAACACGGAGGATCTCGGTGGTCAGACTATCTCCGTAGTATGCGCGGGCCTCCGACATCCTATGGCGACAGTAAAGCGCCCGACAGAGCAGTGCAATATGAGTGTGGCGCTTATGCACACTTATGCGAGCAGCCAATGGAGGGACCCGCTAGCAGAGCACCATTCCCGCACCCCTTCGGCTCTCTGAAATGCCAGATGCCTATGGAGCGCCCCAATCAAATGCCCGACGCCCCCCAAAGGCGGCGCGCGTCCCTACTCCCGGGGCAGGCCCAGCCCGCGCGTGGCCACGATGTTCTTCTGGATCTCCGTGGTGCCGCCTTCGATCGTGTTGGCGACGGAGCGCAGGTACTGGTACTGGAGGCGGCCGCCGAGAGGCGTCCACTTGCCGTCTCCCCCGCCGCCGAGCTGGCCGTACATGCCCAGCATCTTCATCCCGGTCGTAGCGATGCGCTGGTTCAGCTCCATCGAGTAGAGCTTGGTGGCGGAGGCTTCATAGTTGGGGATCAGGCCGCGGTTCTGCATCGTGATCAGGCGGTACGAAAGCATCATCGAGCACTCGGCTTCGATGAGGCGCTCGGCCAGCTCGTGGCGCATCCTGGCGTTGGAGGCGAGGACGGTCTGGCCGTTGTCCTTGTGCTCGCGGGCGAAGGCAAAGAGGTCGTTGACGGACTCCTCCTGGCCGATCGCCGAGCCGATGTTGGAGCGCTCGATGTCGAGCGTGGTCACGGCCATGTACCAGCCGCGGTTCTCTTCGCCGAGCAGGTTCTTGGCCGGGATGTGGACGTTGTCGAAAAAGACCTCGTTGAACTCGTGCGTATTGGCCATGTTCATCAGCGGCCGGACTGTGACGCCGGGCGAGTCCATGGGCACGACGAAGTACGAAATGCCTTTGTGCTTGGGGACGTCGGCGTCCGTCCGCGCCAGCATCAGCATGTACTTGGACATGTGCGCCAGCGTCGTCCAGATCTTCTGGCCGTTGATCACGTAGTCGTCGCCGTCGCGGACCGCGCGTGTCTGAAGCGAGGCGAGGTCGGAGCCGGAGCCGGGCTCGGAGAAGCCCTGGCACCACATCACTTCGCCGCCGAGGATGCCCGGGATGTACTCCTTCTTCTGCTCTTCGCTGCCGTAAACGAGGATCGTCGGCCCGATCACGGCCACGCCGAGGCCGCCGATGAAGATGGGCGAGGGCGCACGCAGGCGAGCAGTCTCCATGTTGTAGATGAACTGCTCCATGATCGTCATGCCGGCGCCGCCGTACTCCTTCGGCCAGGCCGGGGCGACCCAGCCTTTGGCGGCGATCTTGCGGCGCCAGGCAAGGAAGTGGCCGGCGTTGGAGAAGAAGCTGCCAGCGCCGCTGCGCTCGCGGAGCTCCTTGGGGCATTCCTTCTCGATGAAGTCGTGGACTTCCTGGCGAAACGTCTCCTCTTGCGGGGTCAGGCGAAAGTCCATGCAAAGTCTCCTTCGAGGTGCGAGTTGTCAGGTGTCAGGTGTGAGATTTCTGCCGATGCGATTATCTGGCTACTTTGACGTGCGCGTCAAGGTTGCTGGCTGCCGGGGCGCGGCCGGTCACTGGATGCGCACGACGGGAACGCCGGCGTGCCAGAGGCTTTCCAGGTCGTAGTAGGCGCGCTGCTCGGTGCTGAAGACGTGCACGATCACGTCGCCGTAGTCCAGTAACACCCAGCCCGACGCCGCCTCGCCCTCACGGCCGATCGGGTGCGTCTTCTCCTCTTTGCCCAGGCGCTTGTCGATCTCCGTAGCCAGCGCTGAAAGCTGGCGGTCGCTGTCGGCGGTGCCGATCACAAAATAATCGGCAAATGACGCGGCGTTGCGAATGTCCAGCAACAGGACGTCCTCCGCCTGCATATCGGAAAGTACGTCTGTGATCTTGTGCGCTAGCTCGTCTGCCTGCAGGTTGCCTCCTCGGGCAAAATTCCTTGTCCCTAATCCCGGTTCCCGTTCCTTGTCGGCACGTGAGTGCGCCTCAGTATAACATTGGATGCGCTATGCCCAAGCAGCTCGCAGCCGTCGCCATGTCCGGTGGCGTGGACTCGTCCGTCGCCGCCGGCCTGCTCCTGGAGAAGGGCTACGAGGTCATCGGCGTCACGATGCGCCTCTGGACGGTCGAGGACGCCGCCGCCGCACGCCACCACAAGCGCTGCTGCTCCGTCGAAGACACCGACGACGCACGCGCCGCCGCTGACGTGCTCGGCATCCGCCATTACGTCCTGAACCTGGAGCGAGAGTTCACCGAGAAAGTCGTCGATCACTTCGTCGAGGAGTACTCACGGGGCCGCACGCCCAACCCTTGCCTCTCCTGCAACGATCACGTCAAGTTCCGCCCGCTGCTCGAGCATGCCCTCGCGCTGGGCGCGGACTGGCTGGCCACCGGCCATTACGCCCGCGTCCGGCACACAAACGAAGGCGCCGAGCTATGGCGCGCCGCCGATACCGGCAAGGACCAGTCGTACGTCCTCTACACCCTGGGCCAGACCGAGCTCTTGCGCACGCTCTTCCCCGTGGGCGAGTACCCGAAGGACGAGATCCGCCGCCTGGCGCGTAAGTACGGCCTGCCGAACGCCGACAAGCCCGACTCGGTCGACATCTGCTTCATTCCCAGCGGCGACTACCGCGCCTTCGTCCGCGACCGCGTGCCGGTCGCCGCGGGGGAGATCGTTGACACGGCGGGCCGCGCGGTCGGTGAGCATACAGGCATCGTCGACTTCACCGTCGGCCAGCGCCGCGGCGTCCCCGCGCGAGGCGGCGAGCAGCCCCTCTTCGTCGTCGAGATAGACGCCGAGGCGAACCGCGTCGTCGTCGGCCCGCACGATGAGCTGATGGCGTCCGGCCTCCTCGCTGAAGAGCTGACGTTCGTGAGCGGAGTCGCGCCAGCCGGAGATGCGCCGCTGCAGACGCGCATCCGCTATCGCAGCCCGGCCGTCCCGGCGACGTTGTCGATCTCCGACGATGGCCGCGCCGAGGTGCGCTTCGAGTCGCCGCAGCGGGCGGTCACGCCGGGCCAGGCGGTCGTCTTCTACGACGGCGAGCGCGTCCTGGGCGGCGGCACTATTGTCAGGCGCCTGGAATAGGTGCTAGCTGTGAGGTGTCAGGTGCGCGCGTCAGTTCTTACACCTAACACCTCACACCTCACGCTTACGCCTCTGCTATAATCGCCTTCGCGTCTGACGCGAACCAACGGAGGTAATCGTGGACTTCGTCCTCGGCTTGAACCTGGGCTACATCGATACGCCGCAAGAGTGGCGCGATCTCTTCATCATGATGTTTATGGTCGCCGGGACGATCGCCTTCCTGCTGATCATCATCACCACGGTGGTCACCGGTGTCATGAGTTGGAGCATCCTCGGACGGATCCGGCGCATCCTCAAAGACAACGTTCAGCCCGCCACCGTCAATGTGCGGGAGACGACGCAGAATTTGAAGGGCACTGTCTCGTACATCTCAGATACCGCCGTCAAGCCAGTCTTCACAGTCTATGGCATTGCAGCCGGCGCCCGCCGCTTCGTACGAGTTGTCTCGCGCTTTGGCGGCCAGAAGAAGGACGGCGCGTCATGACGCGCTTTCTGCTCGGCGTTGTCCTGGGCTTTGGCGTTGGCTTCGCGGGCTCCGTCCTCTTCGCGCCTGAGAAGAAGAAAGGGGCGGACTGGGTGCCAGGCCAGCCGCAGGCCTCGAAGAACGGCGCAGGCGGCATCCTCGAGACGATCAAGGAGCGCGTCACCCAAGCGATGTCCGAGGCCAAGGACGCGCGCAAGCAAGCAGAGCGCGAGATGCGTGACCGCTACGAGCGCACCGTCAACCGCAAGTCTTCGTAGCGCGTTCACGTTACTGGCCTGCCCACGTTCAACTGCTACAATGGCTGTTGTCCCCGGAGGGGTGCCGGAGTGGTTGATCGGGACGGTCTCGAAAACCGTTGTACGTCTTTCGGCGTACCGTGGGTTCGAATCCCACCCCCTCCGCCACCCTGGTCGTCAGACGTTAGTTTGGACGGCGGACAGCCAGGCCTCGCGTGACGTCCGGACAACACTTTCCGCGGAGGGGTGCCAGAGCGGTCGAATGGGCACGCCTGGAAAGCGTGTGTACCCTTCCGGGTACCGTGGGTTCGAATCCCACCCCCTCCGCCATTCCGTTCTCTGTCGCGGGGCGGCGCGAATCCGTTATCCAATCTCGGGTCCGTTGACAGCTGATCCTGGCGTCGTTACCCAATTCACGCCAAGCCACAGCCTTCGCAAAAGATGCGCTGGGCCGTCAGCAGGAGTATTCGCAGCTCAGAAAGACACGGTCGCAGCGAACAAGCCGGTGATTCGGTTCGCAATTCGTTGACAGCCATCGTCTAAAGCAGTCGCTGCTGATCCTCCTGTCGCTCCTTGTCGTGCGGTCGCTGTTCACTATCAAGTGCTGGACTGCCGCTCGTCGGACTGTCCACTGTCGACTGTCCACTCACCCCCAGCAGATCGCTGATTTCGTGCGCGTTCCGGACCGAGTAGTCCCGATGGCAGTTGTTCATCAGCACGTGCACCTCGCGCGCGTCCTCCGCGAGGCGCTCGATGCGCGGCACCCAGGCGCTCAGCTCATCCGCGCGGTACAGATAGTCGAACCGCTCGGCCGCTGTCTCGACGCGCTTCGTCCAGGTCTCCGCGTTGTGGCCGTGCATCCGCAGCACCGCCAGCGACGTCGTGGCCGCGACTACGGGCGGAACGCTTGTCTTGAACCCCTGTGGCTCGTCGACGCAAACGTAGGTGACGCCATGCTCCTTCAGGAAAGCGAGTGTCCGCTCCTGATCAGACTGCGATTCCATCCATGCCCGGTTGCGAAACTCCACCGCAAGCCGGTATTGGCCCAGCCGATGCTTGGCCTCGAGAATGTAGTCGCGGTTCTCGGCGCGCGGGCCGAACCAGGGCGGGAACTGGAAGAGCACGACGCCCAGCTTGCCAGCGCTGTCCATCGGCAGGAGCACTTCCAGGAAGCGACGCCATAGCTCTTCGCCGATTTCCGCCGGCAGGTCTTTGTAGTAGATGTTCTTCTTCGCCCGCTGCTCGTCCGGCAGCGCCGCCTTGATCTCCTTCGGCAGCATCTGAACGGCCGCGCCGTGCAACGTGAACAGCGCGTACGATTTGACGTCGAAAGTGAACTGCGGCGGCGTGCGCTCGGCCCAGATCTCGCCGTTGCGGGCCAACGGGATCGCATAGTAGGTGCTGTCGACCTCGACGATCGGAAAGTTCTCGGCGTAGTAGCGCAGCCGGTCTTCCGGCGACTTCGCTTCCGGCGGATACCACTTGCTGTCGATCAGAGTCTTGTCCGCCCAGGAGCACGACCCGACCAGGATTTTCCCGCCCATACACGATAAGGTTCGAGGGTCGTGGGTTACGGGTCAAGGGTAACGGGAAGGAAGGGGGAAGGGAACGTAGGGGCGAGTCGCGCTCGCCAACCCCGCGCTGCACGAACGCACGGCAGCAGCCACAACTCTGCAACCTCTCGCCAGGCGACCCTACCCCCGGCGATCCTGTATCCTGAGTCCGATGGAAGTATTCGACGCAGTCCGCACCGTGCTGGCCGTCCGCGAGTACCGCGACAAGCCGGTGCCGCCGGAGACGATACGTCGCATCGTGGAGGCCGCGCACCTGACCGCTAGCAGCATGAACGGCCAGCCGTGGCACTTCATCGTCGTGCAGGACCGGGAGATGCTGAAGAAGCTGGGTGCGGCGGCGCCGACCGGCCCCTACACTGCGCAGGCCGCCTTTGCGGTTGTCGTCGCGATGGAGGAGTCACGCTTTGGAGTCTCCGACGCCAGCCGGGCGATCCAGTCGATGGTCCTCGTGGCGTGGTCGGAGGGCGTCGGCTCGAACTTCGTGGGCTTCAGCGGCCTGCCGGGCGTCAACGCGCTGCTCGACATTCCGAAGGAGATCGAAGTGTTCGCGATCCTCCCGTTTGGCTATCCGAAGAACCCCGTCGGCAAGGGCAAGAAGAAGCGCAAGCCGTTCAGCGAGGTCGTCCACCGCGAGCGCTTCGGGCAACCGTTCGAGGCGTAAATGTCCGACGTGCGGGGCGGCAGGTGCGCTACAAGTCCCTTGACCGCTGACCTCTGACCCTCGAACCTATCCCTCATGGCCCGCCGCTCCTTAGACCCAGCCGACTCCATGCGCCTCTTGAACGGCGGGCCCGTCGCGCTTGTCACCACCCGCTGGCGCGACCAGACCGACGTTATGCCCGCGATCTGGCATACGCCGCTCTCGCGCACGCCGCCGCTCGTCGGCATCGTCGTCGGCCCGGGGCGGCACACGCACGACATGATCCGATTCTCGGAGGAGTTCGCGCTGAACTTCCCGGCGCGCGATTTGATCAACCACGCGCAGTACTTCGGCGCGGTCTCAGGCGAAAACGTGGGCAAGCTCGACCTCGCCAAACTGCCTACCTTCAACTCGTCGAAGATCGAAGTGCCGCTGATCGAGTCATGTGTCGCCTGGATCGAGTGCTCGCTCGTCGACACACTCCCCATCGGCGACCACACGCTTTTCGTGGGCGACGTACTCGTCGTGCAGGCGGAAGAGCAGGCGTTCGACGAGACCTGGCGTCTCGACGACCCGGCGTACAAGCCGCTTCACTACCTCGGCCTCGACCGCTACGCCGTCCTCGGCGGGCCGCTGCACGCGGAGCTCCGCACGGACGACGAAGGCACGATCGATCTCGCCGATTCACAAGAGGACCGGGAGCGGCGCGAGGAAGCGGACGCCCGGGAGCGCGAGCAGCACCAGCGAGAAGGCTTGTAGACTGCGGCCTCAGATCCCTGGCCTATCCCGTCTGACCCTCGACCCTATTCGAAGATCCAGCGGTCTACGTCGCGCTCGTAGGAGTGCAGGGCGGCTTCGCCGAAGTATAGGGCGATCTCGCGCTGGGCGGACTCCGGGCTATCGGAGCCGTGAATCAGGTTACGCATTGAAATCGCGAGGTCGCCGCGGATAGTGCCGGGCTCCGCGATGGCGGCGTTTGTGGCGCCCATCGTCTTGCGCACGATTTCGATGCAGCCAGGCCCCTCGAACACGGCAGCCACGATCGGCGACGAGGTGATGTACTCGATCAGGCCTGCGTAGAACGGCTTGCCTTCGTGCTCAGCGTAATGCTTCCGTGCGAGGGCTTCGTCGACCTGCATGAAGCGTAGGCCGGCGAGGCGGAGGCCACGGCGCTCAAAACGGGAGATGATCTCGCCGGCGAGGCCGCGCTGGACCGCATCCGGCTTGAGCAGGACGAGCGTGCGTTGCATCGCGGTTCAGTGTCGCCGCCGAAGCAGTTAGCCGCAAGCAGAGATCAACCAAGTGCCAGTCAGCAGGAGAGCATCGGAACATGGGAGCATCCTATTCAGGAGGATGCTCTCAAGCGCCAATGCTCCCGTGTCCAGGGCGTGGAGCCTGGTGCAACGTTAGCGGGCCTTGGCCTGGCCCTGGCCCTTCGCCTGCATGGAGGTCACGTTGCCGGTCTGGTAGCCGTTGGCGGGCTTGGCTTCGGGCTCGTCCTCGACCCCATTGTCGCTGGTCAAGGGCTTCACCGTAGCGAAGCTCTTGGCGGCCGGCGCGCTGACCGTGGCTGACTCTTCGACCATGTGAATCTCGCCGTCGATGAAGGCGCCTTCGCCGACGGAGATCTGCGGCGTCGTGATCGAGCCCTTCATGCGGCTGGACGGCAGCAGCTCCAGGCGCTCCGAGCAGTAGAGCTGGCCATCGAACGCGCCGCCGATAACGACGAAGCGTGCCTGGATGACCGCGTTGACCTGGGCGCCGTCCGTGATGTGTACGGTGCCCGCGGCCTTGACCTCGCCGGAGACCTTGCCGTCCAGGCGGACGCTGCCGTCGGTGCTGAAGTTGCCCTGCCAGACGGAGCCGCCTCCGATGATGCTTGAACATTCTTCCGGAGCGGCCGCTTTCTCCACCTGGTCCTCCCAGCGCTTGGCCGGCGGCGCCTGGTAGGAAGCCTCGGCGGCGACGTCGTCGATCAGGCCGTCTTCGTCAGCGGCGGGCCGGGTCTGCCAGTCGTTCTTGAGCGAGCCCATGTCACGGCGGGAGTTGTTCCCGATCTTCATTGCGACCTCCATCTGTGTCCTGCGAGTTGTCAACATTTCGGCTTGGGGCGTTCGTTGACTTAAGACTCGCCTATCCTAATAAGGCAGCAACGAGAAGTCTATAGCATCCGGCTTAATTCTTCGTGAGAGCGCAAGAAATTTCGGGAAGGTTCGGCCAGGATACCAGGACTAAGGCACGAGCCCCCTACCCGTTAGCCGCCGATGTACGACATCTCGACTCGCTGGCGATCGCCGGTCGCGGCGCTGCGCTCTTCCGAGTAGCGATCACTCCGGGCGGACCAGCGGCCGCGCAGAAAGGCGGCGAGGTCATCGTCGGACGCGCCTGACCGGAGGAGCGTGCGGAAGTCGTGGCCGCGAAAGGCGAAGAGGCAGGTATAGAGCTTGCCGTCCGCAGAGAGGCGGGCGCGCGTGCAGTCGCCGCAGAACGGCTGCGTAACGGAGGAGATGACACCGATCTCGCCGCCGCCGTCACGGTAACGCCAGCGCCGCGCCACCTCGCCGCTATAGCCGGGCTCGACGGGCTCCAGCGGCAGTTCGCGATTGATGCGATCAATGATCTCGGCGGCGGGGACGACGTCGTCCAGCCGCCAGCCGTTTGTCGTGCCGACGTCCATGTACTCGATGAAACGCACAATATAGTCCGGCCCGCGGAAGCGCCGGGCGATGTCGATGATGCCGTCTTCGTTCACGCCGCGCTTGACCACGGCGTTGATCTTGATCGGCGAAAAGCCTGCTCGCCGCGCCGCCTCGATGCCGTCGAGGACGAGCGACACTGGGAAGTCAGCGTCATTCATCGCGCGGAACGTAGCGTCGTCCAGCGAGTCGAGGCTGACGGTCACGCGCGAGAGGCCGGCGGCGCGCAGGTCGGCGGCCATCTCGGCGAGGCGCGAGCCGTTCGTAGTCATAGCCAGGTCGCGCAGGCCGTCGATCCCGGCGAGCATACGAACGAGCTTCGGGAGGCCGCGCCGGACTGTCGGCTCGCCACCGGTGAGGCGAATCTTCTCAGCTCCGTACGCGACGAAGACCCGAGCCAGGCGGGTGATCTCCTCAAAGGTCAGCAGCTCGTCGCGGGGGAGAAACTTGTACGCGCGGCCGAAGACTTCCTTCGGCATGCAGTAGGAGCAGCGGAAGTTGCAGCGGTCAGTGACGGAGATGCGCATGTCGCGCAGCGGCCGTCCGAGCGTGTCCTTCGGGACGTCCGCGGCGGCGGACTCCTCAGGATGAGCGAGGCTGCTGCCGGAAGTAGGACGACGGTGATTCTTGGTGGTCATAGAGGAGCTCGAGGAGGATCTGCCGCGCGTTGGCAACGGCGCGGGCCCTGTGACTGATTATAGCCTTCTCGTGCTCAGGCAGCTCTCCGAAGGTCGCTGATTGCTCCGGAGACCAGAAGATCGGATCGTAGCCGAAACCGCCCTCGCCGCGCGGCTGCGAGGCCACGAAGCCGCGTACCTCGCCCTCCGTGAAGTGCACGTCACCCGTTTGGGGATCGGCTACCGCGACCACGGCGACAAAGCGACACGTGCGTTGCTCGAGCGGGAGTCCAGCGAGGCGGCGTTGGATCTCGGCGAAGCGCTGCTCGAACGTGGCGTCCTCGCCGAGAAAGCGCGCGGAGTGGACTCCGGGCTCGCCTCCGAGTGCCTGCACTTCGAGTCCGGAGTCGTCGGCCAGGGTGACCAGGCCGCTGGCCTGCATGCCGGCCAGGGCCTTGATGCGCGCGTTGTCGTGATACGTCTCGCCAGTCTCCTCGACGTGGAGCGCGAGGCCGATCTCGACCGGCGTCACGAGCTCCCAGCCGCAGCCTTCGAGCAGCGTTCGCAGCTCGGCGGCCTTGCCGGGGTTGTTGGTGGCGAGCAGCAGTTGGGGCACGGCGCGAGTGTAGCAGGTGGCTAGTCGCTAGTGCGGCGTCTGAGTCGGCGGGATGTCCTGGTAGGTGCCGTATGACGCGACGAAGACACTGCGGCCGTTGAGGTCCGTGTGGTACTCGGCGAAGGGCCGGCCGGGCGCGGCCGTGACGACGAAACGGAAGCCTGGTGTGATTACCTGCAAGCAAACGACGCCGGGTGTGTCGACGCCCAAGCAACTGTCCGACCAGTCGATGCGTTCCTCGATGACGACTGCCTGCTCCTCACCGGTGGGAATGCTGAAGCGCGTGACGTAGTCGGCGAAAGCGGGGTCAATGGCTGTCTTAGCGCATTGCTCCCATTCGCCGGAGCCGAAGCCGCAGCTGAGTGGTGCCGTTGGTGTGGGGGAGAGGGTCGGGTATAAGGTGTCTACGACACCGATCGGGGATCGGCTTGGGTGCGGACTCGGAGAGTTGGTAAGGCCGACGACCATTGGTGAGGGTGAGTTGGAGCCGCCCGACGAACCGATTGATACGCCGAGCCCGACGGCGAGCACAACAACAAGGACGGCGACTGCCGCACCAATCCAGAACTTCATCGCCGATAGAACGCTGCCGCTCCCGCCAAGGTTCCGCCACGCGGACGGCTGATGGTAACTTACGGACATGAAGCTCGCGAAGACGATCGAGATCAAGGCGCCGCGGGCGAAGGTCTGGGCGGCGCTCGTGGCCGTGCAGAACTGGCCGCTCTGGACGGAGTCCATAACCAGGATCGAACGGCTCGACGATGGGCCGTTCGGGATGGGCAGCCAGGTGCGCATTACGCAGCCGAAGCTGCCGGTGCTGGCCTGGCAGGTAGTGGAGTTCGAGCCGGGCGCCTCGTTCGCCTGGCAGGCGACGTCTCGGGGAGTGACGACACTGGCCAGCCACCGGGTCGCCGAGACGGCCGCCGGCCAGTCGACGGTGACGCTGGCGATCAATCAGACGGGGCCACTGGCATCGCTGGCTGGCCTGGCGCTGGGCTGGCTGACACGCCGCTACGTGGACATGGAAGCGGAGGGGTTGAAGCGGTTTTGCGAGAGCGGGACGTAATCTGAGAGGTCACCTAATCCGTTCCCGATCCGCTGACAGCCAGCTTTCGACCTCGTGACCCACCTTTCCCCCAACCCCAGATTCCTTCGCGAGCATACGCCAACGCTGCCAGCATGAGTGGTGTTTGCTCAGAATGACACGGGCGCGGCGTTTGCATCCGATAATCCGTTCCCGATCCGCTGACAGCCAACGCTCGGCCCCGTGAGCCACCCCAGATTCCTTCGCGAAGGCAAATCTGGCTGCGAGCAGGCGTGGTAGCTGCTCAGAATGACACAGAAGGGACGGCGTACGGCTGGGTCGCAGCGCGGTGACCGCCCCAGCGTTAGGGCGAGCGCCACCTGCCTTGCTACAAAGCAAGAGGCCCGGCCGATTGGCCGGGCCTCTGCTTGTGGCTGATTCGGGCGTCTATTTCTTCGCACGCTTGGTCTTGGTGCTGCTCGCGGCTTCGCCCGCGGACATTGACACCCAGCGCTTGGCCATCTTGGCGGCCACGGCCGGCATCGTGGTGTACTCCATTTCGTCCAGCGGCAGGCGGTGCGGCTCGAAGGGGCCGTGCAACCGCAGGAAGTCGGCGATGTGGTTGGCCTCGGCGCGGCAGCGGTCGTAGCCCGGGTCGTCGAACATGTCGCGTGGGCCGATCAGCTTGCCGTTGGCGAGCTGAAAGCCGAGCGAGACGATGCGCGGCGGGCCATCGAAGCGGCTGGGGTGTGCGTCCTTGAGGCCGACCGGCATTAGCGGGCCGTTGTGGGACCCACGCATCCAGCCCTCGACGATCCACGGTGTCGTGAACGGCTCGATCACTTCGCCGACGGCGGGGAAGTTGCCCTGGCAGCGCACGATCATCGTCGGGTCGTCCTTGCCGACGTAGCGGCCGGCAATGAGAGAGAGCTTGTCGGTGCTGGAGACGGCGGCGATCTCGCCGCTGCCGTAGTTGAAGACCCGCTTGACGGCGTAACGGGAGGGCGCGCCGATGAAGACGAGCAGATCGTACAGCTCGTTGGGCGCGCGCAGCTTGATGTGCTTGTGCTCCTGGACGTCCTGCACCTCGAACGTAAACCCTTCGTGCAACGGCTCGCCGATGACGAGGCCCGGCGTGTTGAAGGGGTCAGCGAACATCTTGTACAGCGGCAGGTTGAAGGCGCCGGCGGAGGTCTTGTCGGCCATGAAGACGATGATCGGCTCCGAGGGACGCTCCTCGATCACCATCTCGGCCGAGCCGGGGCCCGCGCCTCGGATGTTGCCGGAGAAGGCGTCGGTCAGGAGGTCCTGGCCCGCGCCGTACAGCTTGAGCTTCTTGGCGAGCTGCGTGCCAGCCATAAACGTATCGAAAGCCAGCTTGTGGATCGGCGTCGAGTTCTCGCCCTTGTCGTGGGTCATGATCAGGAACATGTCGTCGCCGCAGTTGCTGACGTGATAGTCGATCAGCAGCTTCTTCTGCTTGGCCTTCTCCAGCCAGTCGCGGCCGAGGGCCAGGATGTCCGGGTGCGAGGCCGTGTGGCCGACCCAGCCGCCGATGTCAGCCTTGATTACGCTTACGGTTAGGGCCATGCGAGGGTACCTCCAGAAGGTTTGGAAAGAATCACGCCGCCAGGGACGGGGCGCGTTGGAGACGGTGTCCGATTGCGGGCATATTTACGATAACGAATGCTATGCGCCGGTCTCCCGCAGTGTCAAGAAATGTCGCTTGAAGATGCGATGTGCGGGGTGCGAGGTGTCAAAGTTCTGTCAGCGCCTTCGCGGCCAGGTCGCGCGCCAGGCGGCCCCATTCGCCGTGTTCAGGGTTTGGACGGCGCTTCAGGGCGGCGGATAATTCGGCCTTGAGAGCGGCGGTCTTTTCGGCGGCGATCTCTTCGTTCCAGGGGTTGAAGCCCTGCAGCTTGCGCGGGCCTTCGCGGCCGCCCTCTGAGATGTACCAGTCGCGGTAGGAGCGCACGCCCACTTCGAACATCACGTATCCGATCGGTGAGGCAGCCGGCGGATAGCGCAACGTGAGGATTCGCTCGGTCGCCTTGTGCGTGGGGGAATCGTACTCGCACATGATGTGCCCGCCCGGCGGCACGAGCGCAGACAGCGCGGCGAAGAGAGGACGATCGAGGCCCGTCGCCCAGAGGTCGAGCACGGTGCCACCGAAAACGAGCGACTCCCGATACTGCGTCAACTCAACCCAGTTGAACGCGGGGTACGGTCCCGCGCCGAACAGCCCCAGCGCGAGCGGTTCGTCGGCGAGACGGCCACCGGCATCTGCGAGGAACAGGCGGAAATAGCGCGAGCCTACGGCGTTCTTCGGGCCGAGCAAGGCGATCACGCGCCAGTCGCCGAACGTAAGCCCATCCAGCGCGCTGATCGGGTGCTCACCCGGGAGCGTCCACCCGCGTCCCCTGAGGGCCTCTTCGATGCGAGCGCGGGATTCAGGGGTGAGGGCGCCAGCGGTAGACACGGGGACATTATGCACAGCTGGGAGCAAGAGAGCATGATCGCATCCAGCCAGCAATGTTTGGCGTATTACAGACCGGCATCTATAATGAATTGGGTGCATTTCCGGACAAACCCTGAGACCCTGGCGAATTTGTTCCCAGATATGCCTCCGGTGGCGACGATGAGTCGAACCAGGGAGGCGGGGCGGAAGCCAACGTTGGTTTGTGACGGCTCGCGCGGTAGAGACTTGGAACCCGGACAGGTTAACTCGCTTCGCTTGAGACTCCGGCCAGCCGTGGCGGCTCGGGATCTACGGAAATCGCTCCCCATCTCCGCCTGGACGGATCGTCGTGCGGAGACGAATCGCAATAGCCAATCAACGTTAGATTCGATGCTGACTCGCCGCGATAGCGGGCCGGTTTCGCCGAGCCGGGGGAAAGGACCCATTCGTGGCGGACGAAGAACAGAGCAGGCGTAGGCGCCGTGGGCGCCGTGGCGGAGGCAAGCCTCGCGGGGACGGCGGCACTCTACCCCCCGAAGAACAGACAAGCCCGGAGGTGCCGGTATCCAGAGACGTCTCCTCCACCGGCAGCAGTTCGCCCGTTTCGAAGGACGTGGACCGGGCCACGGGAGGACGGGCGTCCCGGCGGGAACGCCGCCCCCAGAGCGCCGGCAACTCCCCGGACGTCAACCCGATGGACTTCTGGCGCAGCGGGCGGCCCCGCTCGTTCAAGACGGAGCAGGTGTTGCCCGGCGGCAAGAAGCCCAGCATCGCCCACCGCATCCGGCACATGTACTTCCCTCCCTGGTTGCCGGTGGCCGTGATCATCATCGCGGTCTTCGGCATCCTCGGGCTGCTATTCATAACGCGGTCGGCGACGGGAGCGCCGCGCATCGGACAGGACCACTGGCACGCCGCCTACACGATCTACGTTTGCGGCGAAAAGCAGCCGAACGCACCGACCTGGGAGTCCGGAGTTCACACCCACGGTGACGGCATCATGCACATCCACCCGTTCCAATCGTTCGAAGAGGGCGCAGGGTCGCGGATGGTGAAGTGGTTCGACTATGGCGGCGGGGTACTCACACAAACAGACATTCGTGAGCCCGGCACAAGCGTCACCTACCACAACAACGACACCTGCGGGGATAGCACGCCGGACGCCGGCAAGCAAGGTGTGCTTCAGGTTTTTGTGAACAGCGCCAAGCTAGACAACTGGAGCCGCTATATCCCGCACGACGGCGACCAGATCAAGATCGTATTCGGGCCGGCCGAAGCGATCGTTCAGCTGGACGATCGCCAGGTGATCTCTGAGAGCGAAGCGACGCGTACGATCGAGATCAACATCACGGGCGACGAGACCTCGACAAAGTTCTCACCCTCCGCTCCGACGATGACCGCCGGCGAAACGGTGAAGTTCCTCGTTCACAATCAGACGACGCTCTCGCACCAGTTCCGTATCAACGGCGCCGACGGCAAGCAGGGAACGGGCGATGACTTCGTCGCCGTGCCGGTCGGCAGCGACCCTACCACGGCCAACCAGGGCGACATCATCCAACCGGCCAAGGACGGCTTCACGGTCGTCCGCTTCGATAACGCCGGCCAGTTCCAGTTCGAGGACCCCGTTTCGGACACCGGCGCCATCACCACCGGCACGATCATCGTCCAGGGTGCTGCCTCGGCCACACCGACCCCGGCCCCCGGCTCGCAGGTACATACGGACGTCACCGCCGAGATGACGATGGGCGATAGCGGCTATACTCCGGCGACAGTCACACTCGCGGCCGGGAAGGTGTTCGGCATCAACCTGACGAACAACGGCCATTTCGTGCACAACCTGCGGATCGCCGGCCCGGACGGGCTATTCAACACGGACGATGACATCGTGTCGCCGGACATCTCGCCCCTCGTGCCGGCTACGCCAACGCCAACCCCGACCGCTGCCCCGTCCGGATCGGCCACTGCGGCGCCAACTGCCGCCGCTCCCGCGAGCACGCCCGCCGCTCCGAACACAGGCATAGCGACCGGCAAGATCGACACGCCGGGCACGTACAAGTACCAGGACGACTTCCACCCGACACAGATCACGGGAACGATAGTCATCCAGTAGTCAAACCCGCACAGCGTAAACAGGGCCGGGCGCGGACTGCGCCCGGCCTTTGTTTGTTTCGCAGGCCGCGGGCGCCGACGAATGGCACGGCCGCGGGTAGGTCAGTTTAGCGGAGGTCGTCGGCCATGCCGCCTGCCCGGCGTTGCGGGGTCAGGCCTTGGAAGCATGGGATCTGCGGATCTCGCGAGTGAGATCTTGCAGGAAGGACTCGGCGCGAGCGAGGCGGGCCTGCATGCCCCACTGGTTGGCGGGCGCCAAGGGAAGCCCCCACCCGCGCGCCTCTGCGCCTTCGCCGACGATCTCCAGGAAGCCAGCTTCCTGCGCGGACCCGTCGCCGAAGAGGGTGACGAGGAGGTGGTGGGTCTCATCCACCCACTGGCCGTAATCGTAGGAGACTGGCCCGCGCCCGCGTAGCCATGGCACCTGGTCAAGTTGTCGCTGGAGCTTGTCGATGGGGGCCGACATGAACTCAGCGTAGGAGGGTCACGGTGCAAGGGTCAAGGGTGCGTCGGGGAGGAACCATGAACCGTGAACCTGGGGAAAGGAACTGACAGACCTCCGTTCCTTCTTCCTAGTTCCTTGCCCAGTGTTCCTCTCGTGTATCGAAGTCGCCCCAGCGGCGCTGGTGCTCGGTGCGGAGCTGCTCGAAGCGCTCGCGAAAGCGCGCGGTGAGGACGGAATCGATGGTGAGGATGTAGGCGTCTTCGTGGTTGTCGGAGTAGTAGCGGTGGCGGCGGCCGACCTTCATCAAGCCATATTTTTCGTACAACCCAATCGCCGCCTCGTTGGAGACGCGAACCTCCAGCGTCAGCATCGGCCGGCGCCGCGCTTGCGCGATGTCGATGCCGTAGATCAGCAGCTTTTCAGCGATGCCGCGGCGGCGGTGGCTCTCGCGGGTAGCGATCGTCACGATGTGCGCTTCGTCGGGCATCATCCAGACTCCGATGAAGCCGACGACGAGCTCGGCGCGTTCATCGATCGGCGGTAACGCGACGTCCTCCTCTGTGCCCAAGATCTGTTTGATCTCGCCGAAGATGCGGCCGATCGGCCCGGCCGGACGCTCGCCGGAACCTGTTTGCGTTGGCGCGCGCGGGTTGTGCTCGACGATGACGATGTAATTGGCGAGGCGGTTTTGCTGAAGCTCGCGGTGGAAGGCCGTGGACGGCCACATCGTCGGGAAGGACTGGCGCTCGATCTCCAGCACCTGCGAGATATCGGCGAGGCGCATCGGCCGGACAAGGTAGCGAGTGGCGATCTTCAAAGCTCTACTAGGATACAGAATTAGCAAGCAAGAAGCGGTCAACAAGCCGGGCGAAATTTCGGCCATTGCGCGCTCGTTCCGAGGCGTGGCGCAGGTCGCACAGACGCATCATCCTTTACGTTAACGGCAGGTGCTCGTTACAATCAGTTTAGCGGGCGACTAGCGAAGGCCGCCCTTGCGCGCGGCCTTGCACCCCTTTTCTTTCGGAATGTATTGTCTTCGGCTTCTGCGGTTTCTCCGCCCTTACAAGTGGCGCTCGGCGCTACTGCTGTTCTGCGTCGTAGCGTCCAGCGCGGCCATCATCGCGATGCCCCAGCTGATCCGCTGGGCCATCGACTACGGCCTCGACCCGCACACGGTCAGCGGCACGTTCCTCAGCAACCTCCACATCGGGTCAAAGACTTTTACCACTGGCCAGAAGCACCTGCTCGTCCTGGCGGCCGTGGCGATTATGGCCACGGCGGTCTTCCGCGGACTCTTCGCCTACGGCCAGACTTTCCTCGGCGAGCAGCTCAGCCAGCAGGTCGCCTACGACATCCGCAACCAAATTTACGACCGGCTGCAGCGCCTCTCGTACGCCTACCACGACCAGCAGCAGACCGGCGCCGTGATGTCCCGCGCTACGCAGGACGTGGAGGCGGTGCGTATGTACGTCTCGATGGGGCTGGCGCGCGGCTTTTACGTGCTGATCCTGCTCGTCTCCATCTTCATCCTGATGTTCGTGACCAACTGGCAGCTGGCGCTCGTCGTCTGGGCGTTCGTGCCGTTCATCGCCTGGCGCTCCAACGTGATGGCGATGACGCTGCGACCAATGTGGTACTCAATCCAGGACCAGATGGCTCGTATGGCCACGGTGCTGCAAGAGGCGCTCTCCGGCGCGCGCGTCGTCAAGGCGTTCGCGCGGGAGGACCACGAAAGCGAAAAGTTCCGCCGCGAGGCCGAAGCTCTCTACCAGAGCTCCTACGCCTCGGCGCGAGTGGTCGCGATCAACAGTCCCGCTATGACCGGCCTCTGGCTCGGCGCGATGGCGGCGACGCTCTGGGTCGGCGGCATCGAGGTGACGCGCGGCAACCTCAACATCGGCGGCCTGACGTCGTTCCTGCTGTACGTCACCGTGCTGCAAGCGCCGGTGCGGATCCTGGGCTGGATCATCATGATCACGGCGCGCGCCAACGTAGCAGGCCAGCGCATCTACGCCGTGCTGGACGCCGAATCCGAGGTCAAGGAGAAGCCCGACGCGCTGGAGTTGACAGCCGCCCAGGGCCACGTGCGCTTCGAGGACGTCTCCTTCGGCTACGATGCGATCAGCCCCGTCCTCGCGCACATAGACATCGACGCGCAGCCGGGCCAGATCATCGCGCTGATGGGCCCAACCGGCAGCGGCAAGACGACCGTCGTCAACTTGATGCCGCGCTTCTACGACGTGACCAGCGGCGCGATCACGATCGACGGCCACGACATTCGCGATCTGACCCTGGCCTCGCTGCGAGGAGCGATCGGGATCGTCCAGCAGGACGTCTTCCTGTTCAGCGCGACGATCCGCGACAACATCTCCTACGGCGCCGTGAACGCTACCGATGAGCAGGTCGAGGCGGCGGCCAAGGCGGCGCACATCCACGACTTCATCACGGGCCTGCCGGACGGCTACGACACCTGGGTCGGGGAGCGCGGCATCACGCTCTCCGGCGGCCAGAAGCAGCGCGTGGCGATCGCGCGGACGCTGCTGCTCGACCCGCGCATCCTGATCCTGGACGACTCGACGTCGAGCGTGGATACGCAGACGGAGTACCAGATCCAGCAGTCGATGGCCAAGGTGATGGAGGGCCGCACGACGTTCGTGATCGCCCAGCGGCTGCGCACCGTTAAGATGGCCGACCAGATCATCGTTCTGCAAGACGGCCGGGTCGTCGAGCGCGGCAAGCACGACGAGCTGCTGGAAGCAGACGGCATCTACCGCCAGATCTACGACCTTGAGCTGCGCGACCAGGAGGAGGCGCTGGCCGCATACGCGCCTGCCGAGACTGCCGAAGCAACGGCGGCGGGGAGCTAGGCGATGGGTCTCTGGGGAGGCGCGGGACCTTCCGGTTGGGGCAGCTCCACGGGGCCGGCGAACCGCGGCGCCGCCAATCTCAAGCGCAGCACGGACGGTTGGGACGACGAAGAGCTCGGCAAGGTCTACGACCACAAGGTCGTGCGGCGGATGCTGCCATACCTTCGGCCCTATCGCCCGCAAGTCGCGCTGGCGACGGTGTCGATGGTGCTCTTCGCCATCGCTTCACGCGCGCAACCGTACCTCATCGGCAAGGCGATCGACGACTGGATCCCGCAGAAGAACATGAACGGCGTCGCCGTCGTCGGCGTCGCGCTAATCATCCTGGCGATCATCGGCTGGTTTTCGCAGTGGCTGCAGCAGATCACGACGGGCTACGTCGGCCACAAGATCCTGCTGACGCTGCGGATGGAGATGTTCGCCCACATCGAAAAGCTTTCGGTCAGCTTCCTGGACAAGAACGAGATCGGCCGCATAATGTCGCGCGTCCAGAACGACGTGGCCGTGATCCAGGACCTCCTGACCACCGGCGTTCTCACCGTCCTCGCCGACTTCTTCGGGTTGCTGCTCGTCATTGGCTTCCTCCTACTGGAGGACGTTCAGATGACTCTGGTTACCTTCAGCGTTGTGCCGGTGCTGATCGTAGTGCTGGCCATCTGGCAGATCAGGGCCCGGCTGGCCTTCATCCGCGTGCGCCAGTCGATCGCCATTGTCAACGCCAACCTGCAGGAGAACGTCTCCGGCGTGCGGGTCATCCAGAGCCTCTCCCGCGAAGACGAGAACGCCAAGCGCTTCGACCGCGTCAACACGGAGAACCTGAACGCCAACGTCAGCGCGGGCCGCGTTACGGCCGCCGTCATGCCGATCGTCGAGCTGCTGGTTTCCATCTCGACAGCGCTGGTCATCATCTTCGGTGGCTACCGGGTGCTGAACGGCACGCTGACGGTGGGCGTGATCGTCTCCTTCGCGCTCTACGTGCAGGTGTTCTTCGACCCGGTGCGCAACCTCGTGCTCCAATACACGCAGCTGCAGCGGGCGATGGCCGGCGGCGAGCGCATCATCGAGGTGCTGGACACAAAGCCGGAGATCGTCGACGCCGAGGACGCCGTCATTCTGCCGGACGTCCGCGGCGAGGTTGTTTTCGACCACGTGACGTTCGAGTACATCCCCGGGACGAAGGTACTGGAAGACATCAACCTCCACGTGCAGCCGGGCGAGACGATCGCCATCGTCGGCTCAACGGGCGCCGGGAAGAGCACGCTGACCTCGCTGGCCGTGCGCTTCTACGACGTGACCGAGGGCCGCGTCCTGATCGACGGGCACGACATCCGAAAGATCCAGCGCCGCTCGCTGGCCAAACGGCTAGGCATCGTCCTCCAGGACCCGTTCCTCTTCTCCGGCACGGTGCGCGAGAACATCCGCTACGGACGTCTCGACGCGACAGATGAGGAGGTCGAAGAGGCGGCGAAAACGGTTGGCGCGCACGAATTCATCAAGCGCCTGCCAGCGGGCTATGAGGCGGACCTGCACGAACGCGGACAGAACTTCTCGGTTGGCCAGCGGCAACTGATCGCCTTCGCCCGCGCGGTAATCGCCGACCCGCGCATCCTGATCCTGGACGAGGCGACGGCCAACGTGGACACCCGCACAGAGGTCGTGATCCAGAACGCGCTCAACCGGATGCTCGAGGGGCGGACGTCATTCGTCGTCGCGCACCGCTTGTCGACGATCCGCAACGCCAGCCGCGTTGTCGTCATGGAGCACGGGCGGATCGCGGAGATCGGCACGCATGCAGAGCTGCTGGCGAAGAACGGCATCTACGCCCGCCTCTACCGCATGACGTACGAGAACGCGCCGGTGGCGACAAACGGCGCAAGCGGCGACGGCCGGCTCGCGGGCGCGCCGCTGCTACCGGGTACAGCCGGCGGCGCCCTCACCCCCTAGCCGCCTCTCTTCCGCCGGACGAGAGATTGAGAGGACAGAGCTGAAGCTCCCTCCGTTCGCGCGCGATGACGTGGCGGCGGCGTCCCCGATGCTTCTATGCTCTAATGTCTTCCTTACCTGCTAAACTAACCGTATTCTGGAGAATTGATGACAACCGCACGCGACGACCTGCAATCCGATAACCACCGACGGCTGGAGATCCCGGTCGTGCCGGTCCCCAAGCAGACGCCGGAGGACCGAGTGCACAACTGGGACGAGGCGTACCTGGGCTACGGCCTGGAGGCGGCCATGGTGGAGGCCGAACGCTGCATCCACTGCCCGTCCGCGCCGTGCCAGGAGGCCTGCCCAACGGACAACGACATCCCGGGCGCGCTGATGTACCTGGAGAAGGGCGATACCAACAGCGCCGCCTCGATCTTCCGCCAGACGTCCAACCTGCCGGACATGTGCGGCCGCCTCTGCCCGCAAGAGTCGCTGTGCGAGGGCGCCTGCGTGGTGGGCTTCGCGATCCGGCCTGCGCCGTGGGGCAAGCAGCCGCCGGTGTCCATCGGCAAGCTCGAGTCGTTCATCGCCGATTACCAGCGGCTGCACGGCGGCGTCCCGCTGCCGGTGATCGATACGGACACCGGCCGCAAGGTGGCGATCATCGGCTCGGGGCCGGCCGGCCTCGCCGTCGCCGAGGAGCTGCGCAAGAAGGGCCACGGCGTGACGGTGTTCGAGTCCTGGCCGGTGCCGGGCGGCGTCTTGCTGTACGGCATCCCGAACTTCAAGATGAGCAAGGAGATTCTTGAGGCGAAGATCGAGTATCTGACGAAGATGGGCGTCGAGTTCCGCTGCAACACCAAGGTCGGCGAGGACATCACGCTGGACGAGCTTTTCAAGCAGGGCTACGACGCGACGTTTCTCGGCACCGGCGCCCCGATCGGCGGGCGGATGCGGATCGAGGGCGAGGACATGGCGAACATCTACCAGGCGACGGAGTTCCTCGTGCGTGGGAACCTCGAGCCGGAGCTGCTGCCGGAGAACATGCGCGAGCCGCTGGACATCGCGGGCAAGCGCTTGCTCGTCGTCGGCGGCGGCGACACGTCGATGGACTGCGTGCGCACGGCGATCCGGCTCGGCGCGATCGATGTGACGTGCATGTACCGCCGCACGGAGGCCGAGCAGAAGGGCCGCGAAGAAGAACGCAAGCACGCGGTGGAAGAGGGCACCGAGTTCATGTACCTGACGATCCCCTACAGCTTCACAGGCGAGAACGGCCGCGTGACCCAGGCGCAGTGCCGGCGGATGCAGCTCGGCGCGCCGGACGAGTCGGGCCGGCGGCGGCCGGAGGCGATCCGAGGCTCAGAGTTCGTGCTGGACGTCGATATCGTTGTGCTGGCGATCGGCTACGAGCCGGACGACCTGCTGGAGAAGACGACGCCCGGCCTGCGTACGACGAACTGGAAGACGGTGCGCGTGGACGAAGACTTCCAGACGACGCGCCCGGGCGTCTTCGCGGGCGGCGACAACGTGAACGGCGCCGACCTCGTCGTGACGGCGATGGCGGACGGCCGTCGCGCGTCAGTGGCGATCCAGCACTACCTCGAACACCTGCGGTAGACGTTTTAGCCGCGGATTAGCGCGGATCTAACGCGGATTTGGCCACAGATGAACACAGATGAACAGGTTGGAAACCGGCAGGACCAGGCGCGTGATCCGTTTATCCGTTCTCTTACCCGTTGACACCCGTTTTGGGGCGGCAGTCGGGTGTTTGCCCCCCCCCGGATTCCTTCGCTGGAGATGCCTGGTTGCGAGCGGGTGTGGTCGACGCCCAGAATGACACGGCGGGGCCTATTCCCGCCACCCCACGTCGTTACAGCCTCACCGGCTCCTCGGATCATCATCCGTTGCATGGCCACACCTGAAAGTGAGGACGCCGCCAGCCGCTGGGGACAGAGGCTGCGGCGGGCCACGAAGTTAGGTTACGCCGCTTTGCGGTGCGCCGGTCACGGGGATATCGCACTAATAAACTAGCGCGTGGTTTCCATGCAGACACGCGAGGTGCTATTCCCTCCACCTCACCTCGTACACGCACCGGTTCCTCGAACCCCTTCGCCACGGACTCTCCCCGTTCCGCGAACGTGCAGAAGCGTACGTCGTAATCCACGGACGCTAGTCTACCGCGCGGGCGCCCGGGTTTACGCCGGCGTGCTTATCCCCGGCATCTGCAGCGGCATCAGCGGGCGGATCATGATCTCGCTGATCTGCACGCTATCGGGCGCCGAGAGCGCGAAGAGCACCGCGTCCGCAATGTCCTGCGCGCTCATCACCATCGGCTTGGCCACGGCCAGCACCTTGGCCTCCATTTCCGGCGGCAAGTGGTCACCAGGCTTCCAGCCTGCCGCTTCCAGGTCCAGGCCGAACATCTTTGTGATGCCGATGAGCGTCTCCTTCGGCATCGAGCGGACGATATTTGTGGCGACAGGGCCCGGCATGATCGCAGTGATGCGGATGGACTGGCCGGCCAGGGCAAGACGGATGCTCTCAGTCAGGGCGCCGGCGGCGTGCTTGGAAGCTGCATAGATCGGGCTGTCCGGCTCGGCGTAACGGGCGGCAGTACTGGTGATGTTGACGATGTGGCCGCCCTTGCCCTTCATCACCCGGACGGCCTCTCGGCAGCCCAGCGCAACGCCGAGCACGTTGACCTCCAGCGTCTCCTTCCACTTCGCATAGTCGCCCCCGTCGATGACGGTGTCGAACGGGTTGTAGCCGGCGTTGTTGACCATGATGTCGAGCTTGCCTAACTCGGCGACCGCGCCGTCGACAAGCGCGACAAACGCCTTCTCGTCGGTCACATCGACGCGACGTGCGGACGCCTTGCCACCGGCGGCGGTGATCTCCCTGGCCGCGGCGTCCATCGGGTCCTGCGTGCGCCCGGCCAGGACGACCGCGGCACCTTCCGCCGCGACAGCCTTAGCAATGGCCATCCCGATACCAGAGCTGGCGCCTGTGACAATCGCTACCTTTCCGTCGAGCCGTCCCATGTTATCCCTGTCTCCTGGCTGCGGCCGTACGGCGAGCGGTAGAGCGGCCTCGAGCCGCCGTCGAGCGGGTTCGGGCCGCTGTTGGACGGCTTCGGGTGGCCGTGGGGCGGGCTCGGGTGGCCGTGGGGCGGGCTCGGGTGGCCGTGGGG
>DAINDD010000037.1:0-6726 GCA_036732045.1 Chloroflexota bacterium
CCCCGGCGTCCGGCCGGGTCGGCTCCAGCAGCTCAATCTCGCTTTGGCCGATCGTGAGCAGCGCCGCGCGCACGCCTTGGTCTTCGATCGTGTCCTGCGCGTGCACGTGCAGCCCGAGGGTGTCTCGATAGAACTTGAGCGCATCGTCGAGGCTGTGCACGGCGATGCCGATATGGTGGATCTTGTCGATCATATGCCTTCCCTCTCGCGCCAGTTGGCTATCGTTTCGGCGTGGGCGAGCTCGTGCTGAGCGCCGCCGACGGGGCTCATCTCTTCGTAGAGGTCAGGGTCGAGTCGTGCTTCCGGCGCCTCGGCTATCGCCTGGAGCACCTTCCCGCGAGCGAATTCCAGGTCTGCCAGCGCCTGCTGGAAAGAAAGCCGCGGGCGTAGACCGACGAACGCCTGGTTGAGCGTCTCGATGATCTCGCCGTCCGTGCGCGGAAAAGTCTGCGGCGCGCCGTTGGCGACGCGGCCAATCTCGAAGAAGCGCAACTCGTGCCAGAATGTCAGGTGGGTGATGTGATCCTTTACCGACCAGCCTTCGATATCTTCGCGAGACGCCTGCTCCGGAGTCAGGCTGGCGACGGCGCTGGACACACTGGCGGCTGCGCGCTTGTATTCGCGCGGGACCACGTCGCGCAAGTTCGCGCTCAAATGTTTTCGCGTTCGCGCCAAGCGCGCACCGGAGGCGCGTGCTCGCGGTAGTGCTCGATGCCGGTAATCGTCACGATGCGTTGGGCGGATCGTCCTTCTTCGAATTTCTCCTCGGGCACCTGCATTGCGGCTTCGACGAATAGCTCCTTGCTCTTCGCGAGCTCGGCCACCATCGCCTCCGGACTGGCGCCGGCCCAGGTCTCCACAAAGCGCGCGTTCCAGGTGTCCGCGTCGCTGTAGTCGACGCCCTCCGGCGTCGGCCGCTCGCCCCGCGCGATGCGTTCGAGGGCGTCGTCCATTTCGTGGTGCCAGCCGGTGATGTGCGCAAGGATGTCGCGGATGCTCCACTCCTCGCCGTCCCCGCCGTACCAACGCTGCAGCATCTGCTCATGCGTCAGCCCCTCGATCGCGTGCTCCAGCTCCGCAAACGAGCGATCCAGTTCGGCGAGTAGTTCTTTGCGGCTCATCCTCAAAACACCATGAACTCACGCTGCTCGCCGAAGACGCCGCGCAGCACCTGGCAGATCTCGCCGATCGTCACGTAGTTCTCCACGCACTCGATCAGCACCGGCATCAGGTTGGCCTCTGACTTCGCCGCGTCCTCCAGCAGGCGCAACATCTGCTCCGCCTTCGCGGCGTCGCGCTCGGCGCGGACGCGGTTCAAGCGCTCGACCTGGCGGCGGACGACCTCTTCGCGAACGCGCAGGATCTCCGGGCGCTCCTCCTCTTCAGAGGTGAACTCGTTGACGCCGACAACAATGCGGTAGTGCTCGTCCACCTCCCGCTGATAGTGGTAGGACGCCTCCTGGATCTCGCGTTGCTGGTAGCCGGATTCGATCGCGCGCAGAGAGCCGCCCATATCCTCGATGCGGTCGATGTACTTCATCGCATCGGCCTCGATGCGGTCGGTGAGCGCTTCGACGTAGTATGAACCGCCGAGCGGGTCGATGACGTCAGCGACGCCGCTTTCGTAAGCGATCACCTGCTGAGTTCGCAGCGCGATCTGCACGGACTTCTCGGTGGGCAGGGCCAACGCCTCGTCCATCGAGTTCGTATGCAGCGACTGCGTGCCTCCCAGGACGGCGGCGAGCGCCTGGATCGCCGTGCGGACGATGTTGTTCTCCGGCTGCTGCGCCGTCAGCGTCGAGCCGCCGGTCTGCGTGTGGAAGCGCAGCATCTGGCTCCGTGTGTCCTTCGACCCAAAGCGTTCTTTCGAGAGGTGCGCCCAGAGCCGGCGCGCGGCGCGAAACTTGGCGACTTCCTCCGTCAGGTTGGTAAACGAGGCGAAGAAGAACGACAGCCGCGGTGCGAACTCGTCGAATTCGAGGCCCGCGCGCAGAGCAGCCTCGCAGTAGGCGATGGCGTTGGCGAAAGTGAAGGCGACCTCCTGGACCGCCGTGCAGCCGGCCTCCCGCATGTGGTAGCCACTGATGCTGATCGTGTTCCAGGCCGGCACGTTGTCCTTGCACCAGGCGAAGACGTCGGTGATCAGCCGCATCGACCCTTCCGGCGGGAAGATATAGGTGCCGCGCGCGATGTATTCCTTGAGGATATCGTTCTGCGTTGTGCCGCCGATCTTTGTGAGGTCGGCGCCTTGCTTCTTGGCCAGCGCGACGTAGAAGGCGAGCAGGATCGCCGCCGTCGCGTTGATCGTCATCGAGGTGGTCACCTTCTCCAGCGGGATCTCCTGCATCAGGAGCTCCATGTCGGCCAGCGAAGCGATGGCGACGCCCACTTTGCCCACTTCGCCGGCGGCCATCGCGTGGTCGGAGTCGTAGCCGATCTGCGTCGGCAAGTCGAAGGCGACGGAGAGTCCGGTCTGGCCTTGGCTTAGCAGATAGCGGTAGCGCTGGTTCGACTCCTCAGCGTCGCCGAAGCCGGCGTACTGGCGCATCGTCCACAGGCGGCCGCGGTACATCGTCGGTTGGACGCCGCGCGTGAACGGGAACTGACCCGGGAAAGCGAGTTTCTCATCGTAGTCCCAGCCCTTCATGTCCTCGGGAGTGAAGAGCGGATCGACCTTCTTCCCATCGGAAGTCTCGAATGGGTACTCGCGCTCGGCAGCCTTCTCCACGCTCCTGGCGTAGGTGCCGGCGAGCCACTCGCTCCTGTTCTTGCTTCCGTTGGGCTGGGCCACGGTTCGTCCTCCTGTTCCGCCTGAGGCGGATGCGTTCAACTCTATTATCGCCCCGCTCAGGGTGTCAACGAGCGCGATTCCCCCCGAATCAGCGCGCCGATATACTCGCGTCGTATGGCACGTGACCGCGATGCGACGGCTCCCACCGGTCTCGGCCGCGAGCTGGCGCTGCTCATCGTCGCTGCGCTTATTGCGATTCCCGGACCCGTCCTCCGCATCCTCGACGCCACCGACATCTACAACTACGACCTTCCGCATCCGGTCGAAGCGGTCGTCTTCGGCCTCGGCATCTTCGCGGCGGCCACGCTGCTAACGTGGGCGTCCGAGGTCGCGGAGACTGAGATATCGGCCGGCCTCGCGCTCGTCATCCTGGCTCTGATCGCGGTGCTGCCAGAGTACGCCGTCGACCTTTACTTCGCGATCACGGCGCACACTCAGCCGGAGCACGCGCACCTGGCGATCGCCAACATGACGGGCGGCAACCGGTTGCTCGTCGGCCTGGCCTGGCCGGTCATCTTCCTCATCTTCTGGCGCAAGTTCAAGCAAAACGTGATGCCGGTCGATCGGGGGAACGCACTCGGCATCGCCTTCCTCGGCGCCGCGACGTTGTACAGCTTTTCGATTCCGCTGCGCGGGAACTTGTCGCTAATCGATACCGCCGTCATGTTCTCGCTCTTCCTCGCTTACCTCTACATCACCTCCCGGTCGCCGCCGGAAGAGGAGCGCGAGTTCATCGGGCCGGCCGCGGTGATCGGGGCGATGGCGCCGATCCCGCGACGGCTGACCGTGCTGGCGATCTTCATCTTCGCCGCGGGCGTCATCTTCGCCGCCGCCGAGCCATTCGCGAACAGCCTGGTCGACACCGGCAAGAGCGCCGGCATCGACCAGTTCGTACTCGTGCAGTGGGTGGCGCCGATCGCATCCGAATCGCCCGAGTTCATCCTCGCGGGGCTGCTCGCGATGCGCGGCCGCCACGACGCCGGCATGACGATCCTTATCGCGTCGAAGGTCAACCAGTGGACGCTGCTCGTCGGGAGCCTGCCGCTGGGCTACGCGATCTCCGGCAGCACGCTGCACCCGCTGGGGTTCGACTCACGCCAGTCGGAGGAGGTGTTCCTGACGGCGGCGCAGTCGCTATTCGCCGTCGCTATCCTGGTTAGCCTGAGCATGAACCGCTGGGAGGCGTTTCTCCTGGCAGCGCTGTTCGCCACACAATTCGCCTTCACCAACACGTCCGTTCGCATCGGGTACGGGGTCGTCTACTGCGCGCTGTCCCTGGCCGTGCTGATTACGGACATCCCGCGCCTGCGCCCGTTCGCCCGGGCGGCGTATGAGGGTCTGACGCCGGGCCCGGACCCACCTGTGGCGGGCTCACCGTAGCCGGCGCTGGCGTAGAATGAGGATGCCCTCGTGGGCGATTAGCTCAGTTGGCTAGAGCGTCTCGCTTACACCGAGAAGGTCGAAGGTTCGAGTCCTTCATCGCCCACCAGTTTCGTTTCGCAATTTCTTGGAAATATGCAACCATACTCTTGCATTTCTAGTGCCCGGTATATAATATGCAATCAGGAGGTTGCATATGAGCACACAAGACACCGACCGCATCGAGAAGCAGATCGTCATCAAGGCTCCCCGCTCTCGCGTGTGGCGCGCGATCAGCGACGCCAGGCAGTTCGGGGAGTGGTTCCAGGAGACATGTCGGGCGTCGAGTTCAGGGCCGGCCAGCCGGTGCACGCGAAGATGACGTACCCAGGGCACGAAGGGGAGCCGTTCGAGATGGTGGTCGATCGGATCGAGCCGGAGAGGCTGTTCTCCTTCCGCTGACATCCGTACGGGATCGACCCGAACGTCGACTACTCCGGCGAGCCGATGACCCTGATCGAGTTCAGGCTGGAGGAGGTCGACGGGGGCACGAAGCTGACGATCACGGAGTCCGGCTTCGACAACATCCCGATGGCCCGCCGCGCGGAGGCGTTCCGCATGAACAGCGAGGGCTGGAGAATGCAGCTGCACAACATCGAGGCGTATGTCACCCGCGGTTCGTAAGCTGGACGACGCTGCGCCAATCTTCGCCGCGCTCGGCGACGAGACGCGCCTCGGACTGGTCTCGCGCCTCGCTGCCGGGAAGCCGATGTCGATCGTTACGCTCACCTCGGGCACGGACGTTACGCGACAAGCCGTGACCCGCCACCTGCAGGTGCTGGAAAGCGCCGGCCTCGTGCGCGGGATGCGGCGCGGGCGGGAGCGGCTCTGGCAGATCGATCCGGCGCAACTCCAGGAAGCGCGCCGCTGCATCGACCACATCTCGGAATGGTGGGACGAGAAGCTCGCCCGGCTGAAGGCGTCGGTTGAGGAGTAGGATTAGAAGCCGGCGACTGTAGGGGCTGGCGCACAATAAGGCACGTCCTGATGGGTGATTAGCCCAGTTGGTCAGAGCGTCTCGCTTACAGCGCGAAAGGCCGAAAGTTTCGACTCCTTCATCGCCACCAACAGTCTAAAGTACAGCGAAAGACGGAGGACACCATGGAGATTAAGAAGCGTTGCACGCTGTGCGGCTGGATTTACAAATACGTTGGACATCCGAGCGAACCCATCCCGCCACATGATCTTGACAATGGCAAGCCGTGCACCGGCGCTGGACACACGGGAGAGATGATTCCCAAGTAAGACCAAAGAGGTTGGCCCCCGCCCTTCGCCCGGCTTACGCAACAATTTTTGGCAGCCGAAGCGGAGCAGGAGAGGAAGGCCCGGTGATGGCATTTTGGAAAAGCAAGAGCGCGGGGCCGAAGATCGGCGACCTGTTCTGGCACCTGTACGATGGCGGCGTGCTCATTGGGCTGCTGCGGGAACCGATGCCGCGCAGGATCGCCTACATCAAAGCCCATGAGCCGAAAGCGTACTGCGAGATGCACCTGCGCCTGATGAAACCAGTGCGGGGTACGTTATCGCCTGCTTGCACGAAGGCGGTTTTGGCTTTCGACATCGACGACCTGGCCTACCGCGCAGCGTATGAGACCTTCCATAACGCGAAGGCAATCTGCGACATGGCGGACCAAGCCAATCTCAAGGCGGTGAAGGCCTACGGTCTCGGCGGCAAAGTCAAAAGCGGCAAGTATATGGCCATGCACTATGCGGTGGAGGCTGAACACGCGGCTCACGTGGCCTTCATGGAGACGTTCGTCGGTCCTGACGGAGGCTCGTGCGGCGCAGGCGATCTGCAGCAAGGCGCTGGAGCCTCACATACCGGAGATTGAGGCGCGCTGCACGCCGCGGAGTGTCCAGATTGCTCGTGGGTGCGACGCGACGATCTTCCCGAAGGAGGTGGCGACGGTGAGTACACAGAATGAAGTGTTGACGGCACTGGAACGAGCCGCTCGCGCGCTGGGAGTCATTCAACAACATTGCGGCCCAGTCCTCTGGGGAAACGCGGCGCGCCTAAAGGGTGTTCAAATTTTCGCAAGCCAGGAGGCTCACGCGGCCTTCGACGTTAGCAACAACGCCGACAGCGCTGCCGTGTATAAGGCCGCCGAAGCTGCTATCACCGAAGCACGCATCGAGGCTAACCAGCCGAGGCGCGAAGCCATCATGGCGGAGTGGCTTAAGGGAGCGAGTGAGCTGCCTGAAGAGCGTATGCTGAATGAGCCGCTACAGGCGCTGCGCGTGGCGGGCCGGGCACTGGTAGGAATTAACCTGCTAGATACGCGTGCGAGCTATGGCGGTTGGAGTGCCAGGAAGCGCTTAAAGGCTGCTCCAATTCATCGCGCGCAATAACTTCCTGATTGTCATGGACGCTATCGCCAAAGCGCGCGCCGCCGATGACGAGACGCCAACGTGAAGCGTCGAGAGCGTAAGAGTGAGCCCGGACAAGTTGCTTGACGGGCCATCGACCACATCTCGGAGTGGTGGGACGAGAAGCTGGCCCGGCTCAAGGCGTCGGT
>DAINDD010000037.1:6736-27938 GCA_036732045.1 Chloroflexota bacterium
GGCGTCGGTTGAGGAGTAGCTCTCAGAATGGCGGACGTGACCGAGGCTGGAAAGCCTCGGCTATGTGCTACGTGCGGTTGAGCCGCGCGTTCTGGTAGCCTACGCTGCACCATGCACGTCGGCGTCAAGTTCGGGCTGACCACAGGACGCGAGGCGGCTGATCTGGCGCGAAAAGCCGAGCAGCTCGGCTATCACTCGATCTGGCTGAGCGAGCGCGTCGCCGTGCCGCTGGACAAGCCGCACCCCTACGAGCCGTCGATCGATCCGTGGATCGGGCTTGCCTTCATCGCCGCGGCGACGGAGCGGCTCTTCCTGGGCACGACCGTCAGCCAGATCGCCCTGCGCGACCCCGTGCTGATGGCCCGCGAGCTGGCGACGCTGGACATCCTTTCGCGCGGCCGCCTGATCGTCGGCGCCGGCGCGGGATGGGTGGAGGCGGAGTTCGCCGCCACCGGCGTCGACTTCAAGACACGTGGCAAGCGCCTGACAGAGTTCGTGCAGGTGCTGAGACGGCTCTGGACGGCGCCGGAAGAGGGCTGGGACAGCAAGTTCTTTCACGTACCACCGGTCGGCTTGGTTATGCCACACATGCCCGGCGGCCCGCCGATTTACCTGGGAGCCGGGAGTCCGGCGGGCCTCCGCCGCGTTGCGCAACACGGCGACGGCTTCATCGGAATGACGTTGCCCCTCGAGGCCGCCCGTGACCTCCGGGACAAGATCCTGGCTCAGCGAACCAAGCTTGGCAAGACAGCGCCGCTGCCGGTCTGGGTCCAGGTCGAGCCGCCGGAAACGATCGACTTGGCCCGTGGTATCGGCGAGCGGTACCGGGAGGCTGGCATAGACGGCATCATCCTTTCGGAATCACGGGCGCGGGAGGCCGGATTCCCGTCCGACGACCAGGTCTCACGCGCGCTCGTCAAAGCCGCGGCCTAAGCGCCCGGCGTCGCCGGGACGTCCGGCGAGGCCGGCAGCCAGATCCGGAAGCTCGATCCCTCGCCAAGCCGGCTCTCCGCCTCGACGCGGCCGCCGTGCGCCTCTGCGGTGTGCTTGACGACAGCGAGCCCGAGCCCCGTCCCACCGGCGCGTCGCGCGCGATCGGCCTTGTAGAAGCGCTCGAAGACGCGCGGCAGGTCCTGCGACTCGACGCCGGAGCCGTTATCGGAGACTTCGATCTTCACGCCGGCACCGTCCGGCCGAGCCAGCACCCTCACCGCGCCGCCATCCGGCGTGAACTTTATGGCGTTGTTGATCAGGTTGACGATCGCCCGTTCCAGACTAACGCGGTCGCCGCGGACGGACGGAAGGTTGGCTGCGGTTTCGACTGATAATCCAACCCCCGCCTTCTCCGCCTGCGGGCGCAAACGCTCGGCCGCGGATTGGACCGCCGCGCCCACGTCGACCTGCTCACGGGTCATGGATAGCTCACCGGACTCGATACGCGAAAGCTCGAGCAGCTCCTCCACCATCTGCACAAGCCTGTCCACCTCGCCGTCGGCGCTCTGCAGGAAATCGCGGGCCACCTGCGGGTCTGCTGCCGCGCCACTTTCCAGGGTTTCGATGACGGACTTGATCGCGGCCAGCGGCGTGCGCAACTCGTGCGAAACGTTGGCCACGAAGTCGCGCCGCACCTGCTCGACGCGCTTCACATCCGTCATATCGTGGAAGACGACGAGCGACGACCAGGCGCCGCCGCCGACGATCGGCGTGATAATGGCGCGCAGGAACTGGCGGTTCGGGCGCTCGATCACGTAACTACTGCGTTCGCCGCGCTCCCGGCTGGCGCGCAGGCCTTCGATCACCTCGGCGTCTGGCATCGTCCAGACAAACGGCCGGCCGACGATCTCCTCCGGCGCCCGGCCGAGCAGCTCCTGCACCGCCGCGTTGGCGAAGGTGACCGTGCTCTCCCGGTCCGTGGCGACGACGGCATCGACGCTGCTGTTGATCGCGGCCATCAGGCGGCTCCGTTCCTGCGAAGCCTCTGTGACCAGCGACTCCAGGCGCGCCGCCATGCGGTTGAACTCGGTGTAGGCCACGCCGATCTCATCACTTGGGCCGCCGTCCAGGCGCACCGTGAACTGCCCATCGGCGATCTGGCGCGAGGCGCCGGCGATGACCCGCGCCGAGCCGGCGATCAGGCCGATCGCGCTGACCAGCAAGGCCGCCCCCAGGGCCAGCAGGGCCACGACAACGATGACCAGGGCCACGGGTGCTCCCTCCGTCAGGAGCGCAACGAGCGCAGCGGCGGCGAGCACGACGTAGGCCACAAGTGCACGGGCCCGGAAGCTGCGCAGCACGCTAACCCTCGAACCGATAGCCGGTGCCCCGAACCGTGATCAGGCGGCGTGGCACGCCCGGGTCCTCCTCGATCTTCTGCCGCAGCCAGCGAATGTGGACGTCGACCGTCCGCGTATCGCCGGCGAATTCGTAGCCCCAGATCTGATTCAGCAGCTGCTCGCGGGTCACGGCGCGGCCGCGGTTGCGCAGGAAGAACAGCAGCAGATCGAACTCCTTGGGCTTGAGCTGCAGCGGCGTTTCACCGCGGAAGCATTCACGGCGCATCAGATCGACGCTCAGATCGCCCGAGCGCACGACCTCGGCGCCGGCGGCCGACGAAGTCTCGGCGCGGCGCAGGAGGGCGCGGACGCGGGCCAACAGCTCCTGCATCCCGAACGGCTTCGTCACGTAATCGTCAGCACCGACCTCCAGCCCTACGACCTTGTCGATCTCCGCGTCCTTCGCGGTAAGCATAAGGATCGGCACGCTCATCTCCTTGCGCAGGATGCGGCAGACTTCCAGCCCGCTCACCCGCGGCAGCATCAGGTCGAGGACGATCAGATCGGGCGCGCCGCTGCGGGCTTCGCTGAGAGCGCCTTCGCCGTCCGACGCCGTGGCGACCTGGTAGTTTTCCCGCTCCAGGTTGTACTTGAGAGTCGCGACGAGGGTCGGCTCGTCGTCAACGATGAGAATCTTCTTCACGGAATCCGCCCCATTATAGGGTGTCTTTCGAGAACCTCAGGATGGCCTCTCGCCGCCGTCGGGCACTGCGGGACCTCCGGCAAGCTCCGCCGCGCCTGCCTCGAGTTCCAGCGCGGTTGGGCGCAGGACGGTGTACCGGACGACGAGCCCGGCCAGGATCACCGCGCCGCCAACAATCGTTGCGAAGGACGGGTCCTCGCCGTAGAAGAGAGCCACCCAGACCGGGTTGAGCACCGGCTCGATCAGCGCAATCAGGCTCGCCTCGGCGACCGGGACATGCGCGACTCCGCGCGTGAAAAGTACGTACGGCAGCGCGAATTGCACCGCCGCCATGATCACAAGAAGGCCGATGTCGGTGGCGCTGACTTGCCACACGGACGGCACGGCGACGAGCACGAGGACGACGCCCAGACAGTTGATCAGTGTGATGGCGATGGCGTCGGCGTAGCGCAGGCGGCGCAGCCAGATGAAGAACATCCCATAGAAGAAGCCGCTGCCTGCGCCGAGCAAGAGCCCCTTCGTCTCGCCCGAACCGGAGTTGCCGAGGAAGAGCACGGCGATGCCGGCGATGCAGATGACGAAGGGCAACGCCTCGCGAGAACGCAGCCGCTCGCTGAGGATGAACGGCCCGATCAGTGCGACGTAGATCGGGGCGGTGTACTGGAGGAAGATCGCGTTCGCCGCCGACGTCTCTTTGGTCGAGGCCACGTACATCACCAGCAGCAGCGCGAAGAGAGCGATCGACACCCCGGAATCGACGGCGCCGGGCAGCCGGCGGCCGCGAATGAACGGCACGAGGATCGCCGCCGAGAACAGGCAGCGGAAGAAGACGATGCTCATGGCGCCAGCGTCGATCTCCTTGATGAAGAAACCGCCGAGGCTCCAGAATCCGGCAGCGGCCAGCAGCATCATCCGGGCCTCGAACGGAGAGGGATCGTTCCAGGCCTTGGCCAGCGCGCCAAACATGCGCCAAGCATAGTGGCGCGAAGCGTTTGACGTCAGGTGTTCGAGCTCCGAGGTGTGCGGCGCGAGGTGGAGGGCTTTCGTTGCCGCCAAAAGAGGGCGGCTGATACACTCGATGCTCGGGCGGCAGGGTAGCTCAGCGGCAGAGCAGAGGCTTCATAAGCCTTGTGTCGTGGGTTCGAATCCCACTCCTGCCACCAGGCTACGTACAATAAACGCGTGGGCGATTAGCTCAGCTGGTTAGAGCGCACGGTTCACATCCGTGAGGTCGAAGGTTCGAGTCCTTCATCGCCCACCACTCCTCGTTCGCACCTGACCCCTCGCGCCCCTACAATGTGCCCATGCCGCCCGAAATGTCGCCGCAGCTCGCCCACCTGCTCAAGCTGCTCAAGCTCGATCAGCTGGACCGCGACCTCTTCCTCGGCGACCCTGGCAAGGGCGAAGGGCGTCTCTTCGGCGGGCTTGTCGCGGCACAGTGCGTGACCGCGGCCTACCGCACGGTCGAGACGGGCTCGATGCACTCGCTGCACGCCTACTTCCTGCGCCCCGGCCGGCACGACGTCCCAATCCGTTACGTCGTTTACCGCATCCGCGACGGCAAGACGTTCACCACTCGCGATGTCGTCGCTTACCAGGCCGGCGAGGCGATCTTCCAGATGTCGTGCAGCTTCGCGCGGCCAGAGGAAGGCGTTTCGAACCAGGCACAGCCGATGCCGGAGTCGCCAGATCCCGAGGGTCTGCCGGAGTGGGACATGGTGCGGCCCGACAAGGCGATGCGCGAAATGATGAAACGCTGGCGTCGCGAACGCCCGATCGAGATGCGGTTCGTGGGGCCGCCGGAGCCGCCGGAGACCGGGCAGGTGCCACCGCGGCGGTTGTGGATGAAGCCGAAGGGGGTTCTGCCGGAAGACCCCGCTATCCACGCAGGCGTTATCGCTTATTCGACGGACATGAGTCTCATGAGCACGGCGTACTGGTCCCACCGGATCCCGCAGACATGGAACCAGCAGGTGACTGCGAGCCTCGACCACGCGGTGTGGTTCCACCGCCCGCCCCACTTTGACGACTGGTTGCTATTCACGAGCGAGAGCCCGATTGCGCACGCGGCTCGCGCGCTGATCCACGCAACGTTGCACCGGCAGGACGGGACTCACGTGGTGTCGGTCGCGCAGGAGGGGTTGATCAGGCGACCGCGGCCCAGCGACCCTCACCCTGGGGATCAGGCTTCAGCCTGACCAGGCGGGCCTGAATCTAGATCGGTGCATGTCGAAGAGGACCTCCAGCAGCGCGGTGCCGGCTGTGCTAACTCAGAGAGCGCTTCGACTTCGATTCCTCAGTCTCCGCTGGCGGGAAGACGATCCTTCGATTCCTCAGGACGAACGGCGCCGCTCAGTCGTGTGGGATGTACGGCGCGACGTGGCGGAACACGTCCTGGATCGAGAAGAGCAGCGTCGTCCCGTCGTCGTCCACGAACGGGATGTGGCGGAAACCGCCGACGGCCATCTTGTGGAGCGCCACGGCCAGCGTGTCTTCATCGCGCAGCATAACCGGGTCCGGAGTCATGATGTCTTTCACAGCCATTGCCATCAGGTCGCGGTGAGGACCGGCGGCCTTCATCAGGATGTCGCGCTCGGTCAGAATTCCGACGATGTTTCTGCTCTGGTCGCGCACGAGCACGCACTCGGTGTTGTGCTCCCGCATGAAGTGAACGGCCAGCGCGACAGGATCGCGGGGCGAAACGCTGAGCGCTTCGTGGGCGCCCAGGTCACGGAGGTGGCCGGTGATGAGATGCTGCTCCAGGTCGCTGGTCGCGCTGGGCAGCTTTAGATTGCGCAGATCGGCGCCGCAGGCCACGCAAACATCGTCGCCCTCAATATTCTCCGCCCGGCAATCCGGACAAAGGACGACGTTGCGGGCGGTTGTTACTCCACGGTCCAAGTGTCACCTTCCGCCAGGAGCGCCGCCAGGTCGCCCTCGCCCATCTCTTGGCGCGCCCTGGTGATCTGATCTTCCATGAGCGCATCGTACGTCGGCCGCTCGATGTCGCGGAAGACCCCCAGCGGTTCCGGGTAGTCTGGCCAGTGCAACCGGCTTAAAGCGAACGCCAGGGCCGGGTCGGGAAGAGTCTCGTCGTGTACGAGCAAGTCGCTTTCCTTGACGTCGTTGCCAAGCTGAACGACCTCGGGATGCATGCCGTTCAGGCGGATGCCCCGGTCGCCGTCCTTGCCGAAAATCATCGGCTTGCCGTGCTCCAGGAAGATCATGCGGTCCGAGCGCACAGATTTGTCGGCAAACTCCATGAAGGCGCCATCGTTGAAGACGTTGCAGTTCTGGTAGACCTCGACGAACGAAGTGCCCTTGTGCTTGGCCGCGCGTTCCAGCGTTGTCATCAAGTGCTGCTGGTCGATGTCCAGCGAGCGGGCGGCGAACGTGGCCTCAGCGCCAAGTGCGACGCTGAGCGGGTTAAGCGGGTAGTCGATCGTGCCGAACGGCGAGCTCTTCGTGCGCTTGCCGAACTCGGACGTTGGGGAGTACTGGCCCTTCGTCAGGCCGTAGATGCGGTTGTTGAACAGGACGATCGTGATGTCGACGTTGCGGCGCAGCGTGTGCAGGAGGTGGTTGCCGCCGATACTGAGGCCATCGCCGTCGCCGGTGATGACGAAGACCTGGAGGTCGCGGCGCGTCGCCTTGAGGCCGGTGGCGATCGTCGGCGCGCGGCCGTGGATGGTGTGGAAGCCGTATGTGTTCATGTAATACGGCAGGCGGCTGGCGCAGCCGATGCCAGAGATGAAGACGATCTTCTCCCTCGGCACGCCGAGATCGGGCATCAGCTTCTGGGTCTGCGCCAGGATCGAGTAGTCGCCACAGCCGGGGCACCAGCGCACCTCCTGGTCGGAGACGAAGTCCTTGCGCTGGAGCGGGATGGCGTTCTCCCTAAGCGCTTCGGTTGTCATTACACACTCACCTTGCTTCCCACCAACTGATGGATCTTCTCTTCTATCTCTCGGATCAAGAACGGCCGTCCGGTCACTTTGTTCAACTGCTGCGCGTCCACGAGGTACCTGGCGCGCACCAACAGCGAAAGCTGTCCGAGGTTTAGCTCTGGTATCAACACCCTGTCGAAACGGGAGAGCACCTCGCCCAGGTTCTTGGGGAACGGGCTCAGGTACCGCAGGTGCGCGTGCGATACGGACAAACCTTGTTCCCGCGCGCGCTGGACGGCGGTGTAGATGGCGCCGTAGGTGCTTCCCCAGCCGAGGACAAGCAACTCGCCTTCGGCCTGGCCACCGTGTTCGACATGGAGCTCCGGAATGTCGTCCGCGATGCGAGCGACCTTTTCGGCGCGCAGGTGAACCATCTTGTTGTGGTTCTCGCCGTCATAGCTGACGTTGCCGGTGATGTCCGCTTTCTCCAGTCCGCCGATCCGGTGCTCCAGACCCGGCGTCCCCGGCACGGCCCACTCGCGAGCCAGCGTCTCCGGATCGCGGATATACGGCTTGAAGCGCGCCGGGTCGCTGGCGAACGTTGCCTCGATGCGGGGAAGGCCGCTGACATCTACGATGCGCCAGGGCTCGGCGCCCGTACCCAAGTATCCGTCCGAGAGGAAGATTGTCGGGGTCATGTGTGTGATCGCGATGCGGAACGCCTCGATCGCGTAGTCGAAGCATTCCGACGGCGTAGCCGGTGCGACTATCGCGACCTGGCACTCGCCGTTGCGCCCGAACATGGATTGCAGGAGGTCGGCCTGGTCTGTCTTCGTCGGCATGCCGGTACTCGGGCCGGAGCGTTGGATCATGGCGACGACAATCGGCAGCTCCACCATCACGGCCAGGCCCAGCGCCTCGCTCTTCAGCGCGAGGCCGGGGCCGCTAGTGCCGGTCAGGCCGAGGCAACCGCCAAACGCGGCGCCGATCGCCGAGCCGATGGCGGCGATCTCGTCCTCTGCCTGGAACGTCTTGACGCCGAAGTTTTTGAAACGCGCCAGCTCCTGCAGAATGTCGCTGGCCGGCGTGATCGGGTAGCTGCCGTAGAAAAGCGGCAGGCCGGAGAGCTTGGAGGCGGCCAGGAACCCAAGCGCCGTCAACTCGTTGCCCGTGATGTTGCGGTACTTGCCGGGCGCCAGGTGGGCCTTTGGGACGCGGTAGTGGACCGGGAAGAGCTCCGCCGTCTCGCCGAAGTAGTAGCCCGCCTTCAACGTGGCGGTGTTGGCGTCGCGGACCTGCGGGTTCTTGCCGAACTTGTCCTCGATCCAGCGCAGGGTCGGCTCAATCGGCCGCTCATACAGCCAGAACATCAGGCCGAGCGCGAAGAAGTTCTTGGAGCGGTCCATCTGCCTGGTATTGAGGCCGCTGTCCTTGAGCGCACGCATGTTCATCGACGTTATCGGCACCTCGATCAGGCGCCACCCGGCCAGGCTGCCGTCTGCCAACGGGTTCGCCGGGTAGAGCGCTTTCTTGAGGTTCGATTCCGTGAACTCGTCCTTATTCACGATCAGCGTGCCGCCCTTAGGCAAGTCCGCCAGGTTAGCCTTTAGCGCCGCGGGGTTCATCGCGACGAGAACGTCCGGCTCATCGCCGGGGGTGTAGATGTCGTAGCTGGAGAAGCTGACCTGGAAGGCGCTGACGCCGGGGATGGAGCCGGCCGGCGCGCGGATCTCGGCGGGGAAGTCGGGAATCGTGCTGACGTCGTTGCCGAAGACGGCGGAGGTGTTCGTGAACTGTAGGCCGGCCAGCTGCATGCCATCGCCGGAGTCGCCCGCGAAGCGTATCGTTACGCGGTCGAGCTCCTGCTCAGCTATCTGCCTGTGACCGTTGTCTTTGCTACCGTCATGCGATGCCATCTGTCCCTCTTGCTACCTCGTCTAACCCCCCTCGGGGGTCTCCATCTTCTGGTGCGGGCGCGGCGGAAGGTTCAGGACCTGTTCCGGGAAAGATTCCGCCACGATGCTGATAATGTCCTTAATGCTGACGATGCCCGTCGCCTGGCCGTCCGCGCCGACGACCGGAATGTGCCGGAAGTTCCGCTCGTTCATCAGGTTGGCCGCGTCGCCAATCGTGTGTTCCGGCGAGAGCGTGATCGGGTTGGCCGTCATGAACTTGTCCACCGGCTCGCTGTAATTGACATCGCGGGCGACCACCTTGAGCAACATGTCTCGCTCGGTGATGATGCCGACGAGCCGTCCGTCTTTACAGACCAGCACACAGCCGACCTTTTGCTTCTGAACCTGGTCGACGAGGCCGGCGACGCTGCTTCCGCTGTCCACCGTCACCGGCGGCGTCAGCGCCAGTGTGCTGATGCGGGCGGTCAGCACGAGCCACGTCCCGCCGCACTGACGAGCCCCCGAAAGTGTTCTGCCAAATCAGAGAATCGCCGGCTGGAGGAGTCTTCGCCGGCAGTGCTAAACGGAGTTAATCGCCGACCTGCCATTACTTCTATAGATAGTATACCAGCCACGAAGGTGGAAGACGGAGAACCCAGAACCGAGAACCTAGAACCTAGAACCGGAGAATGCGCCTTCGGCCCATCCGCCTGAGGAGGACCCAGAGACGTAGGATGGGCCAGTCTGGGGCATCCTCCAGAGGCGGACAGGTCGCGCCAGAGGCGGACATGTCCTCCTGAGGCGGACAAGTCTGTAAGGATGATGGCCTCCTCCAGAGGCGGACAAGGTGGGTGCGGCGGGAGAATCGGAAAAAGGGAAAGTGCGTAAAACTGGGATTTCGTTTGGTAATTTCGTGTTTTTGGGATTACGGAGTAATTCCGGAAGTAGATATGAAAGCAACGTCGGTTTATATCTGCACGGCGGGAATGGGTCTCAGGGTTTGACCGATTATAGATGCAGTTTTGTGGTTCAAACGGTACGTTATGTTTAGCGAATCGCTGCTTTGGTTTTAGGGCCGGACTCAGGCAACCGCGCGTGCCTGGGCGATCTCCCGCCGCCCGACGGGACGCACCTGGCTGGAAAGTAGCGAAACGACTGCCAGCGTCTGACCATCCAGCGTCATGAATTCGACCTCATAGCCCCCTACCGGATGGAGCAGAACGACGGTCCCTAGATCGCCTCGCTTCAGGCGGTGCTCCGGCAAATCCTCCGTCAGTACGACCGTGTCCAGCTCTTTAGTCATTGCCTGCTCACGCCTCGTGCAGAATGGCTTCCAGCGGCTTGTCTTTCTTGAACCGGCTCACGCCCAGGATGCTGAACCCGATGGTCGCTCCCTCCGCGTCCACGCGCTCCATCACCGCGTCATGGGCGGTTTCCTTCATGTAGCCCGCGCCCTCGCGAAACTGCACTTCGATGTAGTCCCCTTCGGCGTCAAACCAGACTTTTACTTTGCCGGCCATAGGTCCTCTCCCTGTTTCGGCTTGTCCGTTAGATAGGCTGTCACGACAAACGCATCTTCCTCATTGTACCTCGCGACGACGCAGAGCCATTTTCCACCCGCGATCGTCTCCCGGTAGAACTCGTAGAACAGCCGCGCCTCACCGTCCGACCGGGAGCGGCGGACCAGAGCCGGCTGGCGCAGCACCCGTTCAATTCCAGCCTCCATACTCTGCATCTCCGGATGCCCCAGAATGTGGGCCAGCCTTTCATCGGTCAAGCGCACCGTCCGTCCAAAACAATCCTTGAGGATCCTCATTCGTCTCCATCTTAGCCCTCGGTGACGCAGAAGCAGTGCGCGGCAATGTCGAGGCGAGTCCGATGCCGGCTTCGCTGTCGCCGATGACGCAAGGCTGGCCCATGCGGTACCAGTCCGGTGAGAGCCCCGACTTGCGTGAAGGGACCGGGCCGGCCGGTGAGATCACCTCGGCGAAGAATAGTGGTGAGCGGCGTCGAAGGCATCGCACTAGAGGCGGACAGGTCGGAGAGGATGATGGCAGGTGCGAGGAGAGAGGTGAAGGGGAAAGTGGCAGGGAGGGATGATGGCCGGTGCGGCGGCCGTTTGGAAGTCGGCAAAACTGGGAGTTCGTTTTTGCGTTTTTGCGTTTTTTTGGGTGGAGTTCGTTTGGTAATTTCGTGTTTTAGGATTACGCTGTACTTCCGGAATTAGGCATCCATGGTAAGGCCGATTTATATCTGAACGGCGAGGATGGTCTTTAATGTTGACCGATTACTGATGCAATTTCGTCGTCGAAAACCAGCACATTATGTTCAGCGAATCCCTCGCGAGTTTAGCGTTCCCGCTTGGCAGGGTGCGCCGGGAGAGTTGAAGGGGGCCCGCCGACCTCGCTCGCCAGCTTGCGCGCCTCGCCTGGCGTCTTCGCTGTGCCACCTGCGGGTAGCCGGACGCCCTGCTTCGCCAGCAGCTTCTTGGCTTCAAATTCGTAGAATCTCATCTAGCCGGCCTTGCTCAAATTCGCCTCAGCCTGCGCATTATGCATAACGTAGTGGATCGCGTGAAGCACCCACCATTGGCCGAAGTCAAGCTCTCCGAACAGAGGGTGTAACATCCGCTGCTTCCGCGGATCCACTGCCGCCAGCTGCTCTAGCGTCGCCCTTGACCGCGCGCCCATCGCCCGCAGCGCCTCGATAAGCTCAAGCGCTGGTAATTCCTTCTGAGGTCGGATGGGAGGAGGCGCCTCCATGCCCAGTGGTGGCGGCAGCTGATCGAACGCCTCCAGCCCCGCAGGAAACCCGGTCGCTTCGCCCGCGCCCGCTGCCTCGGTCAGCCTCGCCGCCATGAAATCATTCGTTAACCCCTCGGCCAGCAGCAGATGATCAACCAGCTGCGCCGTGCTCCACTCGCCGGGGCCTGGCGAGCGGAGCGTCGCCTCAGCATCCAACCCGGTGAGCCGGTCGATCAACAGAGCACGCTGCGCGCTCAGATTAGCCCAAATGTCCGCCAGCGGCTTCGGTAGCTCGCTCATCTCTTTCCCTCCAGCCCATACAGCTTTGCGTATTCCGGGTCCCGCTTGGCAATCAGGCTGGCAGTTTGGACCATGACCTGCGCCTGTTTGAACGTCGCGTCGTCTTGTATTCTTCCGTCGAGCATCACGGTGCCCGTCCCGTCGCCCATCGCCTTGATGATGCGCTTGGCTGTATTGACCTCCTCAACCGTGGGGCTGAACTCGCGCCTGGCGATCTCGATCTGGCTGGGGTGGAGCGTCCAGGTTCCGACGCACCCCATCAAGAACGCGGCCCGGAACTGATACTGACAGGCCAGCGGGTCCTCGATCGCGCCGAACGGCCCGTAGAAAGGCAGGATGCCCGCTGAGTTGCAGGCGTCGACCATGCGGGCGAGCGTGTAGTGCCAGGGGTCCTGCTGGGCGGCAGGCCGGGGCGCATCGGGGTTCTTTTCATCTGGGTCGGCGATCACCTGATATGCCGGGTGCCCACCGCCGACACGCGTCGTCTTCATACGGCGGGAAGCGGCCAGGTCCGCCGGGCCGAGGCTTACGCCCTGCATCCGCGTCATGGGCCAGAGGAACGTCTCCATGAGAACGGCAGACTGGAACCAGTCAGGATGCTTGGTCATGACGTACGTGCCTAAGAAGCCGCCCCAGTCTTCCGCAACCAGAATGATATCGCGCAGGCGCAGCGATTCAACGAAGCCGGTGATGATCTCCGTGAACAATGGAAGTGTGCAGTCGATGTTGGCCGGCTTGTCCGACTTCCCGAATCCGAGTAGGTCTATCGCCACGCAGCGCCTGTTTGTGGCCTCCGCCACTGCGGGAATGACGTTGCGATAGACGTACGACGACGTCGGGTTGCCGTGAATGAAGAGCACGGGTTGTCCGGTGCCTTCTTCGATGTAGTGGATGTTGTGTCCATTCACCTTCACGTAACGGCTGGCGAAGGGGTAGTCGGCCGCCGGAGACGGCCGGTCAAGGGCGATAGTCTTCGTCATAGTGCGTAACCTCCTACTTGGGTTCGGTTTCTGACACTTAGACGAACGGGCTGCGTCCGGATGGACAGCTTGAGAGATCTCTCTCAGAAATGCGCCTGTACGGTCACAAGTCCTCCGACCTCGTCACCTCGCGTAGTCGGCGTTCGAGGTAGCGTGATTCGACTGGGTTCGAGCAGAGTTCGAGGGCCCGGCGATACGCGGCGGTTGCCTCGTCGAAGCGGCCAGCGCGCCGGAGCAGGTCGCCTCGGGACGCGTGTAGCAGGTGGTACCGAGTCAGCGAGCCTTCGGCCTCTATTTCGTCGATCAGGCGTAGGCCAGCCTCTGGAGCGACGGCCATCCCTATGGCTGCGGCTCGGCTCAGCTTGACCACTGGGGTAGGCAGAAAGCGATACAGCTCGCCGTAAAGCAACGCAACCTGGGGCCAGTCGGCATCATCCGGCCGCTCGGGCTCCGCGTGCAAGGCGGCGATCGCAGCCTGGAGCTGGAAGGGACCCAGCCGGCGCATGCGCAGAGAACGCTCGACGAGAGCAGAGCCCTCCGCTATCCGGGCTCGATCCCACTGCGAACGGTCCTGCTCCTCCAGAGTGATAAGATCACCTGCCGCATCGGTGCGCGCCTCTCGCCGCGCGTCAATCAGGGTCATCAGCGCCAGCAGACCGAGCACCTCCGGCTCGTCGGGCATAAGCTCCATCAGCAGCCGCCCGAGCCGGATCGCCTCGTCACAGAGCTCTCTCCTAACCAGGTGCTCACCTGAAGTGGCCGCATAGCCCTCATTGAAGACCAAGTAGATGACGTGGAGCACGCTGGCAAGGCGATCAGGCAGCTGACGGTCAACGGGCACCTGGTAAGGGATTTTCGCGTCGCGTATCTTCCGCTTCACCCGCACAAGCCGCTTCGCCATGGTGTCCTGAGGCACAAGAAACGCCCGGGCGATCTCATGGGTCCCCAGCCCGGCGATAGTCCGGAGAGTCAGCGCGACCTGCGCCTCGCCCGCGAGTGCCGGATGGCAGCAGGTGAAGATCAGACGTAACCGATCGTCGTCCACAGGTTCCTCCGAACGCCCGCTGATCGGCGCTCGCGTCGCGGCCTGGTCGACCTCCAGCAGGCGCCGAAGAGCCTCCTGCTTGCGTCGGAGCGTCTGGTCGCGCCGGAGCCGATCGATCGCCTTGCGGCGGGCAGTGGTGAGGATCCAGGCCTCCGCGCGCTCGGGAACTCCGTCCTCGGGCCAGCGCTCCAGCGCGACGACCAGCGCATCCTGAAAAGCGTCTTCCGCGAGCTCGAAGTCGCCGCCACATGTGCCGACGAGCGACGCGTAGATGCGCGCCCAGTGCTCGTGGGCGACCGCCTCCACCGCACGGCGCCACTTCAGATCGCCGTGCGGTGGAGGCAAACCCTCAGGGCCGGTTCCTGTCCCCGCCGCGACGACCTCCTACTCGAATTGCATCACCGGCCGGACCTCAATGTGCCCCGTCGGCGCCCAGGGGATCTTGGCCGCCAGCTCCATTGCGACGTCCAGGTTCTCGCAGTCGAAGACGTAGAACCCACCCAGCTGCTCCTTCGTGTCGATGAACGGCCCGTCGGTGACAATCGTCTCGCGGTTCCGCACGCTCACGACGGAGGCTGTCGCGGACGGCTGGAGCGCTTCCGCGCTTACCTGCGTGGCGACCCTAGCCGCCTCCTCGCCAAACGCCTGCCACGGTGCCATCTGTTCCGGCGTTGGCGGCGTGTCGCTCTCCTCGTTGAAAAGAAGAAACATGTACTCCATCGCGTCCTCCTTTGTCTAAGCGGACCGAACCCGTGTCCTGTCCCGATCCTTAGACGAACGGACTGCTTCAGAATGGACAGTTCCGGAGGGCCGGCGGCCCGCCCCGCATAATCTCGATTATACTTAGTGGCATCTATCGGTGCTCGTCTGGCGACGGTGAAATCCGTAGAGCGTGCGACCGCTTGGGCCGTCCCGGCGCCGACAGCAACGAACGCCGCCGGTGTGGATTGGAGGGCTTGTTTGAGTTTGTGGTGTTCTCCCAGGACTGGGGTGTGGAGAAGCCTAATCCAAGGCTGTTCCGGATTGCTCTGCGGCAGGCTACATGTACGGAACGCGAGCTGCTGCATGTCGGCGACTCTCTGCAGAGCGACGTGCGAGGCGCCAGGCAAGTGGGGGCGCGGTCGGTCTGGCTGAACCGCCAGCGCAGCAACAACGACACGGGCATCGAGCCAGATTTCGAGATATTGTCTCTGGCCGAGCTCCCAGAGATCTGTGAGAAGCTGGCGTAGGCAGCTGGAGGAAGACCACCGCCCACTCACGCCCTGCCGCCCCAAAACCGCTGCCGAGCTCTGTCTCGGCGAGGAGGGAGTAGAGGCTGCGCTGTCAGCCTCGGCGGTGTTGTCGAACGTGGTGATCGTCTGCATGATGCACACCTGACCCCATGAGCGCTGTGCCCCAGACGTGACATCCCCACCGAAGCGCCCACAGTTATTTGGTCTGCGAACTCTCCCATTCACAGGTGGCGTCCTAACGCAGCTCGCAGATTCGAGTCCTGCCGGGGCGCCAGAATCACCCTCACTACCGACTCTAGGCCTTGGTGGACGGCTCGCTCTGGCCATTGACATTGGCTCCGGTAGCGGACAATCGGCCACTGCCCTTACCGCCCTGGCGGAAAATGTGGTCGCCATTGATCCTTCGCGGCCGATGCTCCTATCCGTTACAGACTTCAGGCCGCAACGCCTGGATTAAACGCCGGCCAGTCACTGACCCGGTAAGTCGCCAAGGCGCTGAAGGCCAAGAATCCCTGTTATCGACCTCGCAGACCAGGGGCCTCTGGCAGTTCCGTCCCAACCAACTCCGCAGCGTCCGTCGTCGCCAATGCGCGCTCCATCGGGCTGGCTTCGACGCGGAGGGCGATGTGGTTGCCACGGGCGAAGAAGAGCGCCTCGCCCTTCTGGCAGGCGAGAAGGAACTCGCGCTCTCCGGAGCTAAGGCGAAAAGTCTGGGAAACCACGTCGATTGTCGAGCTGTCCTGGCGCATGAGGATCTGGACTGAGCTGTTCGCCAGGACGGTGTGGCCCTCCGGCGTCGACAGAAAGTCCTCGACATCCTGAGTCACCGTGGTTAGGCCAAGGTAGTACTTGCGGGCGCGGCGCGCCATAGACGAGAGGAACTTCGCGCCCTCTTCGTGCTGCATCAGGGACCACGCCTCGTCGATCAAGAGCATCCGCGGGCGTCGGTTGCGGCGCACCTGGCTCCAGATGTAGTCGGCGATGAGGAAGATGCCAACAGGGCGCAGATCGGGGTCGAGGTCGCGCACGTTGAAGACGACGAACGGCCGGTCGAGGTCGACGCTGGTCTGGGACGAAAAGACTTGGCCGAGGCTGCCGTCGACGTAGCGTTGGAGGCGGTCGGCAAGGCTGTACTGATCGCCTTGTTCAAGGAGAACGTTGTGCAGATCGCGCAGGACCGGCGACGTGCGAGAGTGTGTGCGCGGATCGCGGCTGATACCGGCGCGCCGGTACGTCTCGAGGAGAGCGGCATCCAGGGCGCCCTTCTCTCGCTGATCTAGAGCCGAGCCGCGATCGGACAGCATAAGGCCGAGCAATCCCTGCAGCGCGATCAGCCGTTCGGCGAGTGGATCGGCGGCCTCGCCATCGTCTCCGTTGACAGCCGGCACGTCGAAGGGGTTGATATGGTGCGGTGAGGTGCTGGACAGGCGGATGTACTGTCCTCCGACGGCCTCGCAAACCTGGCGGTACTCGTCTTCGGGGTCGATGACGTAGTATTCGACTCCGAGCATTAGGGCCCGCAGCGCCTCTACCTTGCAGGCGTAGGACTTGCCCGCGCCACTCTTCGCGAAGACGACCTTATTGGCGAAATGTTCGGGAAGCGTGGAAGCGAGAGCACTTCATCGACTCCGAGAAGCCGCCCATGGTCCTGAAACGTGGACAGCCGACAACTCCTGATAGATTCTTGACTCTGACACAATTCCCCTGGAGAAAGAGGGTCATGGCCTCTGGAGGCAGAGGGCCAAATCAGTCAGAAATCGTCGGATTAGCGCCTTGCTAGATACGAATCGCGCAACCTGATCTTCCCAAACAGAGGGTCGTGGGGGTTCAATCATCCGCGGTCGCTAGAGATCGCCGAGAGCGGCCCACCAACCGCGGAGCGGCAGGCGCTGCTGGTCGGTCATCGAGCGGACGGCGGGGACCCCGGCGAAGGAGATCTGCCGGCGGTTGGGGCTGGGGGCCTGGAGGGGCGGGAAAGAGCCGCCTACTCGCACGTAATTAGCGCCAGAACGTCATAGCCTGCCAGCACCTCGCGCCCGTTCAGAAACCCCAGCTCGATCAGGAAGGCGAAGCTCTGCACCTCACGAAGTCTGTCCTTGCCCGCCCGGCCCGCCCTGCGTTACGATTCGGGCCGACGTGAACATACCGCCCCGCAATCTCGTCAGCAGCCTCGCCGCGCCTCTTGTCCTTGTGGCGCTGTGCCTGGCGGCGGCCTGCGGCGGCGGCAGCAGCACGACGAACAACCACACCGGCCAGCTCACCGATCCCCAGAACGTGCCGACCGCGACGCCCTGGCAGAAGCCTCCGGACGCCGTGGTTATCGACCCGAGCAACATCAAGCCGCTGCCGCCCAACGAACCCAACGCCGGACCCACCGACACGCCGGCCCCCGGCGAGCCCGGCGTCTGCGGCCAGACATACACCGTCGTGGCCGGCGATACCACGTTCGGGATCGCCGACAAGTGCGGCGTCGGCCCGCAGGCGATCACCGACGCCAACCCGGGCATTAACCCCGGCGCTCTCAGCGTCGGCCAGGTGCTAATCATGCCCGCGCCTGCGACGGCTAGCCCGACTCCGGCTGCAACCGGCCAATAGCCAGCCGCACCGCGTCGCCGCTTTCGGTTCCCCCCTGCTATGCTAGCCTTGACCGGGCACACTTTCCCTATCGAAAGCTGGAAATAAGCGCATGGCAATCGAGCAAAAACCCGACCGCCTTGCTCGCATGAACGAGCTGAAAGAAGAGGGCGCCCTGGGCGGCGGCGCTGAGCGTATCGAGGCGCAGCACAAGCGTGGCAAACTGACCGCCCGTGAGCGCCTGAAGCTGCTGCTCGATGAGGGCACGTTTGAAGAGACCGACGCCCTCGTCACACACCGCTCGGCGGAGTTCGGGCTCGACAAGCAGAAGTATCTCGGCGATTCCGTCGTCACGGGCTACGGCAAGATCGATGGCCGGCTCGTCTTCGTCTACGCGCAGGACTTCACCGTGTTCGGCGGCTCGCTGTCGGAGGCGGCCGGCGAAAAGGTCTGCAAAGTGATGGACCTGGCGCTGCGCAACGGCGCGCCCGTGATCGGCCTCAACGACGGCGGCGGCGCGCGCATCCAGGAGGGCGTCGTCTCGCTCAGGGGTTACGGCGAAATCTTCACCCGCAACGTGATGTCGTCCGGCGTCGTGCCGCAGATCAGCTTGATCATGGGGCCGACCGCCGGCGGCGCGGTCTACTCCCCGGCGATCACCGACTTCGTCTTCATGACGCAAGGCTCCAGCTACATGTACATCACCGGCCCGGACGTCGTGCGCCAGGTGACCCACGAAGACGTCACGCACGAAGAGCTGGGCGGCGCGCAGGTGCACTTCACCAAGAGCGGCGTCGCGCAGTTCATGTCGGAAAACGACGAGGACTGCCTGCAAGAAGCGCGCCGCCTGATATCTTTCCTCCCGTCCAACAACGCCGAAGACCCGCCGATGGCCGAGCCGTCGGACAGCCCCGACCGGCTTTGCGAGGAGCTGCTCAGCGTCATCCCGGAAGACTCCAGTAAGCCATACGACGTGCACAAGGTGATCGAGCCGATCGTGGACGACGGCGACTTCATGGAGGTGCACGCCGGCTGGGCGAAGAGCATAGTCGTCGGCTTTGCCAGGATGGGCGGCCGGCCCGTCGGTTTCGTCGCCAATAACCCCGGCTACGTCGCCGGCGTCCTCGACGTCGACTCGTCTCGAAAGGGCGCCCGCTTCGTGCGCTTCTGCGACGCCTTCAACATCCCGATCGTGACCCTGGTCGACGTGCCCGGCTACCTGCCCGGCACCGGCCAGGAGTATGCCGGCATCATCATCCACGGCGCCAAGCTCCTCTACGCCTACGCCGAGGCGACCGTGCCGCGGGTGACGATCATCCTGCGCAAGGACTTCGGCGGCGCGTACCTCGTCATGGGATCGAAGCACCTGCGCGCGGACGTCAACCTGGCCTGGCCCGGCGCCGAGATCGCCGTTACCGGCCCGGACGCCGCCGCCAACATTATCTTCCGCCGCGAGATCGAGGCTGCGTCCGATCCGGACACCCGTCGCAAAGAGCTGATCGACGACTACAAGGAACGCTTCGCCAACCCGTACATCGCGGCCTCCCGCGGCTTCGTCGACGACGTCATCGACCCCCGCCAGACCCGGGTCAAGATCATTCGCGCGCTGGAGATGCTGGAGAACAAGACAGACAGCAATCCTCCGCGCAAGCACGGGAACATCCCGCTATAGGGGCGCCCAGCCTGCGATGGAACGCCTGCGCATTCGCCTCTTCGCGGGGCTGGCGGCCTGCGGCCTGCTGATGATCGGAACGTCCTTCCTGCCCTGGGTCCGCTTTCACAGCCTGACCTTCGCTGGTGACACTGCGCCCCCTGTTAGCGTCTCCTTCTCCGGCGCCCACATCAGCCGTTGGCGTGATCTCAACAGCGTCGGCCGGAACGACGTGCAGACCGTTAACGGCTGGTGCAGTTGCGACGTCACCCTCGGCGATGGCTATCTGACAGCCGCGCTCGGGCTCGCAGTCGTGGTTGTCGCGCTTGGCGGCTGGCTGACCGGGCGCGACCGGGCCGCCGCGATGGCCGGCGTTGTCGCTTCGATCTCCGCGCTGGGCCTGGCGGGGTTTGACGCAATCGCCAAATGGAGCGCATACATTTGGACGACGGCGCAGGACCTGGAGGTTGCCAACGGCCGCATCCAGCCAGGCCTGATCGCGCTGGTCGTGGCCTGCATTTTGGCGGCGCTCTTCTCCGGCGCGATCTGGAGCTTCGCGACGGTGGAGCGACTGGTGGACGAGGAGATAATGGAACGAGAAGACGAGGACATGACCGAAGAGACGAACGAAGGGACGGAATCATGGGCGTGATGGCTGACCGCGCCATGAAGTTCGTGATCGCTGCCTCCATCGCGCTGGTGCTTATGAGTCTGCAGGGATGGTGGACATCAGATGTCTACGGCACGATTCACGGCCTGCACGCGGACGGGCTGACCTCGATAGGCGATGGGCTGCTGGTCTTGCCTGGCGCGGCAGCGGCCTGCGTACTTGCGCTCGTAGGGCTGGTGCACCCGGCGAGCCGCCGGGCATCGGGCATAGCCATCGGTTTGCTGGGTACCGCGATGCTGGCGGTGACTGTCTATGACATTCTATATCTGCCGACGGTGCCTGACGTCCTCGTGCCATTCAGACTGGGCAACGGCGACGGCAGCTACTACGCAACACCGGAGCTGTACTTTGCGGCGGCTACGTGCTTCTTAATCGGCCTCGCCGGCCTCACGATGGCGCTGGCGCCGCGGGACGGAACCGGCAACGAACATGAGCAACAGGAGACACCAGCATGGGCGTAAAGATCACTGACACGACAATGCGCGACGGGCATCAGTCCCTCCTCGCCACGCGGATGCGGACCGAGGACATGCTGCCGATCGCCGAGCAGATGGACGAGGCCGGCTTCCACAGCATCGAGGTCTGGGGCGGCGCCACGTTCGATACGGCGCTGCGCTTCCTCCACGAAGACCCGTGGGAGCGCCTGCGCGCGGTCAAGAAGCGGATCAAAAAGACGCCGCTGCAGATGCTCCTGCGCGGGCAGAACGTGGTCGGCTACCGGCACTACGCCGACGACGTCGTCGAGAAGTTCTGCCAGCTCGCCGTCAAGAACGGCATGGACATCTTCCGCATCTTCGACGCCCTCAACGACCTGCGAAACCTGGAGACCGCGATCAAGGCCGTCAAGAAAGCGGGCGGCCACGCGCAGGGGACGGTCTGCTACACGATCAGCCCCGTCCACACAACGCAGATGTTCGCCAAACAGGCGAAGCAGCTCGAAGAGATGGGGTGCGACTCCATCTGCATCAAGGACATGGCCGGCCTCCTCCACCCCTACGACGCCTTCGAGATCGTGAAGTCGATCAAAGCCGTCGTCTCGATTCCCGTGCAGATGCACTGCCACTGCACCAGCGGCATGGCCGAAATGGCCTATCTCAAGGCGGTAGAGGCCGGGCTGGACGTGATGGACTGCGCGCTCTCCACGCTCTCGCAGGGGACGTCGCAGCCACCGGCGGAGTCGATGGTGGCGACGTTCGAGGACACCGAGTACGACACGAAACTGGATATCGCGGAGCTGACGCACCTGGC
>DAINDD010000037.1:27948-29291 GCA_036732045.1 Chloroflexota bacterium
TTGCCGTCCGTCTTCACCACGGCAGCGAATCTCCGGGCGCTGGGCTACACGCCGGTGGTGGACGAGGCCCCCCTGCACAGGGCCGCGGAACACTTCACGACAATCGCCCACCAGCATGACCTGCCCATCGGCGCACCCCTCGAGTTCGACTACTCGCAATACGCCCACCAGGTGCCTGGCGGCATGATCTCCAACCTCGTCTCGCAGTTGCGAGAGCAGGGCGCCATCGACAAGCTGGGCGCCGTGCTGGACGAGATCCCGAAGGTGCGAGAGGACCTAGGCTATCCGCCGCTGGTCACGCCGACCAGCCAGATCGTCGGCACGCAGGCCGTGCTCAACGCGATCTACGGTGAGCGCTACAAGCAGATCAGCAAGGAGACGCGGGCGGTCGTCCTCGGTCAGTACGGCCAGACGCCAGCGCCGATCAGCGACGCTGTCCGCAAGAAGATTGCCCCGGACGCCAAGCCGATCACCAAGCGCCCGGCCGACGACCTGGCGCCTGAGCTGGACAAGGCCCGCGCTGAGGCCGGCGAGCTCGCAAAGTCCGACGAGGACGTGCTGTCATACGTGCTCTTCCCGCAGGTAGCGCGCGAGTACTTCGAGTGGCGCGCGCGCGGCGACGGCCTGGAGAGCGAGCTCATCGCCGCGATCACCGCCGCCCTCACCCACGACCACGGACACGCCGCTCCGGCGCACACGCGGGCAAACGGTCACACACAGAACGCCTGGAAGATGGCAGGGCGACAGCGGGCGTTGGGCAACAGATGAAGCTGCTAATCGGCGAAAGAGAGTTCGACGTGCAGCCGACGGGCGATTCGATCACCGTCGGGGACGAGTCGTTTGCCGTGCGCGTCGTGCGGCGCGGCAACATCGTCACCGTATACGTGAACGAGAAGCCGTACGCTGTCCAGTTTCCGGACGGCGCACAACCCGAAGAGGGGCCGCTCAAGCTGCTCGTCGACGCCAAGGAGTTCGAGGTCGAGCTCAAGGGCCGCGCCGGGGCCCGCGCCAAGCCAAAAGCAAAGGCGAAGAAGGCGGCGGGCGGCACGGGCGCCGTTCTCTCGCAGATGACAGGCCGCGTGATCCGCGTGGACGTGAAGCCGGGCGACGAGGTGAAGGAGGGTGACGTGATGCTGGTAGTCGAGGCGATGAAAATGGAGAACGAGATCGCCGCACCGGTCGCCGGCACGGTCAAGGTCGTGTCCGTCGCCGCCGGCGCCCGCGTCGCGGAGGGTGACCCGCTGGTCACGATCGAACCGGCGGGGGCGAGTTAGCGCCCCTCCCCCCGCCCCACCCCCAAAACAAAAGAATGGGGGACACCCCCACGCCCCCGGCCCTTCGAC
>DAINDD010000038.1:0-20261 GCA_036732045.1 Chloroflexota bacterium
CGACCGCTGCTCGCCAGGCCGAACCACCGGAGCGCCACGTTCGTTAACCATAAGGAATGCCGTTCGTGGCTCGCCCCGCATTGATAGAATCCGGGTGGAGGCCCGCACTTATGTCCCGCCCCGTCTTGCTCCTGCTCATCGCGTTCTCCGTGCTCGGCGTGATCGCCTGCTCGGGCGGCGGCGACCCCGGCGTAACGGCGCCGCCCACAACGCCCCACCAGACGGCCGAGCGCTGGCTCCAGCTCTGGAAGGACGGCAAATATGACGACATGTACCAGCTTATCTCCGCCAATACCGCGGCCAAGATCAGCCAGAAGGATTTCGTCGACCGCTATACCGCGATCTTTGACGAGGCTAAACTGACCGGCTTCGACTACGAGATCCGCACCAGCGCCGAGCAGGCCGTGAAGATCGACTTCGCCGTCACGTTCCACTCCCCCTTCTTCGCCGACTTTCCGGAGGTGAATTCGATCCCGCTAGTCAAGGACGGCGCCCCGGGGTCCGGTTCGCCCAGTCCCAGCGGTTCCCCACCTTCGAACGCCTGGAAGGTGGACTGGACGCCATCGCTTTTCTTCAAAGAGATCAACGGCGCTGACCTCGTCCACTTCTTCACAAAGGTCCCCCGTCGCGGCACCATCTACGACCGCTCCGGCGCCGCGCTGGCCATCGACGCGGACCTGCCGGTGGTGGGCATCGTGCCGGACATGGTGACGGACAAAGAGGCGGTGATCTCCGCGCTGACTCAGGCCCTGACCATGTCCGACGCCGACGTCCGCGCCCAGGTCAACACGACGCTGCCCTCGTACTACTTCATCCCCGTCAAGACGCTGCCCTATGGGACGCCCGACGACCAGATTCAAAAGTTCCGCGACATGGTCTCGCTCGGCGTGGTAGTGCAGGAAAAGACGACGCGCCTCTACCCCAACGGCGACTCGCTGGCCCACGTCCTCGGCTACATGACGGAGGTCTCGCCAGACCAGCTGAAGACCCTGGCTGCGCAAGGCGTCCAGGCTGGCGATCTGATCGGCGCTGCCGGCCTTGAGGGACAGTACAACGACCAGCTATCCGGCAAGCGCGGGGGCCTGCTGGCTACAGTGACGCCGGAGGGCACGATCGACCAGACGATCGCGCAGAAGTCAGCTGTGGCCAGCGAGGACATCTGGCTGACGATCAACGAAGCGGTCCAGAAGAAGGCTGAGACGCAGCTCGGCCAGCGCGCCGGCGCCATCATTGTCATGGACCCGCGCGACAATTCTGTGCTGGCGATGGCTTCCTTCCCGCGCTTCGACCCCAACGCCTTCATCCGCGGCCTGACAAAAGACGAAGCGAACGCGCTCTTCAACGACCCGAAGCAGCCGTTCCTCAACCGTGCCGTCCTCGCCGAATACCCGCCCGGCTCTACCTTCAAGCCGGTCACATTGGCGGCCGCGCTGGAGAAAGCGGGCTACACACCGGACTCGGAGTTCCCCTGCCCGCCGGTCTGGACCGGCCTCGGCGAAAAGTACGCGCAGAAGAACTGGCAAACGTATGACCGCGGCTATCTGACGCCGTCGGAGGGGCTGATGGCTTCCTGCGACCCGGTCTTCTACCAGATGGGCAAGACTCTCGACGAAACCGGCGAGCACATCTTCCCGGACTTCATCCGCCAGTTCGGCTACGGCAGCCCGACCGGCATCGGCATCGAGGAGGCGTCCGGCAACGTGCCTGACCCCGAGTGGAAGCAAGCCAAAGTCGGCGAAGCCTGGTTTACCGGCGACGCCGTCAACATGGCGATCGGCCAGGGCTACCTGACAGCCACCCCGATCCAGATCGCCAACTTCTACTCCGCCATCTCGCTGACGGCCAACCTGCGATCGCCGCTGCTGATCTGGAAGCTCGCCCAGCAGAACAACGTGGCCGCCCAGGAGTTCTCGGCCAAGGAGATCCACCAGCTGCCCGTCCAACAGACAACGGTTGACGCCATCCGCTACGGCATGTATCTGGTCACGCAGAGCACCGGTGGCACGTCCTACAACGCCTGGCTCGGCTCCAGCATCGACGTCGCCGGCAAGTCCGGGACGGCCGAAGACCTGGCGCAGGGCTCCGATCACGTCTTCTTCGTCGCCTACGCCAACCGCAGCGACCCGACAATCGTCGCCGTCGGCGCGCTGGATGAGGGCAAGTCCGGCTCTGCCGAAGTGGCTCCCATGCTGCGCTCGATCATGGAAAGCTATATCGCCGGTGAGCTCGGAAGCGCTAACCAACTACCGGCCGCGCCGGTCACCACCGTGCCGACACCGTCTGGCACCGCGCCCGCTTCCGCCATACCGTAAGGCCTTCAGCGCCAACCCCGCACCGTCTAGGCACTTCCCTAGTCCTCGAACGTTAGGCTTTGCACGATCTGTCGATAAATTGGCAGATCCGGCGAGTCGATACTCGGACCACCGGCCATTAACACGAAGTTCCCCGCTTTGAAGAAGTCGACGTATAGAGGCGTGTCGGAAGACGCATCACAACAGTAGTAGCTACGTGTTTGCTCCAACCCTTCGTTGCCGTCGATGACTAACGGCTCGCTGGTAACGACCTTTACTTCATCGCCCAGCGGCTCTCGATTCCTCAGTACCCAATCCTCCAGGCTCAACCCGTCACGATCGCCAATATAAAACTCGATTCTGAACGTTCCGGGTAGAAATGTGGCTGTCCCTGGCCGGTCCGTCGGGAGGTTGGAGATTGCCACATAGTCCATGGTTGTATCAGGACGTGAGCCATGCACATCCAGGTACCAGCCGGCGGGATACTGGAACGAGAAGCCGTAGTCAGTGTTAGTGAATCTCTTCCACACCGTCGTTGGTATCGGCGTGGCACTGGACGCCGTGATTGGTGCGGCGGTGGCCGTGAAGGACGCTGCGGGTGCGGTCGGCGTTGCTGTGGCGACAGCAGCGGGTAAGTCATCACCATTGGCCCGGCAAGCAAGGCCGAGCATGGCAGTAACCCCAAGACTGGCAGGATCCAGAGTCGTGACATGTCTACTCCGTGTTCGATTTAACACCATCAATTATGAGGGCAGGACTGAATTTCGGAAGACGGATAACCACGGTCGACGCTAGAAGCAGCCAGGGAAGGGCTAGCGCGGGTCTTCTCACGAGGCAAACAGGAGGCTAGCGAGAACGGGTTCAAACTGCGGCCACACCTTGGAGTCAGAAGGGCCGGCATTGACAACAAAGACCCTCTTGTTGCTGATCGGTATGTAGTAGCTGGTGGTCCTGACGCCGTCACTCTCCGTGACGCGGGCGGTGCCTTGTCTGCCGTCTAGGGTTGCGTCAGACTGCGATATGACCGTGAGGGGTGAGACTTGATTGGCGGTATTGTCTCCGTCGGCTAGCCATTGCGCCAATGGCTTGTCCACGCCCTCAGCAACCCAGAAGAAAACCTTCAACTTGTCAGAAGGTACCAGCCTACCGTCGCCGATAGCGGTGGCGGGGTCGTAACTGTACAGGGTCGGGTTGCCACCGTTGTCTTTCGCGGGCGAAAGATACCAGGACGCAGGGTACTCGAAGGAATAGCCGTTGGTGGAGTCGTTATAAGTCAGCGTCGCGGTGGAAGTCGGAGTGGCGGAAGACGCCGACGCTGTCGTTGATGGGGCAGCGGTCGTGCTCATTGACGTCCCAGATGCGGTCAGCGTCGCCGTCGCGGCCGTTTGCGGTAAGTCATTACCACTGTCCCGGCACGCGAAACCGATAACGGCGATCAACCCCAAGACTGCCAGAATCCAGAGTCGTAACATGTTTACTCCGTGTTGAATTAACGCGATCCTCGCTCGTCCGGTGCGGTTGTCAGGCCATCGTCGATTCGAATCGTGGCGTCAGCCGAGGACTAGTCGCTTTGCTGCCTTGCTCCCATGCTTCGTCCCCCCCCGGTTCCCAGTTCCCAGTTCCTCCCCGTACAATACGGGCATCGGCATGAGCAGTTTAGCCGGGGTATCTTCTGTGAGAATGACTCGCCAAGAGTTCCAGCAAGTCGTGAGCGAGGCGCTCGAAGAGCTGCCGCCGCCCTTCCGGGACGCCCTCGACAACCTCGACATCCAGGTTCGCTGGGCGCCGACCCCGGACGAACGGCGCCGCACACGCCTGCGGCCCGGCATGGACCTCTTCGGCGTCTACCTGGGGATACCGCTAACCAAACGCGGCCGCGGCTACTCGATGGTGGTGCCGGACGTCATCGTCATCTACCAACGCAGCCACGAGCGGGCCTGCGATTCGATCGAGTCGATGGTTGGGCAGGCCCGGCAGACGCTGCTGCACGAGATCGGCCACTACATGGGCATCGATGAGGACCGCCTGCGCGAGCTTGGCGTGGGCTGAAGGAGGCGTCATGTCCGAGAATCCCAGCACAGGGACCGGCGCGGGGACGACGCGCGTCGTTTACACCGGCGACGAGCCGAACCCGATACTCACCTTCCTCCAGCGGCCGCGCATCATGCTGCTCCTCCTCGCCGGCTGGTCGCTGCTTGGTGTGCTGGCGCAAGCCTTCACGCGGGCCGATTTCCTCGTCAACAACGGCCACAACAAGATCCACGGACTGTTCGGCGGACTTGCTTTCGGCTGGGAGGGCATCCCCCTGGCCGCCGTGTACATCTACTGTTTCCGCGATCCCCTGCACCACCGCGCAGTCTTCTGGCTCGCCCTCCTACACATGGGCGCGCTAATAGCCTCGCAGCTCTTCCACCTGGGAACCGGCGACTACGGGTTCCTCGCCATAATCGCCCCGCTGGCAGGTTCGATCGGAATTGCCTGCCTGGTCTTCCCGCACCTCCTCCACCAGCGCACCCACGAGGAGATCGCCGCCAGGAACCCTGGCTAAGTCTCGATCAATCCGTTGCGCCGCCAGGACTCCGAGCTAAGCCTGACAGTCTACGCCCGCCAACCTCGCAGCGCTCGCTCCACCGCAACCGCCAAGCGCATGGCAGGCTCTCCGTCGCCTGTCGCTGGTTCCACAGCCGCCACAAGCGGCTGGATCGACTCCCAGCCATCCCCCAGCGCACCCGGCACGACGATCACCGGCACGCCTTCGGCGCGGGCGATGCGCGCGACGCCGGCCACCGTCTTCCCGAACGCTGTCTGCCCGTCCAGCCGACCCTCGCCGGTAAGGACGAGATCGGCGCCGCGGATGCGTTCCGCCAGGCGGAGGGCTTCCGCGATGACATCGATCCCCGGTCTGATCGTGGCGCCCAGAAAGGCAATCAGGCCGGCGCCGAGCCCGCCCGCTGCGCCCGCGCCCGGCACGCCGGCGACAGAGACGCCCAGGTCGCGCTCGATGATCTCTGCATAGTGACGGAGAGCCTCGTCCAGCTCACGGGCGACCTCCCGTGAAGCGCCCTTCTGCGGCCCGTAGACGATCGAAGCGCCCTCCCGCCCGCAGAGCGGATTACGCACGTCGGTCGCCCCTAACACCTCGCAGTCCGATGCACGCGCGTCTATCCCCGAGACGTCGATCCGGTCGAGCCGGGCCAGCGCCGAACCGCCGGGCGGCAGCTCCTGCCCCTGCGCATCGAGAAGTCTTACGCCGAGCGCCTGCGCCATGCCTGCGCCGCCATCGTTCGTCGCGCTGCCGCCGAGACCGACGATCATCCGCCGGCAACCGGCGTCCAGCGCCACCCGGATGAGCTCGCCTACGCCGTAGGTCGTAGCGATTCGCGGGTCGCGCCCGCGCTCATCGACGAGCAAGAGGCCGGCCGCAGCCGCCATCTCGATGACCGCTGTCCCGTCGTCGAGCAAGCCCCACTCTGCGTCTACGTTCGCACCGAGCGGCCCGGTTGCATTGGTCGTACGAGTCGACCCGCCGACAGCCCCAACGATCACGGCCACGGTCCCAGGTCCGCCATCGGCCAGCGGCTGCACCAGGACGCCGGCCCCCGGCAGGACACGCCGCACAGCTTCGGCCATCGTCGCCGCGGCTTCGGCGGCGCTCAGCGTCCCCTTGTACTCCTGTGGCGCCACGACGATCCGCATCGAGAGGATTGTCACACACACGATGCGGGAGAGAGTGCCATTTCGTGTTGACAACAGAACGGGCGTGCTATTTACTGTTAGTACAGATGTTCTCTTTAGTATCTGGAGGACGAAATGGCAGCCATGTTGAAAACCGCCCCGGCAACCCAGCTCCGGCTTCAGATGTTTCGGCAGCCCCGCTGCCCCGACTGCGGCGGCCCGCTCGCCCACGGCGAAGGCTGTGAGACTTGCCCGGTCTGCGGCTACTCCCACTGCGGCGCGTGACCGAGAGTCCGGAACCGCTCACCAAGAGCCGCTGAAGTTAGCGCGTCCGCGACAAGCTTGGCCGGTTCTCAGTTCTGAGTTCTGGGTTCTCCACTATCGCCCCTGTTCGACCGTGGCGACGCGGCCTATTATGGGCGTGTGACGCAGACTCCTGCCGGCGACCGCCCCGTCGTTGCCGTGCTCACGCTCGGCTGCAAGCTCAACCAGTCCGATTCCGAGACGATCGCCCGACGCCTAGCCGGCGAAGGCGTCCACGTCGTTGACCGGCCCGTCCGAGGGGCGTCCGCCTTCGTCGTCAACAGCTGTTCGGTGACCCACGTCGCCGACCGCAAGGCGCGGCATCTTGTACGGATGGCCCGGCGGCTTTCCCCCGGCGCACAGATCGTGCTGACCGGCTGCTACGCCGAGACCGCCCCCGCCGATATCGGACGGCTGACCGGCGCCGACATCGTCCTGCGCAACGTCGACAAGCCCGCGATCCCTGACCTCATCCTCGAGCGGCTCGCCGGCCGCGGCGACCCGGCCGCCGGCTGCCCCACGCCCGTGCGCAACCCCCTGCGGACGCGTGCCTTCATTAAGATCCAGGAGGGCTGCAACGAGCTCTGCGCCTTCTGCATCGTCCCCTACACTCGTGGCCGCGAGGAGAGCGTGCCGATCGCCGATGTCGTGCACCAGGTGCAGGCGTGCGAGGCGGAAGGCGTGCTGGAGGTCGTGCTCACCGGGACGCAGCTCGGCAACTACGGACGCGACCTGGGCTGGCCACATGAGGAGCTGGGCCCGCGCCGCCTTCTCGCCGATCTGCTTGAACGGACGTCGATCCCGCGCATTCGTCTCTCATCGTTGCAAGCGCAGGACATTACGCCGGTGCTGCTCGACCTCTGGCGGGACGCCAGGCTCTGTCCGCACTTCCACATCCCGTTGCAGAGCGGCTCCGACGCAGTGCTAGGGCCGATGCGCCGTCGCTACACCGCGAACGATTACCGAGCGGCGATCTCGCTGATCCGCGAGCGTGTGCCCGGCGCCGCGATCACCACTGACGTTATCGCCGGCTTCCCCGGCGAAACGGACGCTGACTTCGAAGCCACGCTGCGGTTATGCGAGGAGACCCGCTTCGCGGCGATGCACTGCTTCCCCTATTCGCGACGGCCGCACACAGGCGCGGAGCGAATGAAGGGTCACCTACCGCCGCCCGTCCGGCGAGTCCGCCTCGAACAGCTGCTGACGGTGGCCAGGCACTCGTCGGAGGCGTTCCGACAGGAGCAGCTCGGCCGCACGATGGCGGTGCTCTGGGAGCAAGAATCGGGCGGGCTCTGGGAGGGATTGACCGGCAACTACGTCCGCGTTTACACTGCCGCCGATGCCGCGCTGGGGAACACGCTCCGTCCCGCGCGGCTGACCGGCTTCCACGCCGACGGCATGCTCGGAGATCTCGCGCCAGAGGGCCCACATGGACAGTAGCAACCGCCTACTCATCGTATTCTGCGCCAGCGCCTGGATCGTGGCTATGGCCGTGATCGTCTTCCTCACGTGGGCTGCACCCGACCGCACGATCAGCCGCCTGGGGGACTTCGTGCAGTTCCTCAGCGACAACAACACCGACGCGGGCAAGCTCGTTGTCACACTCGCCGCGCTGGCGGCAGGCATCATCGGGTTGCTTGTGATCGTCGTGGAAGTGGCTCCCGACGCCGAACCGAAGGACCTGCGCGTTGAACAGGCCGGCGCCACGCTCATCATCCCCGCCGACGCGCTGCGGGTGAGACTGGAGGAGGCGCTGCTCATGCTGCCGGACGTGACGGCGGCCCGCACACACGTCTGGACGCGCGATAAAGGCATCGCAACGTCAATGGAGCTGACAGTACCGCCAGGCGTCAACCTAGCAAGCGTGACGCAAGAGGCCGTGCGCGTCGTGGTGGAGGCGATCCAGACCGACCTCGGCCTCCCGGTCTCCGGGGTGCCGCCCGTTAAGATCGCGTTCGGTGGATCGCGCTCTCCGGTACATCCGACACCGGCTTTCGGGCCGCCAACCGCCGATCCGGCCCCGATGTCCACCGTGCAGACGGTGGACGAAAGGATCTCGAGCGCGCCGACTCCTCCCGCACCTTCGATGGAGTCGCACGCTGACTCATCGCCGGGGCCGCTCGTCTACGACGAGACGCCATCTGTCACGGAACCGCCATCACAAGATCCACACAGCCAGTCGTTCCAGCCCTGATCGACACATGCCTACCGAGCTAGACCCCGATCAGCTAAAGCTGGTCATTGAAAGCGTCCTCTTCGTCGCTGACGGGCCGGTGGAACTGCGCACGCTCGCCCGCCTGACCGAGCAGACGCCGGAGGCCATCAGCCAGGCGACCGAAGAGCTTGGCGCGACGAGCCGTGAGCGGGGCGTTCGCATTCAGCGCACCGGGCAGTCGGCGCAGATGGTGAGCGCGCCCGAGACGGCCTCGTACGTGCAACGCTACCTCGGCATCGATGAGAACCAACGGCTGTCCCCGGTTGTGCTCGTGACGCTGACCGTGATCGCCTACAAGCAACCGGTCACAAAAGGCGAGGTGGAGCGCATCCTGCGCAAGAACTGCGACTACAGCGTGATGGTGCTGAAAGCGCGCGACCTCATCAACGAGGTCGGGCGCGCGGATGGGCCCGGCCGGCCCTACCTGTACGGGACCACATTCAAGTTCCTGGAGCACTTCGGTCTGGAGAAGCCCGAGGACCTGCCGCCGCTGCCGGAGCTTGAGGTCGCCGCCGCGCTTGTCGCGGAAAACGGCGGCGGCGCTACCGAAGGAGCTCCGGCCGAAGTCCTCGACGAAGAACCCGCCTTCGCGGAAGCCGCCGAAGCGCCCGGGACCTAACGATGCCGCTCGCGGTGGGCGTCTGCCGGATTACGCTGCGGCTGCCGGAGAACCATTCGCTGAAGGGCAAACGGCAAGTGTTGAAGTCTCTGATCGCCCGGCTGCACAACCGCTTCAACGTCTCCGCCGCGGAGGTGGGCGACCAGGATTCGTGGCAGATCGCCTCGCTCGGAATCAGCTGCGTGTCCAACGACGACCGCCACGCCGACGAAGTGATGGCGAGCGTGATCGCCTTCATCCGCCATGAGCGACTGGACGCCGAGATCCTGGACGTGGAGACGGAGATCGTGCGGATTTAGAAGCGTGGGCGCCGCTGTCAGCCTCAAGGCTGACTCCCAGCCTTACTGGCTGACGTTAATCGTGACGAGGTCGCCGGGGCCGACGTTGTGTCCGTACGGGGGGTCCTGCGAGACGACCTGGCCGGCCGGCGTGCCGTTTTGTTGGACGCCAACGATGATGTAGTCGGCGCCGGTTGCCCTGATTAACGAGATGGCTTGCTGCTGGGTCTGGCCGACGAGGTCCGGCAGCGCGGCAGCCACGCCGTTGTTCTGGCCGGAGGACGACTGATCGCCCGCGCCGACGACTATTGGCGACGTGTTGGGGTTGGATCGAGAGAAGGCGTTACTGGAGTCGTGACCCAGTGAGTAAAGGCCGATGACCAGTAGCACGAGCAACCCAACGACCGCCATGGCGACGATCCCGTTCAGGTTCCAGGTGCGCGGCTCGTCGACCTCCGGCAGCGGATCCAGCGTGGGCTCATCGACGTGTCCGACCGGGAAGAAAGGGAGCAGTTCCCCGGGCTCCAGGCCGAGATATCCGGCGTACGAACGGAGGAACCCGCGCGCATAGACTGGCGCGGGCAAAATACCAAAATTATCAAGCTCCAGCGCTTCCAGATATTTCCTGGGGATGCGGGTCACGCGCTCGGCGTCCTCGATGGTGATGCCTTTCGCGGTACGAGCACGCCGGAGGGTCTCCCCGAGAGGCGACGGGGGCATCCTAACCTCCTGTGACTGCACGGTTGGAGTATACGAAAACGCGGTCGTTATGAGTCAACCCCGGTCGGTCAGGCCACATATTACGTCGATTTGAGCGGCAGGGCAGTGCCGTTCCGCTACAATTTTGTTTATAGGCAGGCACATGTTTCGCTTTCTTAAGGATCTCGTCTGGAACACCGGCAAGAAGTACTACGCCGACAACTGCCCCCAGCTCGCCGCAGCGATCACCTACTACGTCATCTTCTCGCTCTTCCCGCTGCTCATCTTCGTCGTTGGAGTCGCCAGCCTCTTCCTCAACACGAATCTCCAGCATGACATCGTGAACGAAGTCCTGAAAGATATCCCGCTTAACCAGGGAGACGGACGCAACACAGTGGAGGACGCGGTGAAGGCGATCTCCGGCCCGAACGCGACGGCGATCGGCCTGGTTGGTCTACTGGGCATGCTCTGGGCTGGGAGCAGCATGTTCACGGCGATCCGCCGCGCACTCAATATCGTCTACCGGGACATCACCTATCAGCGGCCGTGGTTCCAGCAGAAGGTCATGGATCTGACACTGGTGCTGGGGCTCGGGCTGTTCTTCATCGCGTCCATAGCGTCGAGCGCGGCGCTGCGGGTCATCCAAACTCGCAGCGATGACCTGGCCTGGATCGGGCGTCTGTCCAAGGACATGGGGCTGGCCTGGACCTTCGCCGAGTATGCGATCCCGTTCCTCCTGTCGCTGGGGGCGTTCCTCGTCACGTACACGGTGATGCCTAGCCGGAATCGCAACGTGGCCAACGCGCTGCCGGGGGCTCTCGTCGCCGCAGTGCTCTTCGAGGTGGTGAAGTTCGGTTTCAGCTTCTACGTAACGAACTTCCGCGACTTCGATCTCGTCTTTGGCTCGCTGGGGGCCGTCGCCACATTCATGTTCTGGGTGTACATCAACAGCCAGATCATGCTCCTGGGCGCCGAGGTCGCGGCCGTCTACCCGAAAGTGCGTGACCAAACGTCCCGTCAGCAGCCATTCGAGGGCATGGGCGTGCCGTTTTACATGAAGCTGTTCCGCACGGTCCGGTCGCTCTTCGTCCGCAAGGAGAAGGCGACGCTGGAGTAAACGCTGGCCCTCGCCCCTACACCGGCTTCGTCGCCACAAACGTGGCGTAGTCCAGCCAGGCCTCCACCGCGCGGCGTTCCAACTCGACGCCGCTCTCCACCTCGTCCGCGAAGAAGACGTCGGCGGGCTGCGCTGTCTTGGCTTCCTGGGCGACGGCCAGCATCGGGCGAAAGTAGTCCTCCCAGACGGCGCGGTTGTGCATGTGTGTGCGGTCGATGCGCAGGCCGGCGGCCTCGATGGCACGGCCGTAGCCTTCGGCGCTGACTTGTGGGGCTCCGGCCAGCCAGCGCCACTCCGCGCCAAGCGGGCCCGGCTTCTCGCGCCAGACGATGTCGGAGGCGATGACGTGGCCGCCGGGCCGCACGACGCGTGACATCTCAACCAGAGCTGGCTCCAAGCCGACGATGGAGGGCGCACCAATGCAGTAGGCGGCGTCAACGCTGGCGTCTGACAGCGGCAGACGCTTGCCGTCCGCGCGGAGGAGGGATACGAGGTCGCGCAGGTTGAAGAACCAGAACTTCGCCGCGGCGATGTGTACGAAAGCGTCGTACGGCTCGACTGCGACGATCTTGCAGCCGAACTGCGAGGCGAAGGTGGACGCCGCCTCGCCCTTGCCCGCACCGACGTCGAGCAGCGTGGTCGACTCGTCCGGGCGCACGGTCTCGGCGATTATGGCAACCGTGTCGGCCGCGCCCGGAGTCAGGTACTCCTGCCGAGCGTAGATACGCGCGTAGTCCGGCATCAGGCGACGACCGAGACGGTCTGCAGCACGCGCTCGCCCAGCGTTTCGTCGCCTGTGATCGTTGCGCGTTGCCTCGCTTCGGCGGGCGAGATGTTCTTCGTGAAGACGCGCCAGGCCGTGTCGCCGTCGAGCTCCACGGCGGCGTCGGCCTTCGCGGGAACCGGCTGGACGAGTTGCCACCGGCCGGCTTCGCGCACCAGAGACAGCGCCTGGTTCGGCTCGTGAAGGACGATGCGGATGTGGGCGCCCTCCGGGGCGTCGCGCTTGCGGAGGCTGTGCGGCACGCCGCGGACCAGCGTGGCGATCAGCGGCGCGAAGAGGCGCGGCTCGTAGAGCATCGGCGCGCCAACGGCCTCTCGGATCTGGGCCTGGTGGTGCCAGCGCTCCGTGTACTCGCGCGCCAGGTCGAACCAGTTTGCCGACTCGCTCTCGCCAGCCCAGCTGACGCCGAGGCCGGGCGCGTCGGGGTCGAGCGATTCGAAGTAGGCCTGCGTCCTCTGTCCTGCGCAATCGAGCAGGTCGATCAGAAGGGGTGGGCTGACCCGGCGCATCGATGCGACCCACGCTTCGTTCTGGTGGTTGATAAAGGCGGGCAGCTCCGCCTCGAACGTCTCCGCGCCGGTCGGCTCGAAACGGCCGGCGGAAAAGCCGTCGCGCTCGTGCGAGAGCCGCCCGAGGTCATCGGCGACCAGGTGCGCGGCGACGTCCTTGATCGACCAGCCGTCGCAGACGGTCGGCCGCGCCCACTGCTCGGAGGGGAGCGAACGCAGGAGTTCGAGCAGGGCGGCGCGCTCTTCGGGGAAGAGCGGGACGGCATCAACGCGAGGCAGGGGCTTCAAAACAACGTGTCTCCGTTCATCGAGAAGGCACCGCCGGGCTTGACCGGCCAGACAGCATACCCCTTCCTGCGAAGACGCTCCGCCACGTAGACCTCCATCTCCTCGGCGTCGGTCAGGGACATGCGCTTGTACGCCCCATACAGCGTTGGCCGGAGACGGAGGCCGTACTTCCTGACGACGGGAGAAGACAGCTTGCCACCTGCCTTATGTGTCTCAAATCGCTCTTTGGGTGTGTACATGGTCATGCCTACGTACAAGAATCCCGGCCCGCTAAGCGGGTTGTATCGGGGATTCGACTTGCGCATCTTTGGCCTGTCGCGCCAGACAGCCTGATCAAGATCGATCACGTAGATGCAGTACGTCTTCTTTCGGGGGCTCAACCAGCTTTCTCCTCAATCCTCGGCCTTCGTACGGAACCCAAGTCGCCGTTTGCTCGCAACCGGCGGGGCCATGAGCTGGCGGATTGCATCGAAGACAGCCTTGAACTGCGCGTCATAGCGCTTCTCCAGTTCGTCCAAACGGCGGGCCAGGTCGCGATTGGAGGACAGCATCTCGCGCAAGCGGACGAAGGAGCGCATGATCTCGATGTTGACCTGCACAGCACGCTGGCTGCGGAGGACGCTGGACAACATAGCGACGCCCTGTTCCGTGAAGGCGTACGGGAGGTATTTGCTGTGCCGTCCCCGCCCGCTCTTTAAGGTCACAGTTTGTGACCTTAAAAGTTCAGCCTCCTCGGCGGTCAATTGAAACATGAAGTCGGCGGGAAACCGGTCGATATTGCGTCTGACTGCCTGATTCAGCGCCTTCACATCCACCTGGTACAGTTCAGCGAGATCAGAGTCGAGCATCACTCTGTGCTCGCGAAGCAGAACGATTTGCTTCTCGATGCGTTCAGCAGGAACAACGGAACGACTACCGGCCAAAGTCGGACTCCTTTGGATTTGGCTTCACTCCGCGCGCTCCGGGTACTGCGGGTAGCCCGTCACGAGAATGTCCTCGCCCAGGCGCTCCAAGGTGACGTCGCGGAGGCGGAGGGCGTCCGCCATGCGGTCTGCGCCTTCGCCGGCCACGGCGGCCGGGGCGTCGGCGGCGCCGACGATCATCGGCGCAATGACGGCGTGCACCTTGTCCACCAGGCCTGAGTCGAAAAAGGAGCCGAGGATGACGCCGCCGCCCTCGACGAGCAGCGTCAGAACGTCGCGCTTGGCCAGCTCGATTAGCACTGCGCGCAGATCGACGTGACGGCCATCGACCGGAAAGGAAACGACTTCCGCGCCCCGCGCCTCCACTGCTGCACGCCAGGCTGCGGGCGCTTCGTCAGACGTCGCCACCAGCGTTTTCGCGGGGCCGGTGAAGACCTGCGCCATGGGCGGCACCCGTCCTCGCGTGTCGACGACGACGCGCAGCGGCTGGCGGGCCGCGTCCTGGCCATTCGGTCGCGCGGTGAGCAGCGGGTCGTCGACCACAATGGTCGAGGAGCCGGCCAGGATGGCATCGATGCGAGTGCGGAGATTGTGCGACCAGGCGCGCGTCTCGGGGCCGGAGACCCAGCGCGAGTCTCCCGACGCCGCGGCGATGCGCCCGTCCAAAGAGGCGGCGAACTTGGCGATGACAAAGGGCAGGCCGGTGGTGCGGTGCTTGAAGAACGCCTCGTTGACGCGCTGTGCTTCCGCCTCGCCCTCTCCGGCGACGACGTGGATGCCCGCCGCTTCGAGCGCGCGACGACCGCCACCGGCGACGTTCGGGTCCGGGTCGTCGGTGGCGTAGTGCACCTCCGCGATGCCGGCGGCTATGATCGCGTCCGTGCAGGGCGGCGTACGGCCGTGGTGGCAGCACGGCTCGAGGGTGACGTACAGCGTGCCGCACCGCGCACGCTCGCCGGCAGCTGCGAGCGCGACGGCCTCGGCGTGCCGCCCCGGCGGTGGCTGCGTGACGCCTTCGCCAATAACGACGCCGTCCGCGCCGAGGACGACTGCGCCGACCGTTGGGTTGGGCGAGGTCGGTTCCGGCGCCTGGCGGGCGAGGTCGAGGGCGCGTTGCATGTGCTGGGGGATCATAGTGCGGTCATTATCCGACAAGGAACCGAGAACTAGGAACCGGAGACAGGACGCCAGCCGTCCTCGCGCAGGCGCTGTATACTGCGTGTCGAAGGGGAAATGCCATGAAAAGCACCGCCGTCCAACACGCCGCCGACACCATGCAGAAGCACCGGCAGCAGTTCGATGCCTTCTGCCGATCGCTGACGGAAGAAGAGCTGGCGCGGCCGGTGCCGGACAGCACCTGGACGGTGAAGGACTTCATCATCCACCTGGCGCAGTTCGATGAAGAGATCGCGCGCTGGATGACGGCCCTGAAGGACGGCCGCATCGAAGCGCCGGGCCGGAACGATGACGGCAGCACGTTAGACGTCGACGCGTACAACAATGCCCGCGTCGCCGAACGCCACGACTGGCCTCTCGAGCGCATCCTGGCTGAGGGCGCTGAGAACCGGGCCAAACTGTCCGTCGTGATGGAGGAGCTGGAAGACGCGCACATCGAGCAGACCGTGCAGTTCCCCGGCGACAACAAGCGCGACCCGGCGCAGGTGCAGTTCAAGCTGTTCCTGATGGGGCTGGCCCGGCACGACCCGATCCACGTCGCCGACATGCTCAAGGCGCTACCCGAACGCGCGTCCGACGCCGAGATCGCGGCCTGGATGGACGACGGCGCCGTGCGCTGGTACCAGCAGGCGATGGCCGGCCCACCGCGCCGCTAGCGTGTTCCGCCGGACGCTCCCCTACTTCACACCGCTGATGCGAGTGATCCCAGCCGTGCACCTCGCGGTCTATCGCCTGACGAATGGGCGCCTGAGCGCGAAGCTCGCCGGGCAGAAGATGCTCCTCCTGACGACGATAGGCCGGCGCACAGGCAAACCCCGCACGGTCCCACTCCTCTACGTCGATGACGGCGAGGCGATGGTTGTGATCGGCTCGAACTGGGGCGGGAACAAGCACCCTCAGTGGGTGCGGAACCTCGCGGCGAACCCGGCGGCGCGCGTACAAGTCGGCGCGCGCAAGCGGCGGGTCACCTCACGTATGGCGACGGGGGAGGAGCGGGCGCGGCTCTGGACGCTGGTGACAGGCCAGTACCCCGGCTACAAGGCGTACGCGCGGCGGATTGGCAGCGCGCGCGAGATCCCGCTGGTCGTGCTGACGCCGCGCACGGCAGCGTAGGATAAGCGCCATGGAACCGCGCATCCAATACGCGAAGACGAGCGATGGCGTGAACATCGCCTACTGCGTGATGGGCGAGGGGCAGCCGCTGGTGTACACGTCCAACGTGTGGGGCGACATTCATTGGTACCTCCACAACGAACCTACGCGCCGGGAGGTAGACCGACTCATCGCCTCGGGTTGGCGAGTCGTGCGGTATGACCTCCGCGGTATGGGCTCTTCTGACCGGGACGTGACTGACTTTTCGCTGGCGGCGAGGGTGAAGGACCTCGAGGCTGTCGTTGACCACGCCGAAGTCGGCCGCTTTGTGCTCTGCGGGTACGGCCACGGCGGTCCGCCAGCGATCACCTACGCGGTCCTTTGCCCTGAGCGCGTGTCTCATCTGGTTCTCGTGAACTCCTTCGCCCTGGGCTCCGCCTACTATCAAAAGCTTCCGGCCATGCAGGCGCTGGTTGCATTACGTGGGATGGCAGAGGAACAATGGGAATTCGTCACCCTGACCATCGCCACGGCCGCGCTCGGTTTTGCGGACACGGCGCTTGCCAGGAAAACGGCAGAGCTATATCGCAGCTCCACGTCCGCGAAGACGTTCTTCTCGTCCGTGGATGCAGCAGAGAAAGTCGATGTTCTGGACCTCCTCCCTCAAGTGAGAGTACCCACTCTCGTCGTGATGGACAGATCCGGTTTCGTCACAGAAGACTTGGCGCGAGTGCTGGCTTCGAGTATTCCCAACGCCCGCTTGGTAGGCACCAACGACTACCCGCAAGAGCTGCACTCGTTCGTCCGCGGTGAGCCGCTGGCAGCGGCGGGGGCGGGCGGCGCCCCCTCTGGCACCGCGATCATCCTCTTCGCCGACATCGTCGACTCCACCGCCCTCACCGAGCGCCTTGGCGACACCGCCTTCCGCGACAAGGCCCGCGCGCTGGACGAGGCGATGCGTGTCGCCATACGAGAAAACGGCGGCTCGCCCGTGGAAGGCAAGACGCTGGGCGACGGTGTGCTCGCCGTGTTCACGTCAGCGAAGCAAGCGATCGCCTGCGCACAAGCCTGCCACGCAGCCGCGAGCGCGTCCGGTCTGTCGCTGCACGCCGGCATCCACGCCGGCGACGTCATCCATGAGGCAGACACCGTGTACGGAGGCGCGGTCAACATCGCCGCTCGCGTCGCCGCAGCGTCCGAAGCAGGCGAAACGCTCGTCTCCGGCACTGTGCGCGACCTCACGCGCACATCCGCCGGCGTCACGTTCGAGGACCGCGGCGAGCACGCGCTGAAGGGTATCGATGACACCGTGCGCGTGTGGGCGGTAAGGCAGGCGTGATGGAGCCGCAGATTCGCTACGTACGGAGCGCGGACGGGACGCGCATAGCGACGGCCACGCTGGGCCAAGGGCGGCCGTTGGTGATCGTCAACAACTACTACGCCACCATTGAGACCCTGTGGGAGATACCCGAGGCGGTCAAGAACGTCGAGCGCCTGAGCCAGAAGCGGACGGTGGTTCTGTACGACGCACGCGGGGTAGGGCTTTCTGCTCAGCGTATCGCCGACTTCTCGTTGGACGCCGGTGTCAGCGACCTGGCAGCCGTGATTGAAAGTCTCGATTCACCGACCGTCGACGTGACGTGTTCGGGTCCGACGACTGCGATCGGGATCACGTATACGGTGCGCCACCCTGAAAAAGTGCGGAGACTCGTGCTGCAGTCGCCGAGAGCGAGCGGGGGCGTGACCGACACGGACGAGCGGAGGCGCATCCTCAGAGAACTGGCTGGCGTCGATTGGGAGTTTTATCTGCAATGTATGGCGTTGCTCAACTTCGGGTGGACCGACGTCGGCCGCCGCGTCGCTGAGAAGCAGGCGAAAGAAGCTAAACGAGGGGTTTGGGCGAGGGCAGCCGAGGAAATTGACCGACACGACGTTTCTTCGCTTGTCGCCCAGGTGAAGTGTCCCACGCTCGTGCTGGACCAACGCCCGCGCGCAGGTATTGTGGCGATAACGGCTGGTAGCCAGTCGAGCGAGATAGCCGCAGCGATGCCGAACGCGCGTTTAACGCGGTACGACGAGGACCATGGGTGGTTACTGGCCAGCAGCTGGGACTCGTGTCTACGAATCGTCGAGGAGTTCCTGGATGAGGATGCCTCTGTTGACGCACGGGAACCGCTTCCCTCAGGCACGGCGATCATCCTCTTCGCCGACATCGTCGACTCCACCGCCCTCACCGAGCGCCTAGGCGACACCGCCTTCCGCGACAAGGCTCGCGCGCTGGACGAGGCGATGCGTGTCGCCATACGAGAAAACGGCGGCTCGCCCGTGGAAGGCAAGACGCTGGGCGACGGTGTGCTCGCCGTGTTCACGTCAGCGAAGCAAGCGATCGCCTGCGCACAAGCCTGCCACGCAGCCGCGAGCGCGTCCGGTCTGTCGCTGCACGCCGGCATCCACGCCGGCGACGTCATCCATGAGGCAGACAACGTGTACGGAGGCGCGGTCAACATCGCGGCGCGCGTGGCGGCGGCAGCGGCGGCGGGGGAGACGCTGGTGTCGGGGACGGTGCGGGAGCTGGCGCGAACGTCGGCGGGGGTGGCGTTCGAGGACCGGGGTGAGCAGGCGCTGAAGGGCATCGATGATCCGGTGCGGGTGTGGGCAGTGAGGCAAGGCTGATGGAGCCGGAAGTCCGTTACTGCGTTACCAAGGACGGCGTCCGCATCGCCTATACGGTCACCGGCGAAGGGCCACCGATCGTCTTCTGCGTCGATCCGATCGCCAGCCACGTACAACTGGAATGGTCGCATCCTACATCTAGCCGGGTTCAGCGCGAGGTTATCCGTACGAACACGCTGATCCGCTTCGATTTCCGCGGTTGCGGCCTATCGGACAGGGTTATGGCCGATTCGCTAGACAAGTACGTCCTCGACATAGAAGCAGTCGTCGAACGAGCCGGTTTCCGCGAGTTCGGTTTGGTCGGCAACCTCACCACCAACCTACCAACCATCGTTTTCGCCGCCCGCCACCCTGAGCAAGTAACACGTCTCGTTCTCATGGACGGCTACTTGCGGGGAAGCGACATTTATAACACGCCTCAGGTCCAGGCTTTGATGGCTGCCGCGAAGGCCGACTGGACCCTGGCAACGGAGGCGATCGGGTTCATCGCCTTCGGATCCGGCAGCGACGTGAACAACATCCACGGCGAATACGTCCGCGCCTGCATCGGGCCAGACTACTTCGGCGCCGCAGAGATCCCGTTGACGTGGGACACCTCAGAGTACGCCCGCCAGATCCAAACGCCGACGTTGGTGATAAAGCACGCCGGCCTCCAATTCGTGACCATGGAAGCGACCAGAGAAGTTGCTGCGCTTATCCCGAACGCGCAGCTCGCGGTTGTCGAAGGGACGTTTGTCGACGACATCGAAGGGCTTGTGCAGAGGATTGTCACCTTCATAAACGGTGGCGTCACGAAGTCGCGGGTTGCTGCGGAAGTCCCCTCCGGCACGGCTATCATCCTGTTCGCCGACATCGTCGACTCCACCGCCCTGACCGAGCGCCTCGGCGACACCGCCTTCCGCGACAAGGCCCGCGGGCTGGACGAGGCGATGCGAGCCGCGATTCGCGAAAACGGCGGCACGCCGGTCGAGGGCAAGACGCTGGGCGACGGCGTGCTCGCCGTGTTTACGTCGGCGAAGCAGGCGATCGCCTGCGCGCAGGCGTGTCACGCAGCCGCGAGCGCGTCCGGTCTGTCGCTGCACGCCGGCATCCACGCCGGCGACGTCATCCATGAGGCAGACAACGTGTACGGAGGCGCGGTCAACATTGCCGCCCGCGTCGCCGCAGCATCCGCAGCAGGCGAGACTCTAGTGTCGGACACCGTCCGCTCGCTGGCCCGCACGTCGGCCGGTGTCACATTCGAAGACCGCGGCGAGCACGCGCTAAAGGGCATCGCCGAGCCCCAGCGGCTCTTTACGGTTGTGGCTTCCGGTCAGGCTAAAGCCTGACCCCCGATAGCCCAAAGGGCGACCGCCTCCTTCCTTCCCTCTTTCCCTCTTTCCCTCTTTCCCTCTTTCCCTCTTTCCCGCTTCCTCCTTCCCGCTTCCTCCGTATAATCATCCTCACTATGAAAAAACGCTCACGTCCCTCGTTTTTCCGACATATGGATGAGGATTACGCCCGGCGGCACGCAATCTCGAACGCGGATCCCGCTGATGGCGCCCTGGTCAAGCCGGCGGCGAAGAAGGGGAGCAAAGGGGTTATCGACATGAGCATCCAGAACTTCGTCGGGCTTGCCG
>DAINDD010000038.1:20271-28421 GCA_036732045.1 Chloroflexota bacterium
CTTCTTCGTGATGCTTGCCTGCCTCGGCTCGGCGGCGTCAACGTACGCGATCATCGATCTGGCGGGGCATGGCCCGCAGGGCGAGCAAGGCGTGCAGGGGCCGCAGGGTGAGAAGGGCGACCAGGGGCCGATCGGCTTGAAAGGGCTGCCCGGCAACGACGCCTCGCAGGAGATGATCAAGCGGCTGGCGGGCCTCTGGTCGGTCCAGCAGGCCTCCGCTATCGCGGGCGGCGGGTTCGTCAGCTTCAATGACCCGATCGTCGGGAGTTGCGTACAGTATGTGCTCACCGGATCGCCGGGCATCGACGCCTGCCCGGGGTTCGCGGGACAGCACTGAGATGTTCACCGGCATCATCGAGGAAGTCGGGCTGGTGCGGCAGTCTGACCGCGGAACGCTCGTCGTCGAATGCGGCGAGCTGATCGACGGCGTGCAACCCGGCGACTCCATCGCGGTGAACGGCGTCGACCTGACGGTGGTCGAGCTGGATGGCAGCAGCATAACGTTCAATTGCATGCCTGAAACGTACCGTCGCTCAAACCTGGCGTCTCTTGAGCCGGGCGACCTGGTGAACCTGGAGCGCTCGGTAACGCCGTCAACTCGGCTATCGGGCCACATCGTCCGCGGCGTCGTCGAAGCAACCGGCAAGCTTATGTCGCTGACGCCTGAAGAGGACGCCGTGCTCGCACGCTATCACGCGCCGGCGGACATCCTGCGTCACACCATCGTCAAAGGCCCGATCACGATCGATGGCGTCTCGCTGACGGTCATCGCCAAGGACGCTGAGTCCCTGACGGTCTCACTCGTCCAGTACACGCAGGACCACACGAACCTGACCCGCCGCCGCCCGGGCGACAGCGTGAACCTGGAGAGCGACATCATCGCCCGCTACGTCGATCAGCTCCTCTCCGAGCGGGCGGACCAGGGCTAGCCGACAGGCAAACATAAGGGCGGAGCCCCTTGGCTCCGCCCCGCGCTATGTCTGGATCGTTGGGTTAGCACGTGTCGCCTTCCCTGCGCCTGGCGACGGCGGCGGCGAACGCTCCAGCGAGGAGCAGCTCGATGCCAAGGCCCACACGAGCCGTCCGCTGGCGTCGCCCGAGCCGGGTAAGCCGCCGGTGGTCGGTATTGCCCTGGGCGTCGAGGTCGCCCCGAGCTTGGCCGGGGTGACGCTCGGCCGAATGACGTGAGTGTCCTCATCGTCGCAGTTGTTCGTGATGTCCTCATCAGGCGTGCTGGCGGAGACGCAGGCCATGTTGATCAGGAGCTCGGGCGCGTCTGCGTCCACAGTCACGACAGGTTATCGGTCTTTTATCGCAATCGCCACCGCTCTTGTGGCCGCACTCTCAGCTTTCGTGGCAACTTTCACAAACGGTGATACAATCGCCTTGGCACTCGACAATTCTCCGGAGGCCCGTCACATGGCTACTGCGACCGAGACGCTCAGCGGACCCAAGCTCTGGCTGCGAGCGCTCTACACTATCCCACGCGTTAACCCTTCAGAAGTCGATCCGATCAGTCGCTGGCTGATCCTGGGCCGCGTTTCCGTCGTCGTCATGACGGCGATCTCCGCCGTGATCGGCGGGCTCCTCGCCGTTCGAGACGACGTGTTCAGCCTGCCGTTGCTGATCCTGGTCGCGCTGGGGCTGGTCCTGGCGCATACCGGAAGCAACCTGGTGAACGACTTCTGGGACTTCCGCCACGGCATCGACACGCCGGACTCGCCGCGGGCAACTTACGGCCCGCACCCGTTCACCGACGAGCGGAACAGCACGCGCGAGTTCTTTCTGGTGACAGGCGTGCTCCTGCTCGCCGCGACCATCATCGGCGTCTACCTGACGGCCGCGGCCGGACTCTGGGTGCTGGCGTTCGCGCTAGCGGGTGCGTTTGTGCTTCTGTTCTATTCGGGCGGGCCGATACCGCTCAAGTACTTCGGGTTGGGCGAGATCGCCGTCTTCATCGTCTGGGGGCCGCTGATGATCGGCGGCGCGTACTACGTGATGGCGGAGCACCTGCCGTGGTGGGTGATCCTGGCCTCGGTGCCATACGGACTGGGCGTCACGACCGTCCTCTTCGGCAAGCATCTGGACAAGCTCTCGTTTGACAAGGCGAAGGGCATTCGCACGATGCCGATCGTGCTCGGCGAGAAGGCCGCACGCTACGTGACGATTGCGCTATCCATCGCCATGTACGCGGCGACGGCCGCGCTCGCCATCTGGCAGGGGATGTGGGCGCTAGTGCTTGTGATCGGCGCGCTGCCGCTCCTCTGGCAGATGCTGCGCTTCTACAGTAAGCCCAAGCCGGCCGAGAGACCGGAGTGGTACCACGGCTGGCCGCTCTGGTTCGTAGCGATCGCCTTCATCCACAACCGGCGCTTCGGGCTGCTGTTTGTGACCGGCCTGGGCCTGCAGCTGGCGCTCGAAGCGGCGTTCTAGCTGCCACCGCTCATCTGAGAGTTCGCGAAGGACGCGCGTGCCGAACTACATCTGCCGCACCTGTGGCGTGCAGTACTCTGACAGCGAGCGCGCGCCCGAACGCTGCCTAATCTGCGAGGACGAGCGGCAGTACGTTCCCCCGGGCGGCCAGCAGTGGACGACGTTGGCCGAACTGGCGAGCGAAGGACACACCAACCGCATCCGCACTGCCGGCCCCGGCGTCGAGAGCATCGACACGCGGCCCCGATTCGGGATCGGCCAGCGGGCGTGCCTCGTGCGGACGAGCGGCGGCAACTTCCTCTGGGACTGCATCTCGTACCTCGACGACGCAACAGTCACCGCCGTGCAAGAGATGGGCGGCGTCCAGGGCATCTCTGTCTCGCACCCGCACTTCTACGCTTCGGTCGTGGAGTGGAGCCAGGGATTCGGCCGCGCGCCAATCTACCTACCGGAGGCGGACCGCGAGTACGTCGTTCGGCCCGACGCTGCAGTCCAGTGGTACCGCCGCAAGCTGGAGGTTTGGCCGGGGCTGACGCTGGTTCAGGTCGGCGGGCACTTTAACGGGAGCGCGGTGCTGCACTGGGCGGACGGCGCCGAAGGCCGCGGCGCGCTCTTCACCGGCGACAGCGTCTCCGTCGCGCAGGACTCGCGCTGGGTAACGTTCATGCGCAGCTACCCGAACTACATCCCGCTGCCGCCGGAGGACGTGCGCGGTGTTGTGCGGGCGCTTGAGCCTTACGCCTTCGATCGCATCTATGGAGGCTGGTGGGACAGCGTCGTGCGGGAGGACGCGAAGGAGGCCGTGCGCCGATCGGCGGAACGGTACGTCCGCTGGACGGGGCACGAGCGGTAGGTTTTCGAGTATCCAGAGTCTGTGCGCGGCGTTGTCCTCCGAGAACCTCGGACGAGCGGAAAGTGGTCTCCGCCGAAATTAGCCGCGAAATCGTTACGGAAAGTTGCCCACATAACCCGTCCGGACGGATATCCTAGGCGACGCCGGAACTTTCAGCGAAGGGCGGGGGCACCGTGCAATACGGGCAATCACATCGCGAGTCGCGGATCACTATCTCGTCTATCCTGCTGCTTGTGATCTTCGTGTCGGCGGCGGCCCTCATCATCGTCGCCGCTATCTGGCGTCCGTGGTCCGGCGGTAGCTCGCCCCCTGCCCAGGCCAACCAGCCCCAGGCCACGGCGACCGCGAACACGATCGCGCAGGCGCCGGCGAACACTCCTGACCCTAACGCGCCGACCGGCCCTTAGCCAAGCCTATGGCCGACTGCATTTTCTGCAAGATCATCGAGGGCAAGATCGCGGCTGACAGGCTGTACGAGGATGACCTCGTAGTCGCGATCCTGGACATCAACCCGCGCGCGCCGGTCCACTTCATGGTGATCCCGAGAGAACATATCGCCGACGCCCGCCACATTCGAGGCGAGCATGGCCCGCTCATCTCCCGCATGTTTACGACGGCGACGAGGGTGGCCAAGGACGAAGGCGTGGCTGAGAGCGGCTACAGGCTCGCCTTCAACGTGGGGCCCGCCGCCGGAATGACGGTGGACCACCTGCACCTGCATTGTCTGGGCGGGCGCCAGCTCGGCCCCGAAGGCTAGACGCCACCACCGGCCGCCCGCGCCACGTTTGCCACTTGTCGGCCATTTTCCGAACATACGTCCGCATCTTGACCATAACCCCATTGACAGTCCAGAACGTTCGTTCTATTCTTCTTGGCACGGATGTTCGCAATGAGCCAGCGACTCGAGCACGCCATCTCCCGCTTCAGGCGCCTCCCGGCCGACGGGGGCCGCGAGGAGAGCGCACGCGTATCGGCCGCCGCCTTCCGGGTCGCGGTCGAGACGCGGATGCACAGCCTGGAGCGGGACATCGGGGAGCTCAAGGGGCGGCTTAACGGACTTATCTTTGTGGTGATCGGGACCGTCATCACCCAGCTGCTGCTCAAGGTGGCGCAGTGATGGCGGCTCCGCTTCTCACGCTCCGTACGTACCAGGCCGAGGCCGGCCGCGCGATCGTCGACTCCGTCCTCAACCGGCGCGGCCTCACTTTCACGGTCGTGATAGCCCGCCAGGCCGGCAAGAACGAGATATCACCTCAGGTCGAGCCGTCGACCGGCTGGCGGACGTTACGCAGGAGCTCTCAAGGGCGCGACAACTACCTGGTGAGCCTTGCCCTCACCGCCCACGCAGCGAGGGATCCCCTCTCGCCGCCGGGCGTGGCCCGGGGTCTGGTGCAAGTTCCAGCACTCAACTGAAGCGCAAGAGATACATCAAGGAGGGATTGAGAATGCAACCAGCAGCCGTTTCAGAGATACGAACCGAGGACCTCGAGCAGCTCATGATGCCCGCCAGCCCGCCGAAGTCACGCGGGCGCCACGACTCGCTTCCGGAGTACGCGCGCTACCGGGACGACGGTTGCGACATCAGCGAGTCCTGTCTGACGTGCCCGCTGCCCCGCTGCCGCTACGAGGAGCCGGGGGGCCTGCGCGCGCTGCTCAACGAGACGCGCGACCGGCAGATCGTCCAGTTGCGCCTGACGGGCGTCCCGGTCGAAGAGCTGGCGGGCCGCTTCGGAATCTCGCGGCGGACGGTTTTCCGAGTGATCGGCTCGTCGAAGCTTCCGGCGCGGGTACGCAGCGCTGCCTACGACACGACACCGATCCCGATCCGCAGGGAACTGTCCACGGTCCAGCCAAGGAAGGAGGCCCACTGTGCGTAACGTCTTGTCGGCTACGGTCCAGATGATGGGATACATGGCTCTGACGGCAGCCGCGATCTTCGCGATCGTCAGCTTCACGCCCTGAACAAACGGGCAAAGAAATCACCGGCGCTGACGGCCGGGGTTGTGGATTGAGCAGCCTCCAGTCTCCGACCTCGGCCTTCAGGGCTTCGCACAAAGGTTGAGGAGGAGGGGAATATGGGAGAAACACTTGCCGTCGAAGCGGCGCTGCCGCAACAGGTCGCCCGACGGGATTCGGAGCGGCCTCGCTGCTACCCATCGTCGGACATGACCAATATCCGGGCGGCGGCTTGGGCACGGCGCTGGACAACGTGATCGGCTCCTGCTTTGGCGCGCGGTCGTCGGCGCCGGGTTAGCCGTCACGCTTCGCCACCAGGCGGTGCCAGTGGCGGCGGAAGACGGCCTGCCCCCAACGATAGCCGAGCGAGTCGCCAACGCTGTTCGCCAGGTTGGCGGACAAGAGGTAGAAGAAGAACATCAGCCCGAAGAAGGAAACGAACGTCCACCAGGCGACGCCGACCAGCGCCAGCGGCAGCAGCGCGACGATGACGCCGATCGAGAGCCCGACCCAGGCGAACGTGCGAACGACCAGCCCTTCGCGGCCACGGCGCAGCCGGAACGCCTCGATCACTTCTTTCGGGACAGCGGCGACGGTCGGCCGCTCCGCGACGGCCGTCCCGCAGTGGGGACAAACATCGCGCTCCGGCGCGAGCGGGTGGTAGCAGTTGCCGCAGAAGCGCCCGGCGTTAGGCGCGCGCCCGGCCAGCATGTCGTCAAGCAGGTCAACGAGGCGCTCGGAGATGATGCTGTCGTCCGCCGTTCCGCCCGTCACGGCCGCCGCCTCGCCGCTCGTCGTGGTCACAGGGCCAGGCCCATCCCGCGAACGTGGTCCGACTCTATTACGAGGATCACGCGTTGCTCGCCCGGGCGGTGTGCGTACTTCCGTCCCCAGTACTTCTCCGACAGCTTGTCGATGTGCTCCCCCGCGCCCTCGTGCACCAGGTCGACGACGCGGCCGCGGATGAAGGCGGCGCGGTAGGGGTTCTCCTGGTCGACGATCGAGATTGCCACACGCGGATCGCGGCGAACGTTGGCAGGCTTGGTGCGGCCTTCCGCCGTGTTGACGAGAATGCGATCGCCATCGACGTCGATCCAGACCGCCGTGACTTGCGGCGAGCCGTCCCGCATCAGCGTCGCCACGTGCGCGAAGTTCTTGCCGTCCAGCAGCTCTCGTACGGCAGCCGGTAGTGACGTCGCCATCTGTTCCTCCTGCCTTGTCAGCGTGCCCCAATAGATTACTTCGCGGCGGCGCGCTCCCGCCATCGTATATATTCCACACGGATTCGGTTAAGACTGACGCTCCGGCGTATCGCGCGATGCGCGGGCGGCGTCTATCACAGTGACCGCGACTCGGAGTGCGGCGGCCGTTCATCTACCCGCGCCGGCTGCCGAGATTGCGGATAGCTGGAAGGGAAGAGGAGTGTTTGAATGGCGTGGTTGACCTCGCTGCGGAAGAAGACAGAGCCGGAGGCGGTAGCCGTTGCCGAAGTCGTGGAGACGCCGGTGGCGGCCGGGCCTCGGCTCGGCGTTCTGATACCCGATAGCGCCGGCGTCAGTTCGTTCCGCCTCACGCTGCAGACTGACGTGGCCGGCGTCGAAGCGCAGATCGGCGCGCTGACGGCGAATGTCCGCCGCGGCACTCACGCCTTCTGGGCGATGCACGAGCGCCCGGCCGTCGACGATTCGATGCACGTCGAGGCGATTGTTCTGATCCGGGCCAAGCCGGACTCCGATATTGTCTACGTCGTCTCTTTCCTGGACATCGAGAGCGCGCTCTCGTTCACCCGCTTCGAGCTGCGCCGGGGCCTGCACATACGTAACGTGATGATCTACTGGGCCGCCTTCACCCAGGTCCGCGAGGAGCTGGAAGGCGTCTCGATCATCCCGACGATAGCTCCGCCCACAGTAGCGGACGCGGCGCCGTTTTCGCCTGACCCCAGGCTCACGCCTGCCGATCAGCCCGCGCCACAGGCATCCGTCGCCGTCGCCGAGCCGAAGCCCGATACCGCCAGCAGCGTAGAATCCGAGGCACGCGCCGCCGTTGAACGCTACCTGCGCGCGAACCCGGACAAAGCCGTCCCGGTCCCCGCCGCGGAAGCGCCCGCCATCGAAGAGCCGGTCGCGGTTGCTGAATCGTCAATCGCCTCCGAAGAGCAGGCCGTGGTCGACGAATCCGAGGCCGCGGAGTCGCTTTGGCCGCCGGCCCGCGGGGTCGCGACGCCGGTCATCTCAGACGAACCGGCCGCCGGAGAGCAAGCTGCCGTCCAAGAGGCGCTGGTCCTGCAGCATCCACCCGTCGCTGAGCCGGTTGCCGAGCCCGAGCCGCCGGCGACCGACCCGCACGTCTCGCAGCGCCAACAGGCCGAGTGGACACAGAAGCGCCGCTGGGCACCCCGAGACAAGCGTCGGCAATCAGCGGAGCAACCGGAGGTCGTCGCCGGAGAGCTTCCGGAGATCGCGGCCGAGCCCGTTGAGTCCGCGCCGGGAGACGAAGAGGCGGAATGGGAGGAGCCGGCCGTCACCAGCGCCGCCGTTGACCCGGCCGAGGGTCTCCCCAAAGCCGCCAAGTACGACGAGTTCGACATCGCGCTCGAGGTTGAACAGTTGCTAAAAAACCGCAAGTGGGAAACGCGGAACGGACCATTCAGCGGCTTCAAGTCGCCGCCCGGCCGCTTCTAGGAGGTCAAATTTGGAATAGCAATCCGGTCTCTCCGGCGAACAGAAGTCGCTCCTCTTCGCGCTCTTTGGCGGCGTGATCGTAGCGGGGATCTGGTTCGCCGTATCTATGTCGATACTGACGACGCTCATCTTCGGCTTGCCGATCGGCGCGGTAGGCGCCCTCATCGTCTACCGGACAGTCTCACGGATGAGCCGAAAGTCGCCGCCCTCGATCGGCAGTCAATCTT
>DAINDD010000039.1:0-27756 GCA_036732045.1 Chloroflexota bacterium
CGACACTGTCTTCCGTGAGACGCTGGAGCTCGCGGCCGAGGCTGGAACCAGCTTCGCCAGCGTGCTCTGCGGCCGCGCCGGCTGGTGGGGCGGAGTTCCGGCCTTTGCCAAGGGAGGACCTGACGCCTTGACGGTGTGGCTTGCGGACCAGGGAGTCCGCGACATCAAGGCGCGAAACGCAAATTCTGGCGGCTGGCGCCAGGCCGTGGTGGACAGGGTACGGGGGCAAAGAGAATATCGAGGTCGCTGCCGCAAGATCAGCGGGCGGCGTGTGAGTGGAGCGTGGAGGTAGCCCACAGGACCGGCCGAGGTGCCTACAAGATAGACTCTCGGCCGACTCTTGCGTAATCTCCCATTGGGAGATAGCGGCGGGTAAAGAGCACAGCCTTCCTGCTCGGACGTCCCGACACCGTCGCTCGATCGCTTCTTGCCAACCAGTTCAGACGCCAATGGCCACTCAAGCTGACAAGGACGGCCCGGGCTTTCCGCCAACTGTACCTGCGATGCATGAGGGCAAAGCTCGGTTCCGCTGGCTGCTCATCCCTCAAATCATCGCAGGCGCGGGGATCATAGCCTTTGTGCTCTGGCGAGCCGACCTCCGAGAAACGGCAAGAGTGGTAGGCGACGCCAACTACATTTATCTCTTAATCGCGCTCCCCTTGTATCTGCTCGCCTATATCTTCTGGTCATACCGCTCACGGCTTTCGCTCAGGAGGCTCGGGCACATCTCTCTGCCTACGCTATTCAAAGTGTATATGGCGGCCAACATGGTCAACCTGATCTTGCCGATGCGGATGGGAGATATGTTGCGGGTGAGGATATTGAGCAGGAGGTTTGGTTTCCGGCCCGGTGCTGTGGTAACGAGCGTCTTCGTCACTGAGACCCTGTTCGACGGAATAATATTCGCGCTGCTATTTCTGTGGGTTCTGGCACTGGAAGGCGTCCCGCAAGTTCTGCTGGGGCTTGCTTGGACGCTCTTCGCCGTGGTTGCGGTGGCACTGGTTCTCGCCGCGTCTACTTCGCGGCTCCAACTGCACGAAGGCTGGGAGGAGCGCGGATCGATGCGCAAGCTGCCGCTGGCTGCCAGACGGATCGTGTCGAGGGTCCTGCCAGAAGTTATCGACGGCCTGTTTCTTCTGAAGGACATCCCGCTCGCCGCGCGAGCCTTGGTTGCTACTCTTTCGGCCTGGTTGGTCCAGGCGGCCGTGTACTACGTTTACGCCCGAGTTTTCGGCATCGACATCTCGCCCATTGAGGCCGTGGTGGTGATGCTGACAGTTGCCCTGATTGCGTCTGTGCCCATAATTCCGACCGGTCTTGGCACATATGAGGCTGGGGTAACAGGTGTTCTCCTGCTGTTTGGCGCAGGAAACGGGGAGGCGTTGGCCTACGCGGTCGGAAGCCATGTTCTAAGTCTCGCATTCGCGCTCGTGGTCGGGTCTGTTGGCTTATTGCTCCTGCGAATCGGACCGAGCGACATCGTGCGCCTCCGTTCGGGCGTCGATAGCGAAGCTCCATAGGCGGTCGACTGACGATAAATCTTGCTGCGCCGGGCGGCGGCGATCCTCGCGCCCTGGATCGCCGGCAGGCCGACGCCGCCCGCGCCGAATACAGCGACAGTCGAGCCCGGCTCGACGCGCGCAGTATTGAGGGCTGCGCCGACTCGAGTGAGAACGCCGCAACCGATGAGAGCCACGGTGTCGAGGGGCACGTCGTCCCTGATTTTTACGATCGCGTTCTCGTGAAGGAGCATCTTTTCGGCGTAGCTGGACACGTTGAGGAACTGGTTCACCGGCTTCCCGTCCTGGGAGAGGCGAGGCGGCTCGTCCGGACCCCGGCGCGTCTCCGGGTTGCTGCAACGGTTGGGGTGTCCGGTCAGGCAGTCATCGCAGTGTCCGCAGAAGACCGAGAGACAGGCGATGACGTGGTCGCCGGGCTTTACGTAAGTGACGTCCTCGCCGACTTCCTCGACGACCCCCGCCGCTTCGTGGCCAAGAACGGCCGGCGGCGGGAAGACCCACAGACCTTCGACGAAATGCAGGTCGGAGTGGCAGACGCCGCTCGCCGCCGTGCGCACGAGAACTTCACGCTTCGCAGGGCGGTCGATCTGCACCTCTTCAATCGTCAGCGGCTGATGCGGGCCGTGGAATAGTGCTGCTTTCATGAATCTCCCTTCCCTGCGGCCTTTAAGCCGTCCATCGCCATGCGTCGCTCGCGCGTCCAGAGGACGCCCGACTCAAAGAGCCGCTCCACCTCGGCGTCTGGATAGCCCAGCTCCCGCATGATTTCGCCACCGTGTTGGCCGAGGGTCGGCGGTGGGAGCGGCTCCGCGGCTGGCGTCTCGCTCAGGCGCGCGGGATGGCGCGGCATCTTCAGGGCGCCGACAACCGGGTGCTCGATGCGCGCCATCAAGTCGTTCGCGAGGACGTGCGGATGGTCGAACATCTCTTCGGGGAAGTTGGCAGGAGCGCACGGCACGTCGACCGCATCCAGCGCCGGGAGCCATTCCGCGGTCGCCTTCCCGCGGAAGGCGTCTTCCATCGCCTGAGTGGTATCTCGGTGGGCCTGGCGCACCTCGTCCGAGAACCAGTCGTAGGTCAGCCCCTCCACAGTGGCGTCGTCCGTCCTCAGCGCGTCGCGGAGGGCGCGGCGTTGCCGGTTGTTCAGGCAGGCGACCGCGATCAGCGAATCGCGCGTTTCGTAGACGCGGTAATAGTTGTTGCGCCCACGACCGTGGATGTACTCCTTATGCAAGTGCAGAGCCTCTTCGTGGGTGATGCCCTCCTCGCGCCTCTTTTCCAGCTCGGCAAGGAACCCCGCCCGCACAGGCGCGTCCAGCTCCTCCACCGAGAGCAGCGGACGGTACTGCACAGCGAGTCCGGAGGCGAAGAGGCTCGTATCGATCCGCTGGCCGGTGCCAGACTGAACCCGCGCATAGAGGGCGTTGACGACCGCGAAAGCCATGAATAGCCCGGTCGTCAGGTCGGCGACGGCGAACGTCGAGATGAACGTGGGGGTGCCGCGGTCAATCTTGTTCTCGTAGAGGATGATGCCGGTCGTTGCCTGCGAGAGGATGTCGAAGCCGGGCCGGCCGGCGTATGGGCCTTGCCGGCCGAAGGCTGTGTTCTCGCAGTAGATGAGCGCGGGGTTGAGCTGGCGCAACGCCTCGTAGTCCAGCGACAGGCGCTCGACTACTCCCGGCCGATAGTTGACGACGACGACGTCGGCGGCCGCGACGAGCCGCTTCACGATCTCCTGCGCTTCCGGGCGCGCCATGTCCAGGGCGATACTCCGCTTCCCCCGGTTCACCCCGAGGAAGACGCGGCTCTCGTACGGCGCGATCGGGGCTGTGTGCCGCCAGGCGTCGCCGTCCGGCCGCTCAACTTTGATCACGTCGGCGCCCATATCGGCGAGCATCATCGTGCAGTAGGGCCCGGCGATGTACTCCGTGAAGTCGATGACGCGGATACCTGTGAGGGGTGAGGTCACTGGCGCAGCGGCCTTTCGTTGATTACCCAGGTGGGCGGGCTTATACTCTGGCCGATTATACTTGACTGCCCCACGGTCCAACCTCGAACGGAGGCCCCATGTCATTGAGAGGCCGCGCAGCGATTGTCGGCATCGGCGAGCTGCGGCCCACGCGCTACACCGAAGGTGAGACCACGATCGGGATGCTGACCAAGGCCGGCCTGCTCGCTATCGAAGATTCCGGCATCCCCTTCGACGAGGTCGACGGCCTCCTCGTGCACCCGGTCGCAGACACCTCGATGCTGGTGCCATCCACCCTCGCCGAGTTCATGGGGTTGAAGGTGTACTTCGCGGAGCTCGTGGACCTCGGCGGCGCGACGGGCGCGGGGATGGTCTGGCGCGCTGCCGCCGCGATCAGTGAGGGGATCTGCAGCACCTGCCTCTGCCTGACCGGCGCCAGACGAGAGCAGCGCCCGGGCCGCATGGGCTGGGGCGGCATGCAGGACCGCTCGCCGTTCGCCGAGTTCGAGGCGCCTTACGGCGCTGTGGGCGCCAACTTCGGCTACGCCATGATCGCCAACCGTTACAGGCACGAGTACAGCGTGACGCCGGGCCAGCTCGCAAAGATCGCTGTGCAGCAGCGCGCCAACGCCTGCGCCAACCCGGACGCGATCTTCTACGGCGAGCCGATCACGGCCGAGGACGTACTGTCTTCGCCCGTGATCGTCGACCCACTGCACAGGCTGGAGATCGTTATGCCGTGCGCGGGCGCAGCGGCGCTCGTCATTACGTCCGCGGAGCGGGCGAGGAGGGCGCCTCACAAGCCGGCTTATCTGCTCGGGGCAGGCGAGCGGCTGACCCATAAGGCGGTCACTTACGCGCCGAGCCTCACTGATACGCCGATCAAGGCCGCCGCCGATTCGGCCTTCGCCATGGCCGGCGTCGGGCGCGACCAGATTGGTCTCGCCTCCATTTACGACTGCTATACGATCACCGTGCTGCTGAGCCTTGAAGACGCCGGCTTCTGCGGCAAGGGCAAGGGCGGACGGTTCGTCGAAGCGCACGACTTCCGCTACGACGGCGACTTTCCCCTGAACACGCACGGCGGGCAACTTTCGTTCGGTCAACCCGGCCTGGCAGGAGGGATGAGCCACGTCACGGAGGCTGCGCGACAGATCCAGGGACGCGCCGGCGAACGCCAGGTGAAGAACCTGGAGACGGCCTTCGTGAACGGCAACGGCGGCATCATGAGCGAGCAGGTGAGCCTGATCCTGGGGAGGAACGCGTGACGGCGGAGCAGACCCAGGTTCCGCGGCCGGTGCCTCGCCCCACCCCGGTGAGTGCGCCGTACTGGGAAGCGGCGCGTCGCCATGAGCTGGCGATCCAGCGTTGCGCCTCGTGTAAGCGACACTTCTTCTATCCCCGGCTGAACTGCCCCGCCTGCGGGAGCCAGCAGCTGGACTGGGTGACTGCGTCCGGACGCGGCACCGTCTACACCTACGCCATCGCGCGCCGTCCAACGCATCCCGCTTTTGCCGGGCGGACGCCCTATGTCATCGCCATCGTCGAGCTCGAGGAAGGGCCGCGGATGACGACGAACATCGTCGGCTGCGATCCCGATTCGGTGCAGATCGGCATGCCGGTGGAAGCCGCCTTCGAGGATGTGAGCCCCGACTCAACGCTCGTAGTCTTCCGGCCGGCGGCCAGCTAGGAACGGACGACTTGCAGGTCAGCGTCTTCCATCTTCCTTCGATAGGCTCCCGGGAGGATATAGAAAAGGGAATGGCCGGCCTGCGCGAGGAGCTGTACCAGCGCATGCTCGAGGAGCTTCGCGAGCAGGCACAGCTGGCCGACGACCTCGGGTACGACTCGATCTCGTTTACGGAGCACCACTTCCACATCGAGGGGTTCGAGCTCTCGAACAACCCCGTGCTGCTCGACCTGTTCGTCGCCTTGAACACGAAGCGCATCCGTGTCGGGCAACTGGGCATCGTGCTGCCGGCGCAGAACCCGCTGCGCGTGGCGGAAGACATCGCCATGCTGGACCATATGAGCGGCGGCCGGGCAGCGCCGGATTCGTGCGCGGCTACCAGCGCCGCTGGGTAGACACGATGGCCCAGCAGATGCACGGCATCCACGGCGCGACCCCCGGCCAGTACGACGAGATCGACCAGGCCAACCGAGAGGCGTTTGAGGAACACTTCCAGATCATGAAACGGGCCTGGACCGAGGAGATGCTGGAGTATCACGGGAAGTACTGGCAGATCCCGGTCGAAGGCGCGCCCTGGCCGCTGGCTGCCACGCAGCAGTGGGGGCGCGGCGTTGAGGATGGCTTCGTGAAGCAGGTCGGCGTGGTGCCGAAGCCGCTGCAAAAGCCCCACCCGCCGCTCTTTCAGCCCTTCGCTGCGAGCGAGGCCACGATCCGCTGGTGCGCGCGTGAGAACGTCACCGCGCGATCCTGCCCCCGATGTACCTCGAGATGCAGAACAGAATGTACGAGGTGTACCAGGAAGAGGCCGCGGCCTGCGGGCGGAAGCTGGCCCCTGGCGAAGGCCTGGGGGTGCTGCGAGACGTCATCGTCGCCGATTCCGATGAGGAGGCGCTGCAGATGTGGATGCGCGGGCCGGCGTTCTGCGGCGCCGCCTGGTTCGCCCCGTTCGGCTTCGACCGTGTGCTACGGGAACCGGGACGAGAGGTCCCCTTGACTCCGCAAGAGATGCTCGACCGTTCCTTGATTTTGGCCGGCACGCCTGACTCGGTGAGCCGGCAGCTGGAACGGCTGCTGCAACAGACACCCGTTCGCTGGCTTTTCGCCTGGACCTACAACGGCCTTGTGCCGCACGACAAGATCATGCGCTCCCTGGAGCTGTTCGCGACGAAGGTGCTGCCTCGCTTCGCGGGCACCTCAGGATAGCGCGGGAGGGACCCATTATGCCGCCTCTGCTCTACGAAAAACGGAACGGCCTGGCGTACATCACGTTCAACAGGCCGGAACGTCACAACGCCATGGACCCGGAGACGATCGTGCGTCTCGGCGAAGCGCTGCTCGACTTCGAGGCGGACGACGACGCGCGTGTTGCGATCATCACCGGAGCCGGGGACAAGGCGTTCTGTTCCGGCGCCGATCTCGGACGGCTGATCCCGCTCTATACGCGGGCCCGCCAACCGGAAGACGAGTGGGACCGGCGCGTGCTGGAAGACCGGGAGCTCGGCCGCGTCTCCATGATGCGCGGCCACCCGATTTACAAGCCGATCATCTCCGCCATCAACGGATTCTGCCTGGCCGGTGGGACCGAGCTTGTGCAGGCGACCGACATCCGGATCGCCGCCGAGCACGCGACCTTCGGCTTGATGGAGGTCAAGCGCGCGATCGTCCCGGGAGCAGGCTCGATGGCTCGACTCGCGCGCCAGGTGCCGTGGTCGAAGGCGATGGAGATACTGCTCGTCGGCGATCCGATCGGCGCGCAGGAAGCGCACCGCATCGGCCTCGTCAACTACGTGGTGCCGCTGCCAGAGCTGATGCCGACGGCCGAGAAGTTCGCTCGCAAGATCGCCGAAAACGGCCCGCTCGCCGTCCGCAAGATTAAGGAAGCCGTGATCCGGTCCTCAGGCCTCCCGCTCGCGGAAGCCTACAAGATCGAGAACGAAGTGGCGCGCGAGGTCATGCGCTCAGAGGACGCGAAGGAAGGGCCGCGCGCCTTCATGGAGAAGCGGCCGGCCCGCTATACGGGGCGCTAGGTGGACGAGCCGCTCCTTCACTACGACATCCACGGTTCCAGCGGGCCGTACCTGCTGCTGGTGCACGGGATGCTGTCAAGCCGCGCGCAGTGGCTTGCCAACATCTCTGCTCTCTCCAGCTTCTGCCGCCCCGTCGTGGTTGAGCTCTTGGGCCATGGACGTTCACCGTCACCTGAAGACCCGGCGCCGTACTCTCCGCAAGGATACGTCGAGGCATTCGAGCGCCTCCGGCAGGCGCTCGGCGTGGATCGCTGGTTGGTCTGCGGACAATCGCTCGGCGCGGCGCTGACTCTAAGATACGCGCTCGACCACCCAGGCCGTGTGATCGCGCAAGTCTTCACGAACTCGATGTCGGCCTTGGCCTCGCCCGGCTGGTCAGACTACGTGCGCCCGCTCATGCAGGCTCAGGCGGAACGTTTGGAGCGTGAAGGCCGCCGGGCGATCGAGAACCACCCGCTGAATCCGAGCCGCGGCTCGCGCCTGCCGGCCGCTGTCCGTGACGCGCTCGTGGAGGACTGCCGGCTGCACGACCTGCGCGGCGTCGCTTTCACCGGCCTCTACACGGTGCCCGAATCGTCCGTGAGGGATCGCATCGCTTCTAACTTCGTCCCATCCCTACTGATCGTCGGCGAGCGGGAGGAACGCTTCCGGGAGTATCGTCTCTTTGCAGAGGAGCACATGCCCCACCTCACCATCGCCGGCTTCGACGCCGGGCACGCCGTGAATGCGGAGGTGGCCGACGCGTTCAATCGCGCCCTGGAAGACTTCCTAAGGCCGTTCGTTGACGGCGCACCGGCGATTCGGGCTGCCGAAGGACGCAGGGATGGCTGACTTCAAGCAAGTGCTCTACGAGAAGCTGGGCCGTGTCGCCCGCGTGACGGCGAACCGGCCGCGTTACCGCAACGCGCAGTCTCGGGTTCTGCTTGAAGAGCTGGATGCTGCGTTAGCGGAGGCGACTGGTGATGAGAGCGTGCGGGTAATCATCGTGGCCGGCGCGGGTGAGCACTTCTCGTCGGGGCATGACATCGGGTCGCCGGAGGAGCTGGAGGACCGTGAGCGACGCAAGTATCCGGACGGACTGCGCGGCGAGTAACTCACATTAGGGAGCGAGGTGCCGGCTATCTTCAGCAATCTTGAGCGGCGACTAATCGACTACTTTGTAGACCTGGTCGCCGTCGCGGCAGCGATCCGCCGCTTTGATACCAATCTTGTCTCCGGCTTTAGCCTCCTCCACCGGTTCGTGTTCAATCTGGATGCTGTCAATAACCTGTTCGAGATCGGTTGTGTGGCCCTTGATGCGGATCACGTCGCCCACCCGAAGTGGCTTCGATAGGTCGATCCCGGCCACCCCGATACGCGCGAAGTAACCTGTCACTAGCCCGACTTCAATCAAATCTTCAGGCGTCATCACGGCACCTAGCTGTTCGTTCGGCTGCTGGACGTTTGGATACAATGATGAGGCGGTCATCTCCAATCTGAGACGGTTGCGCCACAACCGAAAAGCGATCGAATGTTACCACGGTAGACGAGATGCTCATCGACTCATTTGTGCCCAGATACGATTTCCACGAGAGCCATCAGACAGTCATTCCCGCAAGCCGGCGAGTCGTCCGGCGCGCCCTTGAGGAGTGGCAGCCACAAGAGTCGTTACTCTGGCGCGTACTGCTTCGCGTTCGCGGCCTTGGTCGACCAACTGGCACCCTGCGGGAGTGGGCGGAAAACGGTGGCTTCATCTGCCTCGCGGATACTGAAGACGAGATTGTTTACGGGCAAGCGGGCCGCTTCTGGGCCGTTAGAGAGAGACGGGCATTCGCTTCGCCTGGATCGGCAGACGAGTTTCGCAGCTTCGATCGGCCCAATTGCGCGATCGCCGCGATGAACGTCCACCTCGAGTCATTGGGCCCAAGTGTAACAGGAATCTCCACCGAGACGCGCGTTCGCGCTATCGGTACGCGGGCGCGGTGGCTTTTCCGGTTCTACTGGCTGCTGATCAGGCCATTCAGCGGTTTGTTGCGGCAGTCCATGTTGAGAGGAATTCGGAAGCGAGCCCTTGCGCCTGAGCAGGACCCACGCTACGGAAGAATAGTGACCCCCTTCCGCTCACACGGGACGAGCGCTAGGCGTCGCGCTCTGTTGTGGTGAGGGCGGCCTGAGCGGCGGCGAGTCGGGCGATGGGAACGCGCATGGGCGAGCAGGAGACGTAATTCAAGCCGACGCGCTCGCAGAATCGGATGCTTTCCGGGTTGCCGCCGTGTTCGCCGCACAGGCCGAGCTGGAGTGCGGGGTTCGCGGCGCGGCCCTCGTCCGCCGCGATCTGGATGAGGCGGCCAACGCCAAGCTCGTCGATGCGCTCAAAGGGGTTGTCGAGCAGGAAGCCGCGTTCTAAGTAGAAGCCGAGGAACTTCTCCTCGGCGTCGTCCCGGCTGTAGCCGAACGTCATCTGGGTGAGGTCGTTGGAGCCGAAGGAGAAGAAGTCGGCCTGAGGCGCGAGGCGGCTGCCGGCGAGAGCGGCGCGCGGTAGCTCGATCATCGTTCCGAAGGGAATACTCGGGATGCCGAGCGTTTTGCCGAACTCTTCGGCCACCGGCTGGAGCTGCGCGCGCAGGGCACTCAACTCGCCGGCCGCGACGATGAGCGGGACCATAATCTCCGGCCGCGGATCGAGTCCTTCGCGCTTGAGGTCGGCGGCAGCCCTCAGGATGGCGCGCACCTGCATCTTGTACACGTCAGGGTAGGTGAGACCCAGGCGCGAGCCACGGTGGCCCATCATCGGGTTCGTCTCCTGGAGCGAGCGGGCGGCTTCCAGGACGCGCTGCTTCTCCTCGACTTCGCCCGCGGGGCTCGTGCGTAGGGCCTCGCTCAACGACTCGAGCGAAGGCAAGAATTCGTGCAGCGGGGCGTCCAGTAGCCGGATGACGACCGGCTTCCCGTCCATAACGCGAAGGATCTGCCGGAAGTCCTCCGCTTGATATTCTCCGAGGCGATCGAGCGCCGCGGTGAAGGCCCGGGCGCCGGGGCTGCCGCGAAGGCGTTCTTCGGCGGCGCTAAGGGCATCACTGTTGGCCGCGGTGAAGGCGGCGCGGGCCTCGTCGACTTCGCGCTCCAGGCGCGAGATATCGCGGGCGCGCAGGAGCACCTCGCGGACGTAGGGTAGGCGTTCGGGGTGAAAGAACATGTGCTCCGTGCGGCAGAGGCCGATGCCCTGGGCGCCGAAGGCAAGCGCCTGCTGGGCCTCTTCCGGCGTGTCTGCGTTGGCGAGCACGCCGAGCCGGCGCAGCTCGTCCGCCCAGGCGAGGAGCTGGGGCAACTCCTGGTTGGCGCTGAGGTCCGGATCGACAGTGTCGATGCGGCCGCTGAAGACCTCTCCGGTAAAGCCGTCGATGCTGATCTCGTCGCCTTCGTTGATGACGATGCCGTCGACTGAGAAGTGGCGCTCGTGGGGATCGACGCGGAGCGCGGTGCAGCCGACAACAGCGGGTTTGCCGAGGGCGCGGGTGACGACCGCCGCGTGGCTGGTGATTCCGCCGCGGCTGGTGAGGATGGCGGACGCGCGGAGGATGCCCGGCATGTCGTCGGCGCTTGTCTCGGGACGAACGAGGATGACGCTCTCGCCCACGGCAGCGGCGACGGCTGCCGTATCGAAGACGACGCGGCCAGTGGCGGCGCCAGGCGAGGCGTTGAGACCGCGGCCGAGGAGCCGCCGGTCGCGTACCGCCCGGCGCTTCGCCGCTTCGTCGAAGCGCGGAAGGAGCAACTGGCTGAGGTCGCCAGCGGGCACGCGGCGGACGGCTTCTTCCCGGCTGATGCTCGCCTCCTGCGCCATATCGACCGCGGTCTTGACGGCCGCGGCAGCCGTGCGCTTGGCAGTCCGAGTCTGGAGGATGAAGAGGCGGTCGTGCTCGACAGTGAATTCGATGTCCTGGACGTCCGTGAAATGGCCTTCGAGGCGGTTCGCGAAGTCCGAGAGCTGACGGTGGACGTCAGGCATTTCCTTGGCGAGCTCGGCGATCGGCTTCGGGGTGCGGGCGCCCGATACGACATCTTCGCCCTGGGCGTTCGGAAGGTACTCGCCGTAGAGCTCACGGGCGCCGGTGGCCGGGTTGCGGCTGAAGCAGACGCCGGTGCCACTGTCCCAGCCGGTATTGCCGAAGACCATGGCGAGAACGCTGGCGGCGGTGCCCAGATCGTGCGGAATGCGCTGGAATTCGCGATAGGCGATTGCGCGCGGGTTGTTCCAGCTGTCGAAGACCGCGATGACTGCGAGGCGCAGCTGCTCCCAGGGGTCGCTGGGGAAGGGCGCCGAGGTCCGCTCGACGGTCAACTCCTTAAACTGCTGCACGATCTTCTCAAGATCGGTCGCGCTAAGCTCGGCATCTGAAGCCACGCCGGCGCGCTCTCGCGCTTCTGCGAGGGCATCTTCGAAGGGCTCGGGGTCGAGGCGAAGGGCGACCTTCGCGAAGAGCTGTATAAAGCGGCGGTAGGAGTCGAGAGCGAAGCGGCGGTCTCCGGTCGCTTCGGCGAGGCCGGCTACGGTCTCGTCGTTTAGGCCGAGGTTGAGGATCGTGTCCATCATCCCCGGCATCGAGAACTTCGACCCGGAACGGACGGAGACGAGCAGCGGGTTGTCGTCGCTGCCAAAACGCCGGTCGACCGCTTCCTCGATCTCGCCGAGGTGTTTACGGATGCCGTCCCAAAGGCCGTCCGGCAGTTTGCAGCCCCGTTGGTAGTACTCAAGGCAGACCTCGGTGGTGATCACGAAGCCGGCGGGGACCGGGAGGCCGAGGCGCGCCATCTCGCACAGGTTGGCGCCCTTGCCGCCCAGCAAGTCGCGCATCTGGGCGTTACCCTCGTGGAATCGGTAGATCTGCTTCGGCGTGGGCATCGGGTTCAGGCCTCCGGGTGACATTCTATATCTGTGCAAGCAACGAGTGGGTGAGATCGACACTACCGTTTGCGAGTGTCAGGGATCAGCCTAGCCCGCGCTCACTTCCATGCCGTACAAGTCCGCGTAAGCGGCGTCCATGTAATAGTACTCGCACGGGATGCCGTCCGGGTCATAGAACGTAACGAACCGCGAGCCCGGTGTGAAGCCGGGCCGCACCTTCTTTCGCCGGACGTTGTGCTGATCTAGCCACACCGCCGCATCGTCTACCTCTTCGGCGCTCCCCAGCGCAAAGGCGAGGTGATGCAGGCCCGCTCGTCCCACTTCGTACACAACGACCTCAACGTAAAATCGTGCGGAGCGATCGAGGTCCGTGACGCGAAGCCCCAAATGGCTTTCGCCCAACACGCCCGGCCTTGCGTGTTTCTCCGGCGGGAGGATCTGGAGCTTGCACCCGCGCCGTCATCGTTACGGTCCGGCCTGTGGCCTTCCGTTGGAGGCCCATCTGGCGTTCCTCCTTCTCTGACTCGCGAGTTTCCGCCCAATCGCGCCGCGCGTCAATTCTCCGCCCGCATCGCTAGAATGTCACCCCTTGAAGCTCGCTCGCCACACGCGCACGCTGACGCGTCGCATCGTCGCGCAGCCGGACAGCCTCGCACCAATCTAAGAAGGGCACTCCACATCGGTGCCACTACCGTGTTAGTGTCGCCTTTCGGCTTGATGTAGAACCGACTACTGAGTTGTCGAAGCGTCCGCATCGCAAGGCGGAGCTACGCCCCGCTGTTTCCCTGGGCAAAATCGCACGTCGGGCCGATATGTCGGGGCTCTTTGCCCCGCTTAAGACTTCCGCGCCATATTAAGGATCGCCAGCCAATGTCGCCGCACCCGCGGGTCCACCCGCGCGTTGATGCGTTCACGGACGTTGCGGTAGAGGTAGTCACGCTTTTCGGCGAGCATGGCGATGTGGCCGGAGAACGTGTTCAGGAGGTCCAGTATTGGTCGGCCGTGTACATCAGCTCCCAGACGTAGCGCCGGGACTGGAAGTCGGTGAAGAGGCCGGTGGCCTCGATCTCATGTCGCATGTCGGACACGTCCTCAGGTAGGGGTGGCGGCCACGGCTCGTCCTCTATTTCCTCTCCGATCTCCCGATAGACATCCTGGATGTCAAAGAAAAAACGATCGGCGCCGGCGGGGAAGGCATGCTCGACGTCGATGATAGCCAGGGCGCCGCGAGGGCTCAAAAGGCCAGCAGCCCTTGTGTAACAGACCTCTGGGTCGAGCCAGTGCCAGGCCTGGGAGGCGTAGACGAGCTCGAATTGCTTACCGTCGGCTTCCCAGGTCTCGAACGGAGCGGTGGTGACGCTGACGTTGGGATACGTCGCGAGGTTACGGCGGGCGACCGTCGCGAGGTTCTCCCCGAGTTCTACGCAGGTGATGGCGAAGCTGCGCTGTGCCATCGGGACTGTCGCCTGGCCGGTGCCGCAGCCGATCTCGAGGAGGCGGGTACCGGTATGGAGACCGGCGAGAGCGACGAGATCGTCGAAGAGATGCGCGGGGTAGTGTGGGCGGGCGCGGTCGTAGAGTCCGGCGTCTTGGTTGAAGGTGGTTTTGAGGTGGCGGGGGCCGGAATGAGACATCTAGCAAAGCGTAACATTTGGCCCCGAAAGGGAACTGTGCATTGCCGTTGCATCTCTGCTCCGCGCTCCTGAGTCGTGTGACACTTAACAGAGCTTCCTAGGCGACTGATAATCGGCGGGCGCGCACTAACTAGCGGACCTCTGCCACGCAGAAAGAGAGAAGGGGGGGCACTTCCCGTGCTCCCCCTTCTCATGGCTGGCAACGAATCCCTAGGGTATGGCGTTGGCGATGGTGTTGAGCTTGTCCGTTACCATCAGGCCAAGTGCGGTCAGAGCGGCGATCGCGATGACCGCGACTAGGCCGAGGATCCGGCCGTACTCAGCCAGAGCTTGGCCGCCCTCGTCCTAGAAACGAGCGAAGACTCGTGTGATAGGGGCCGTGGTGCTGGTCGGATGTCGATCTAGATCGTGCGATCCTCGCTGTTCGGCAGCAAGTAATGAAGCTCTCCGGAGAATGGGTCTATAGCGAGCCCAAGACGTCGAAGGGCCGCAGGACCGTCGCGTTGCCTGACATGACTGTAACGGCGCTCCGCCAGTACAAGGTTCGGCAAGCGGAGGAGCGCCTACGGTGTGGTGAGTGGGAGGATCATGATTTGGTCTTTCCCAATCTTGTCGGTCGACCAATCGAAAAACAAAACCTCATGCGCCGCACCCGCCGTCCGATCCTGCAGCACGCTGGCTTACCGCCTATTCGTTTCCACGATCTGCGCCACAGCGCTGCCACGCTCCTTCTCGGGGAAGGAGTACATCCGAAGGTAGTCCAGGATCGCCTCGGCCACTCGACGATTAGCGTGACGATGGACACCTACTCCCATGTCATGCCGACCCTACAGCGCGACGCTGCGGACCGATTGGAGAGGGCGCTAACGAGGCGGTAGTCCTGCCGACTACGGAGACTCGGTGGTTCCTATATGCCGTACCCCTCTTTCATAAGCACGTCGAGTTGGTCGTTTCGCCGGCTTATCCGAAGCCATACCTGCTTCTAGACCCCTTGCTCTTTTGGGGGCGTCCACACCTTTCTAACTAACGGACGGCGTTGCTGTCAAGATTGCTGTCAACCGGCCGGTTGAAGGGGAAGAGCGGCCCGCGAAGGGCCGCAGTTAGATACGAAAAAGTGGTGCCGGAGGCCAGAGTCGAACTGGCGACACCGCGGTTTTCAGCCGCGTGCTCTACCACTGAGCTACCCCGGCAACTGAATGTTTATTCTACGGTCGCCCCGGTCAGGCACACAAGATGAACGTGGGCAGCGAGGCGCTACAATCGATACGACGGCCAAGGCCGGGATGCCTCGGCTGCACGTATGAATCGGATCCAGTATGCGCGTCGGGACGATCAAGGAAACGAAGAACGAAGAGTTGCGCGTCGGGTTGGCGCTGTCCGGCGTGCAGGCGCTCGTCGCCGCCGGGCACGAGGTGCTTATCGAGCGCGGCGCCGGCCTGGGATCCGGCTTCGCTGACGCCGCTTACGAGGCCGCCGGCGCGAAGATGTGCGATAACGCGGGAGATGTAGTCGCCGGCGTCGATCTGCTCGTCAAGGTCAAGGAGGTCCTGCCAGCGGAGTACGGGCTGCTGCGCCCGGGCTTGCTGCTGTTTACGTACCTCCACCTGGCACCGGCGCCGGAACTGACGCGGCGGCTGCTCGAATCTCGTACTAGCGCGATCGCCTACGAGACTGTGCAACGACCGGACGGCTCGCTGCCGTTGCTGATCCCGATGAGCCAGGTGGCGGGCCGCATGGCCGGCGAGATCGCCGCGCAGTATCTGAAGAAGCCGGGTCCCGGCCGGGGCAAGCTGCTCGGCGGCATAGCGGGGGTTTCGCCGGCGCGGGCGGTTGTGCTCGGCAGCGGGACCGTCGGCACGGCGGCGTCGCGCGTGCTCGTTGCGCTCGGAGCGCGGGTCACGGTGACCTCGAAGGACCTGCAACGGCTGGCGGCGCTCGAAGCGCAGCTGGGCGACCGTATTGCTACTCGCGTGACCAGCCCCGGCATGCTTGAGCAAGAGTTGGCCGGGGCTGACATCTTGATAGGCGCGGTACTCGTGCCGGGCGGGATCGCGCCGAAGCTCGTCTCGCGGGCGATGGTGCGCTCGATGGGCGAGGGCGCCGTGATCGTGGATGTCGGGATCGACCAGGGCGGCATCTGCGAGACGTCGCACCCGACCAGCCACGACGATCCGATCTTCGTCGAGGAGGGCGTCGTTCACTACTGCGTGCCGAACATGCCCGGCGCGGTGCCGCAGACCTCGACCGAGGCACTGACCGCCGCGACGCTGCCCTACGTGCTGAAGCTCGCCGACCGCGGCCTCGATGCCCTGCGCGACGACCCGTCGCTCGGCGCTGGCGCGAGCACGATCAACGGCAAGCTGACCTCGCAGCCGGTGGCGGAGGCGCAGGGGCTGCCGTACACGCCGGTGGAGCGGGCGTTAGTATGAGCTCAGCGCTTGGCGTACTCGACCTTCTTCGCGTTCAGGGCTTCGATTATGACACGCGGCGATTCAAACTGGTGCGCCATCAAGAGGGGCGTTACGACCTACACGACTTTCTTCGCCGAGGTTGGCTCGAGGCGTACCAAGCCTTCCAAAACAAGCCAGTCTTTCGCAACGTCGATCGAATCGTTTCCTTCATCGGAGTAGGCCACACTCAGGCGCGTCTTGTTGGTGTTTACGATGTTCTAGGTCATTCCCCGAGAAACCAAGGACTCGTTCCAGCCGGTTGCCCGCTTGCAGACCACTGGCTTGGCCTGAACTACTTCTATGAAATGAGGCGGGCACCTGGATTCGAAGAACTTGATAGAGCAAGGCGCTTATCAGAGGACTCGGGAGGCGGCCTGAATGCCAACTGACTGGGCGTCTCTCGACTGATCGTAGTCCCACCGTCTGCTAAAATTCACAGACGCTATGGCCACCTTGCTTGTCGTGTCGCTCACGCCCGGCTCGGGCAAGTCGACGATCGTTGCCGGGCTGGCTGGGAAGCTCGGGGCGAGCGGCGGGCATATCCTCGAAGCGCCGGCAGGCGACCTCGCACAGGCGCTATCTGAGCAACCCGGCGCCCGCGCGATCGTGGTCGCGACGCCGGCGACGAGCCCTGCTGACCTGGCGGCCTATATCGGCAACAACAGTATTGCGGGCGTCATTCTGAACCGCGTCCCCGCGAAACGAGCCGTGCCGATCCGCGCGGCCTATGAAGCAGCGGGCGTGAGGTTGCTCGGCATCGTTCCGGAGGACCGGCTGCTGGCCGCGCCTTCGATCGGGCAGGTTGCAGAGGCTCTCGGTGGAGACAGTGAGCAACTCAACGGCAACAGCGACCGCCTGCTGGAGCGCGTCGTCATCGCCTCGATCGCGGCAGACCCAGGGCAGAGTTATTTCGACCGCACGAAGGCCAACGCCATCATCGTTCGCAGCGACAAGCCGGACCTGCAGCTCGCCGCCCTCAACACGGGCCCGATCTGCCTGATCGTGACCGGCGGGCTGCCGGTGCTCTCGTACGTGCTGGAGCGCGTCGCCGACGAAGAGATACCGCTCGTGCGCACGAAGCTGGATACGACGCAGGCGGTGGGCGCAATTGAAGGGCTATTCGGCTCGCAGCCGTTCAGCGGATCGGCCGACAAGCTGCGCCGGATCGAGGAGCTGCTGGCCGGTGTGGACGTGGACGCGCTCGTCCGGTTCCCCGCTGCCGGGTAGCTCGCCGTCTTCGGCGCCAGACTTGAACAGATCGCCATCGTCGGTGACCATTGGCGTCCGTTCGGGCGCACGCGACGGGACGCTACGGTGAGCGTCGGGGCGATTGCTGCGAAGATGGCCGAGGCGATGGTGGGGCCGCTGGCGGTTCGGCGACGGACGTTCGTCCGGGCGAAGCCGGTGCGGCAGAGGCGGAGACGGTGGGCGCTGGTTCGGGGACGTTGATCCCGCGGCGCTCAGTGCCACAGTACGGGCAGGCCACCCAGTTGAAGCTCAGCAGTTGCTCGCAGCGGGAACAGATGTCCTTGAGCTGCGTCGCGCAAAATGGGCAGATGCGCCAAGAGCGCTCCACGAAGCGGCGGCAGGACGGGCACATGCCTTCGTCGCCGATCTCGCGCAGAAGCGCCTCTTCCTCCAGCGATCGTGCGTACGATTCTTCAAGCGTCTCACGCGGACGCAGCATGAGATATAACGCGAGGCCGGGGATGTTGAAGATGGGAAAGAACATCAAAACGACGAAAACGGCCAGCACCTGTAGGCCAAGGTCGCGAGTGCGCTCGCGAATATCGCGGTAGACCCAGACGATGATGCTGAGCCAGAGAAGCAGGCCCCAGACTCCGGCGATGAGTGCTGCCAGGATACCGATGTCTTGCATCAGCCGTTTCTCCCAGTCGATCTGTGCATACTTGTGAACATTATAGCATCGGGCGGATTTGGATCGCTCGACATACTATAACGCGCTAATTCGCCAAGAGGCTCCGGCTTACGGCACGCTACACTGAATTTAGAGGCAATTGTCATGGGCCGCCGTAAATCGCGTCAGAACCGAATCGAGCCGCCGGAGCGGGTTACTCTCACGCTCGGCGAGATGACGTTCGAAGGCGGCGCGCTGGCGCACGACGGCGGCCGTACGATCTTCGTAGAGTGTGGGCTGCCAGGCGAAACCGTTATCGCCGAGCTTGATCGCGAGCGCGCCGGCGTTTTTCACGGACGCGCGGTGGACGTCCTGGATGCCTCGCCCGACCGGGTGGCGCCAGAGTGTGTGTATTTCGGCGAGTGCGGAGGCTGTCAATGGCAGCACATCGCCTACGCCCGGCAGCTCGAGCTGAAGCGCGAGATCGTGCGGGAGCAGCTGCGGCGGATCGGGCGTTTTGCGGAGCCCCCGGTCTCGCCGGCGGTGGGTGCGGACAACCCGTGGGGCTACCGCAATCACATTCGCTTTTCGGCCAAGTCGCGCGGGGAGATCGGCTTCGTGCGGCGAGGGACGCACCGCTTTCTCCGCATTGACGAGTGCAAGATCGCCGACCCCTGGATAAACGGGGCGCTTTCGCGGCTCCAGGGTCACGGCAGCGGTCTGCACCAGGTCGCGATCCGCCGCGGCGTCCGCACCGGTGAGGTGCTGATCCAGCCGGACGTTTCGCACATCGATCCGTCGCTCGTTTCCGGCGATAAGTACTACCACGAAGAGCTCCTCGGCCACCGCTTCCGCATCTCCGGCGCCTCGTTCTTTCAGACGAACACCCCGCAGGCGGAGCGGCTGATCGGCCTCGTGCAAGAGCGCCTGCAGCCGCAGGCCGGAGAGACGCTCGTCGACGCGTATGCGGGTGTCGGGACGTTTGCGGTCGTGCTGGCGCCTCTCGTGCGCCGCGTCATCGCGATCGAAGAGTCTGCTGCTGCGGTGGAAGACGCCACGGAAAACATCGCCGCCTCGCCGAACGTCGAGTACTACCGCGGCAAGGTGGAAGACGTCCTGCCCCGGATAGACGAGCGCATCGATTGCCTCATCCTTGACCCGCCGCGAGTGGGAGCGCATCCGGCCGCGATCGGAGCGGTGCTGAACGCGCGGCCGTCGCGCCTCGCCTACGTCTCTTGCGACCCGGCGACGCTGGCGCGGGACCTACGGTTGTTGGCGGACGGCGGTTACGAGCTGCGGGACGTCACGCCCGTCGACATGTTCCCCCAGACGTATCACATCGAGTGCGTGGCGACGCTTAGAACCCCGAACCCAGAATCGGAGAACCCAGGACCAAGAACCCAGAACCCACCCAACGCCTGCCCGGTGCTGGGTTCTAAGTTCTAGGTTCTTCGCGTGCGTTTCGTGCTGGCGTCGGCCTCGCCCAGACGGCGCGAGTTGCTGGCCCTCCTCGGCTTTCCGTTCGACGTGCGGCCGGCAGACATCGACGAAGACGCGGGCCGCTCGCGAGACCCGCAGATCGTGGCCCGACGGCTTGCGCGTACGAAGGCCGAGGCGGCTCGCCTGACCGAGCCTGACGCGCCGATTATCGCTGCCGACACGATCGTCTCGTACGAGTCGACGCTTCTGGGCAAGCCGCGTGATGCCGGCGAGGCGCGACGTATGCTGCGGATGCTGCGAGGTCAGACCCACGACGTCGTCACAGCCGTGGCGCTGATGCCACCCGGCCGCCGCAGCATCCTCGGCCGGCAGCCGCTGACGCGCGTCACGATGCGCGACTACACCGATGCCGAGATCGAGGCGACGACCGCACGCGGCGACCCGTTCGACAAGGCCGGCGCCTACGCCATTCAAGATGCCGCTCTTCGCCCGGTGGAGCGGTACGAAGGCTGCTACTGCAACGTCGTCGGTCTGCCGCTCTGGCCGCTAGCCGAGATGCTGCGTAAGGCCGGAATCCCGGCGGACGTGACGGCTAAGCAACTGCTCCCGCAATGCTCGGCCTGCCCGTTCGCGCCGCGTTTGCAGCGTTAACGGCCGCCCGACGGCGAAGCAGGGCATCATTCTGGAGACGGATGGCGCGGCGAGCATCTACGCTGATTCCGCCGCGGCTTCGGCGATGGGCGCGCTGGGTCACTGCGACTACGCATACAAAGTCGCTCAGCAGGCGAAGGCGCTGGGTATCGAGATCTTCACGATCGGTTACGGTGTCAACGAGAACTGCACTCATGACTCGACGAGCAGCCCCTGTTACAACAAGCCGGCAACACAACTGTCGCAGCGGATCGCGACAGACGCCAGCCACTTCCACAACCAGCCGAAGACACAGGACCTCGATCCCGTCTTCCGGGCGATCGGCGTCTCGCTGGCCAGCGGCTCCAAGTTCGTCCAATAACTCAGCGTTTTTCGCAAAGATGACGGGTGCGTCCCCCGGCGCGCCGGTCTTGCTTTGTGGGTAACCCGCCGCCAGCCTTCTGAGCGTATCCGAACACTTGTACAATTTAGATGTGACCACGCCCGTTTCCCAGATCCTCGAGAACCTCAACGGCCGCCAGCGCGAAGCCGTGGAGCAGACGGAGGGTCCGCTGCTGATCCTGGCCGGGCCCGGCTCCGGCAAAACGCGTGTCATCGCGCACCGCATCGCCTACCTCGTGCGGGAGAAGCGGGTTCATCCGCGGCGCGTCATGGCGGTCACGTTCACGAACAAGGCCGCGCGAGAGATGCGCGACCGCGTCTACGCGCTCGTCGGCGAGGACGCTGGGCACGACATCAGCCTCGGCACGTTCCACGCCGTCTGTTCGCGGATCCTGCGCATCGAGGGTGAGGCGATCGGTGTCGCGCGCACGTTCACGATCTACGACGACGCCGACCAGATCGCCGCCGTGAAGCGCTCGCTGGACGACCTCGGCCTCGACCCGAAACGGGTGGCGCCGCGGGCCGTCCTGTCAGCGATCTCGCGCGCCAAGAGCGAGCTGCAGGGGCCGCGCCAGTTCGCCGCGCTTGTCGGCGACTACTTCCAGGAGGTCACCGCGCGCGTCTTCCAGCGTTACCAGGACGTGCTCGAGCAGAACGACGCTCTGGACTTCGACGACATCCTCGGTAAGACCGTACAACTGTACACGGAGCGCGAGGATATCCTCGAGAAATACTCCACGCGCTGGGAGTACGTGCACATCGACGAGTTCCAGGACACGAACATTGCGCAGTACGTGCTGAGCAAGCAGTGGGCCTCGCGCTACCGGAACATCTGTGTCGTGGGCGACCCGGACCAATCGATCTACACCTGGCGCGCCGCCGACATCCGCAACATCCTCAATTTCGAGCACGACTTCCCCGAGGCGCGCGTCGTAATCCTCGACCAGAATTATCGCTCCACGCAGACGATCCTGGACTCGGCGCACTCCGTCATCGCGCTGAACAAGCAGCGAAAAGAGAAGAACCTCTGGACTGAGAACGGCGCCGGCGGCCCGATCGTTGTCCATGAGGCCTACGACGAAGAGGATGAGGCCGCGTTCGTCGCCGAGGAGATCCGGCGCCTCGTGCGCGACGAATCCCTGCGCCACCAGGACATCGCCGTGATGTACCGCACCAACGCGCAGTCCCGGCCGATGGAGGAAGCGCTGATCCGTCGCGGTATCGCCTACCGGCTTGTCGGTGGCACGCGCTTCTACGAGCGGCGCGAGGTTAAGGACCTGCTCGCGTACTTGCGGCTGATCCAGAACCCCTTCGACTCCGTGGCGCTGATGCGGGTGATCAACGTCCCGCACCGCGGCATCGGCGACCGTACGCTGGCAGAGCTCAACCGCTGGGCGCGCGAGAAGAACATCCCGTCGTACGCCGCTCTGCAGGTTGTCGCCGAGTCGGAGCGCGATTCTTTGGACGGCCCGCCGACGGGGGCGCACCCGTTCCAGAAGCGAACGGCGGGGGCGTTGCTGCGCTTTCTCGGCATGCTGAACGAGCTGATCGAGATGTCCCGCACGTCGACGCTTTCAGCGCTGGTGGACGCGATCATCGACCGCACGGACTACCGCGCGCACATCATGAGCGACGAGGACGGCGAGGAGCGCTGGGAGAACGTTCAGGAGCTACGCGCCGTGACGATCCAGTACGACGAGCTGAAGCCGGAGCACGCGCTCGCCTCCTTCCTGGAGGACGTGGCGCTGATCACCGACATCGACCAGATGGAGGAGTCAGACTCGGTCACGCTGATCACCCTCCACGCGGCGAAGGGTCTGGAGTTCCCGGTCGTCTTCATCAACGGCCTGGAGGAGGGTATCCTGCCGCACATGCGCTCGATCGAAAGCGGCAACCCGGAGCAGCTGGAGGAGGAGCGGCGGCTGTGCTACGTCGGGATGACGCGGGCCAAGCTTCACCTCTACCTGGTGCGGGCCTTCCGGCGCCCCTTCAGCGGCCACAACCCGGCCTCGCGCTTTCTGTCCGACATCCCGCAAAACCTGGTCTCGCAGACGCAGCGGGCCAGCCAGCGCGAGATGTTCCGCGGCGGGGGTCAGCCCTCTCGACCGCGCACGGCCGTCCGCGTGACCGATGGTGACGACCGCCCGTTCGTCCCCGGCGATTCGTTCAAGGCTGGCGACCACGTCCGCCACGAGCGCTTCGGCGAGGGGATCGTAGTTTCGTGCGAGCCCTCCGGCGGCGACTACCAGTTGGTGGTCGCGTTCCAGGGCGAGGCCGGGATCAAGAAACTGCTGCTGTCCTTCGCGCCGCTGGAAAAGGTGTAGGCTCTCACCCTTGGACCCTATCCCGTTGCGGCGGACGAGGGGAATACGGTGGCTGGTAGTCTCTCAGCCTGATGTGGACGCCTGATACCGCGCCCACAGCCGCCAGGCGAACGTCGCGACCAGTATCGCGGCGATAAGCCCGAGCGTGTACGGGTCGCTGTCGCGGCCGCCGATGCCGGAGTCTGCGATGTGCGCGATCTCGTGCGCGGTCGCGCCGGCCGTTGCGCCGCCGAGCACGGCCAGCAGCGCGTCGTCCCGCCAGGCAAGCGCGAAGAGCGCCGCCGCCCCGAGCCCGATCTGGAAGGCGCCGACGTCGTGCAGGAAGTGCCGGTTGTACGGCTCGAAGTGGCCGATGTTGTCGAAGAACGATACGGGGGCGATGATCGCCCAGAGGCCAAGCACGAGCGTGAACGCGCCGAAGGCGGCGACGACGAGCGCGGAGACGAGGTCGACGCGGGAGGATGAAGTGCGCATATTGACGGCTGGCTGAGCGCAATCTATCATTCGTCGCGCCCACACGCACCTATCGAGGAAGATACATGAAGATCGCCGACGTTCTGCCACAACTGACGATCATGCCGCTGCGACGGTTCGGAGACGCGTGGGGAGTGACACCGATTACGACGGGCCAACGGAACGTCGTCGAACAAGCGATAGTCGGTGAAGTCCACCGGATCGACAACGAAGAGGCGGTTAAGGCGCGCTGGCAATCGGTGACTCAAAAGGTGGACTACGCCCGTCGAACAACTGCCGAGTTAGTCCTCCGGATGATCGTTGATCAGCCGGGATACGTTCTGCCGGATGCCTTCGCCTTCGTCAATCACATTGTTCCAGTTGGATTCGAGCTTTCTCGAATACGCGCGCTCTTCCACGGCCTTGCGCCACCTCGATCGACGGACAGTAGATGTTGTGCAGGCTGTTCTCGAAGTTGCGTGGGATGACAATGTTGAGAGCTTCGAGGAATCGAGACTCATCAAGCGGCTTGAAGAGAAGATGGGGGTCTGTCGCCGTGACCATCTTGTGCTCGAGGCATTAGTAACTAAACGCGCGCCCGTGAGCGGCCAAGAGGTTGAGGAGACGATTAGGGCCCTTACGTATGAGGGGCTTGTTTGCCAGTTCAAACATCAGGGGAGCTCGCAGCTCGTGGTCCCCGACGAGATCGCTGCTCATCTACGCACCGCCTTTACCATAGTCCTTCAGTCCGCAGCTTATCGGAATCTTGCGATGAAACTGCCGACAGCAACAATTAGATCTGTTCTCGAGAAGACCGGACAGCCCTCGGTGGCGCTAAAAAAGGAATTCCTCATCGATAGGCTAATCGATGGTGACATCTCGCCCACAGTTCTTCTTGAAAATGCCGACGATCCGGCGCTCGATGGCCTATTTTTCGCCTTCCCAGAACTCAAGAAGCCGACGATGCGCGCTGTAAAGGTTCGGCACTTGATCGCGCATTTTGACAGAGTGACAACTAAGTCTACTGACGCGGCCCCTGAGGATCCTGATAAGGTTTACTACGACTATCTCGTCGAATTGGCGTCGCGCGACTATGACGTCTTGCGGGCGGCCAACGTAATCCACAGAGATCAGAACGTTGACCGGTTTTTCGAGCGTGCGGTTCGGTTCGCCTTTCGGGAGTTGTTGGGCCACCCCTCCGCGGAGTTCACCGGCTCAGCACACGCAGACGGTGGAAGCATCGCGCGAAACGGCAGGATGGCCCTATGGGATTGCAAAAGCTGCATCGGGTCGTACGCGTTGACTGAGAGTAAGTGCCGTCAGTTCCTAGATTATGTGCACCGAGAACGACCTGCCGTTGTGGATCCGTTTCTCGTCATATCGGCGGGATTCAGTTCGGAAAGCGCAGGGCGGGCGCTAACGCTCAAGGCCATGTGCCCACCCGGAACCGAGGTTGGGCTGCTTAGTGCAGATGATCTAAAGTGGCTTTCGGAAAAGTGGTCCAAAGAGCACCCGGGCAAACGGTTGCCACTCGATGTGCTCGGGTCGTCGGGCCTGTTGAGCCGGGATGTGCTTGAGTTTCGCCTAAAGACATTCGCGCATCTCGCCGAGGACGCCACAACGTCTTAGCCATCCGCTAGTCCTCCAACAGGAGAACTGGAGCAGCTCTCGGCGCAGCTTCTCGGTGGGCTCGTAGCCGTCCTTGAGGGCGACGAACGCCTGGAGACGGGCGCGATGATCGCCCACAGCCCGAAGACGAACATGAACGCGCCGAAGGCGGCGACGACGATGCTCGAGACAAGATCGACGCGGGCAGCGGTGCGCATTCCGTCCGTATCCTAACCGAAGCGGGCGCTATCCGGAACCGACCTGTGCGGCTCCCCAGCGAGCGAATGCACGCAACTCCTCGATTCGTGTCGTGTCGCGGGTGAGGTCGCCGCGACAGTTCTGTGACCAGGCGATGAGCGGCTGCCACTCGGCCGGCAGGGTCTGCTTCGCCCAGGCGACCGCCTCGGCTTTCGTGCGGAGCTCAGCGGTCGACAGGGTGTGGAGCGCGCGGCAGACAGTCTCGACCTCGAAGACCTGCGCGCCGCGATGGAGGAGCCAGACCGGGGTGGGTTCTCCGGATGCCCAGTCGTCGACGCGAATGCGGAGCTCGCTGGCGACCGCCTCGCGGATCTCCTCGGGGGTTATCGGATCGATGAGTGTCTTGGGGTCGGGGCCGACAAGTATGACGCCGTGCTCGCGGACGGCCCAGCGCTCCAGCATCCAGTTCTGCCGGTGTTCGTACCACTCGAACGGCGCATCGTCGCCCGAGCGTGGGTGACAGCGCTCGTCCGGGCGGAAGCGCTTGATCGCCGCCTTGTCGATGTACGACACCTCGTAGCGGCGACCGGACACGTCCGCGTGAGTCGGGGGAATGCGGCCGTGGAGCGCCGCAAGCGCCCCGCACTCCGCCTCGGACACCTGCCGCTCCGTCACGACGAGCAGGTCAACGTCGCTTGTTGCCGGATCGAAGCCGCCGAGGGCGAGCGACCCGCGCAGGTAGACGCCTACGATGTTGTCGCCGAGCGCATCGCGAAACCCGGCGAGGAGAGCGTCGATGAGGGGCGCGACTTCGGGCGGGAGATCGACGCTCAATCCTCCAGCGTGCTTGTGTCGCCCTCCGGCAGGCCCAGCTCACGCGCTTTTAGCAGGCGGCGCATGATCTTGCCAGAGCGTGTCTTTGGGAGGCTGGCGATGAACTCGATCTCGCGGGGGGCGACGCCTGCGCCGAGCTTCTTGCGGCAGAACTGCAGCAGCTCCCGGCGCAGCTTTTCGGTGGGCTCGTAGCCGTCCTTGAGGGCGACGAACGCCTTCACCACTTCCATCGCGACGGGGTCCGGCTTGCCGATGACGCCGGCCTCCGCCACGGCGGGGTGCTCGATCAGGGCGCTCTCCACCTCGAACGGGCCGACGAGGTGACCGGCCGTGTTGATGACGTCGTCCGCGCGCCCGACGAACCAGAAGTAGCCGTCGGCGTCCCTGCGGGCGCGGTCGCCGGTGATGTACCAGCCGTTGATGAACTTGGAGTCGTACATCTCCTCGCGGCGCCAGTAGGTGCGGAACATTGAAGGCCAGCCGGGCCTGACCACCAGGTTGCCCTCCTCGCCGGGCGGGAGCTCGTTGCCGTCGTCGTCGATGATAGCGGGCTCGATACCGGGGAACGGGCGGCCCATACTGCCGGGACGGATCTCCATGATCGGATAGTTGGCGAACATGATGGCGCCGGTCTCGGTCTGCCACCAGTTGTCGTGGAAGGGCAGGCCGAGCACCTTGTCGCTCCAGACGACGGCCTCGGGGTTCAGCGGCTCGCCGACGGACATCGTGTAGCGCAGGCTCGAGAGGTCGTACTTCTTCGGGACCTCGTCGCCGGCCTTCATCAGCATCCGAATCGCCGTCGGCGCGCTGTACCAGACGGTGACTTTGTATTTCTGGATAAGGCCGTACCAGTGGCCGGCACTGAACCCGCCTTCGTAGACGAGGCTGGTCGCGCCGTTGCTCCACGGGGCGAACATGCCGTACGAGGTGCCGGTCACCCAGCCGGGGTCAGCGGTGCACCAGTAGACGTCGTCGTCGTGGATGTCGAGCACATACTTGCCGGTGGCGTACTGGCCGATGATCGCGTTGTGGACGTGCACGGCCCCCTTTGGCTTGCCGGTCGTGCCGGAGGTGTAGTGCATCACCGAGTAGTCCTCGGGTTCGGTGCGCACGGTTTGGAATTCGTCGGACTGGCCGGCGATCGCCTCGTCCCAGAGCACGACGCCGTCGCCGGGCTCAGCCTCCGCGCGACGAGTCACGAGGACAACGGTTTCGAGGGCCGGCAGGCCGGTACGGATCTCCTTCACCTTGGCCCAGAGCTCGGGACTGGTGACGAGCACCTTAGCCCCGCTGTCGGCGAGGCGGTCCTTGACGGCGTCGGGCCCGAAGGCGGAGAAGAGCGGCCCAATTACCGCGCCGAGCTTGAGCGCGCCGAAGACGGTGAAGTAGCACTCCGGGATGCGCTCCAGGAAAACGAAGACGCGGTCTCCCTTCTTTACTCCTAGCGTGCGGAGGCCGTTGGCCACCTTGTTCGCGCCCTTCACCATGCCCTCGAAGGTGTAAGTCTCCTGCTCGCCGTTCTTGCCTTCCCATAGCATGGCGACCTTCGCGCGCCGCGCTGTCTTGAGGTGCCGGTCAAGACATTCGTACGCCATATTGAGCGCGCCACCGGGCAGGCCGTCGATCTCCTTGCGGATCTTCTCCCAGGTGATCTCGCGGCGGGCTGCGGCGTAGTCCCAGAGGTTGGGCTTGACCTCGAAAGCGTCGTAGGCGGGTTTCTCGATGGGGGCGTAGTCCATGCGGCTCCTCCGGTGCGTATGACTTCGGGCCTAAATCATACGGGATGTGAAGGAGGAAGAGGGCGGGCGCGTCCACCTTCGCCGTAAGGCGGCGA
>DAINDD010000040.1:0-27177 GCA_036732045.1 Chloroflexota bacterium
CGCTTGCCGGGCTTGGCTCGCATGCCCCAGGGATGGCCCTCGTCCTTGACCAGCCAACTCAGGTCAAGCGGCTGCGCGGGTTCGGCCGATTCGGTTCGTAGCTTCTGAAGCGTGTCCTGGTCGATAGCCATGCTTCGCCCTCCTCGAACGGTTGCTTAGCAGAGACTAAGTTATATCGATTTCTAGCATGAATATCGGCGGTTGTCAACGAAAGCGCTATGACTTATGTCACTCCGAGCGCCTCATCTCCAGCGTAGCCACGCCTGTTAAGCTGTAACCATGTTCGAGCGGCGGAAGGAAGAGAAAGACGTCCTCGGCGGCTGGGCTGGAGATCCGCTCACCGATCCGGAGGGAAAGTTCACCAACTTCCCGGACTGGAACAACCCGGAGGACGCAGAAGACGCGCCGGACGGTTACTACGAAACCAAAGATGACGCAGACGCCGATGATGACAGCTACGTCCCCGACGACGACGATCCAGACTACGATCTCACTGAGCAGGCGGGCTATGCCGGCTGGGACGCGCCGAAGCACAGCGGTCCGATGCCGGAGTGGGTCATCACGGCGATCGCGGTGGTGCTGGTGCTGGCGATCGTGCTCGGGATAATCGCGACAGTGCGCTAAAGCTTCTCGCCGACGGCCCCGGTCTCCGGGACGACGACGCCGTGGTCGCTGCCACTGGTGCGCTCGTCGATCGTGACCTCGATGAAGGGGTTGCCGTAGTGGTCGCGGGCGAGATCGGCGGCGGTGACGACGCCGTGCTTGAGCTGGCGGTCGTTGTCCCAGTAGGAGATGGACTGGCCGACGAGGGTTGGCGCGAAGACCTTGAGTCCCTTCTCATCGAATGCGAAACGCATCTCCTTGGTGATGGCCATCTCCGCCAATGATAGCGGAGAGCCTGCGGGTGGGGCGAGGGGGCGGAGGTGCCAGGTGTAGGTGCTAGGTGTGACAGCGATTCAGCCGCCAAGCGAGGCGAGAGGTGGGAGGTGGAGGAAAGTGGTCAAAACTGGGAGTTCGTTTGGTAATTTCGTGTTTTTAGGATTACTGAGTATTTCCGGAATTAGACGTCAATGCGAGCTTGATTTATATCTGAACGGCGAAGATGGTCTCTAGCAGTTGACCGATTACAAAGTCAATTTCGTCTCCAGAGACAGCACATTATGTTCAGCGAATTTCCTTCTTGGTCAGCTTACCAAATGCGCGTAAGGCGAAGTGGCGGTGGTCTGTGTGTGGGGCGAGTCGTGGCATTCGCCGCCAGACTCGAATGACAAGCGTCGACCCCTTGACGGTTATCCACAGATGTGGATATGTTTCACTCACTTTTTTCCGGGAGGTCCCCGCCCTTGTTGGATGCGCTCGAACGGTATCGCTGGCTGGTCGTGGCTGTGCTGGCGATTCCGCTGCTCGTCGGGATCGGGGTGCTGCTGGGGAAGCGGCTCGAGAGTCCGGGCGCGCTGACGATACAGTCGGGACAGCTGGCGCCGGGGAACGTCAGCGTGTACGTGACGGGCGCTGTTCAGAACCCGGGCGTCTACCCTCTGGCCGATGGCTCGCGGTGGATCGATGGGCTGGCGGCGGCGGGCGGTGCGACGGCGGAGGCTGACCTGACAGCGGTGAACCTGTCGAAGCGCGCGCAGGACGAGGACGAGATCATCGTGCCGCAGAAGGGGCAGCAAACGGCTGCGGCGGTCGCCGGAGCGGCGCAATCGCCGGGCCCGCTGGTCGACCTGAACACGGCGACTGAGGCGCAGCTGGAGGCGTTACCGGGGATCGGCGCGGTGCACGCCGGCAAGATCATCCAGTCGCGGACGACAGACGGGCCGTTCACGCAGGTGGAGGACCTGGTGCTGCGGAAGCTCGTGACGGCGTCGATGTTTCAGAGCATCTCCGCGATGATCACCGTCAACTAATGGCGGCGGCGTTCCTGGCCCTGGCCTGGCTGCTGGGGATGGCGACGGCGGCGTTCACGGACGGCGATTGGGCGGCGTTAGCGGCGGCGGCGGGGTTGCTGGCGGCGGCGACTTTCGCGGTGCGGACGACGCCCCGCGGCGCGCGCGCCAACCCCACCCCGTCTAGCCGAGCTGAAGCTCGGCCCCTACGAAATACCCTCACCACGCTCGCAGTCATCGGGGTTGGCGTGGGGGCGGTCTTCCTCGCGGGGTTGCGGTACGACTCGGTTTCGGCGGCGGACCTGAGCCTCGAGCGGCTGAACGACGGGGCGCCAGTGCAGATGCGCGGGGTGGTGAGCGACGAGCCGCAGGAGCGCGAGACGACGACACTCTACCGTCTGGACGTGCAGGAGGTGTTCGAGAACGGTCAGTGGCAGGCGGCGTCGGGGAAGGTGCTGATGCAGGGGCCGCTGGCGCCGCGTTACGAGTACGGCGACGAGCTGGAGGTCACCGGAAAGCTGCAGACGCCTCCGGCGTTCCCGGACTTCAATTACCGCGACTACCTGGCGAGCCGCGGCATCTCCTCGATCGTGAGCTTCCCCAAGGCGCATGTGCTGAGCCACAGCAACGGCAACGCGTTGCGCTCGGCGATGATCGACGTGCGGGCGCGGCTGTCGCGGGCGCTGTCGGACGTGCTGCCGGAGCCGCACTCATCGCTGGCGGCGGGCATCCTCTACGGTGAGCGCTCCGGCATCCCGAGCGGGCTGATGGACGACATGAACGCGACGGGGACAAGCCACCTGGTGGCTGTATCGGGGCAGAATGTGACGATCGTGGCGGCGATGGTGATTGCGGCGCTGGCCTGGCTGATCGGGCGGCGGCCAGCGGCCTGGGCGAGCCTGGCAGCGATCGCCGGGTACACGCTGCTGGTCGGGGCGCAGCCGTCGGTCATTCGCGCGGCGCTAATGGGCGGCGTCTACGTGCTTTCGGTGATCACGGGGCGGCAACATACGGCGTCGTTCGCGCTGCTGCTGGCCGCCGCGGCGATGACGGCGGTCGATCCGCGAGTGGTGAACGACGTCTCGTTCCAGCTGAGCTTCGCGGCGACGTTTGGGATCACGACGCTGACCGGGCCGCTGGGCGAGCGCATGGTAGCGGTGGCGAACCGGCAACCGGCCATCGGCACGTTCCCGCTGACGCGCCCGGTGATCGAGATGATGTCGGTGACGCTGGCGGCGATCGCCTTCACGCTGCCGATCACGGCGGTGAACTTCGGGCAGATCTCGCTGGCGGCACCGGTCGCGAATCTCTTCGTCGTGCCAGCGTTTCTTCTCGTCGGCGTGACGTCGGGCGTCGCTGCGGGACTCGACGTCGCCGCGCCGGGGCTGGCCGGACTGTGGGCCTGGATCGCCTGGCCGCCGGCGGAATACATGATCGCGGCGATCCGGCTGTTCGCGCGGGTGCCGGGGGCGTCGCTGACTCTGCATGGGATCACCGTCTGGTACGCCGTGGCCTGGTACGCGCTGCTGCTGGCCGGGACATGGTGGCTAATGTCGCGGCCGGCGCCGCTGGTCGAGCCGCCGCCCGTACCCAGGCCGGCGCGACGGCGCGTGCTGTTACCGGCGGGCGGCATCGCGCTGCTGATCGTGCTGGCGGGCGTCTTCGGGTGGCTGTTGCTTGCGCGGCCGGAGAGCGGGCGGCTGAGCGTGACCTTCCTCGACGTCGGGCAGGGGGACGCGATCTTGATCCAGGGGCCAGAAGGACAGCGTGTGCTGGTCGATGGCGGGCCGGGCTCGCAGCCGATCACGCAGGCGCTCTCGCGGAACCTGCCATTCGACAGCCGCCGTATCGACCTCGTGGTGCTGACCCACCCGCAGGCCGACCACCTGTCGGGGCTGCTGACAGTGCTCGACCGCTACCGGGTGGGCGCCGTGCTCGACAACCCCAAGCCGGGCGGGACGGTTCTCTACAACGAGTGGGAGGTGGCGCTCCACGACTCTGGCGTGCCGGTGACGACGGCGGACCGCGGCCAGTCCATCGACCTGGGTGACGGCGCGCTCTTGCAGGTGCTAGCGCCTGACCAGGGCGACCCGCTGCTGGCGGCCGAACAGTTGAACACAGCCTCGACGGTGCTGCGGCTGTCGATGGGCGACACGTCGTTCCTGCTGACCGGCGACCTGGACAAGGCGGGCGAAGACGCCCTGATCCGCTCGGGGACGGACTTGCAGGCGACGGTGCTCAAGGTTGGGCATCACGGCTCGAACACGTCTAGCTCGCCGGAGTTCCTGGCGCGGGTGCAGCCTTCGATCGATGTGATCGAGGTTGGGGCATCGAACCACTTCGGCCATCCGACGCAGGCGGTGCTGGACAGGCTGTCGGGCGATATGGTGCTGCGGACGGACCAGGGCGGCGACGTGCGGGTGACGACGGACGGGTCGCGGATGTGGGTGGAGCAATAGGGGCGGATTTTAGCCGCGGATTGGCGCGGATTGGCGCGGATTGGGCGCGGACTATTGGTCTGCGCTGAGAATCTGCTGTACTCGGAATCAGTAGCGTCATGAAAACGCTAGTTTGAAGCTCTTTCAAAAGAGCCATCATCTCGCGTCCGCGCGGTTCAGTTAGTTTGTACGAATCAAATGGAAGGTTGTGAATTGAGCCCGGCCCCTGGGGGTGGCGATGACGGGGGTAATTCGCTCATGGCCGATTAAGCCATTCAATTGCCATTCCTGAAGAATGTCTTGAGTCACTTCAAGGCTCACTGTTTGCGTGGCTTGGCCGCCCAATTGTTGTGCGGTAGCGGTAGCGCGACAACGTCGACGCCGACATCTGACTCGACCTTGGGACCGACGGTGACGCCAACGCTGTCCGAAGACAATGCCTGGGCCTGCGCGACCGCCTGGGGCGCCCTAACCGACGAGCAGGCCAACCGTGAGTATCCAGAAGTCTCGCAACGACCGTTGCGCCCAGACGGGACGGCTGCTGTCCCGCAGAAGCTTCTCGATCTCATAGACCACTTCTGCTTTGACAAGCCGGTCAGCTACATCCCGTGAGCACCTGGCGCCGAGCTGGAGCCTGTCTCATCCGCGGAAGAAGGAGAGCCCGACCCCCGAACGTGGGAAGCGAGATTTGCGGCTGTGCTAACCTCTCGTCGCAAGGAGGTGGCGCATGGCCAAGTTTGTGCACGTGGCGCGGATTCTGCCGGGGCAGACGGAGGCGTTCCTGGCGAACGTCAAAAGCGGCTTCGAGATGGGGGCGCCGGCGCTCAAGGCGCTCGGCCTGACGCGGATCACTTCGTTTCACTCGCGGGAAGCGGACTCGGGCGAGGGCGGGCTGCTGGTCACGATATACGAGGCGGCGGACGCGTCGGTGATCGAGGCGCTGTACAGCAACCCGGCGGTGATCGCGGGCGAGGAGCGGAACCACGGGACGCTGGTGACGCCGCACAACCACGACGCGGTGCCGACGAACACGCCGTTCCTCGAGCTGAATCTGACGCGATGAGCAAGTCGCCGATTGTGCGGAAGGGCGCAGCGAAGAGCATGGACAGAGCGCCGGGTGTCGTCCTACAGATACTCACGGACGGCGAGCGGGCGATGCTGGTGGAGGTGGACATTGAGGCGGGGGCAGTCGTTTCGATGCACTCGCATCCGCACGAGCAGACGGGGACGCTGATATCGGGACGGCTGCGCTTCGAGATCGGGGACGAGACGTTCGAGTTGGAACGGGGCGATGCCTGGATGATCCCGGGCGGAGTGCCACACGAGGCGACGGGCATCGAAAAGTGCCGGGTGGTGGAAGTCTTTTCGCCGCCGCGCGAGGATTGGCGCTAGCGGAACCGCAGATTACGCGAGATGGGCGCAGATGACGCGCAGATGGGACGGAGATTCGCCTCGGATTGGCGTCCTACCACGTCGCCGAGTATTCGCCTAAGATTAGCGGCGTGAGGCGGCCCCGATTCCCCACAGGCCCCCCTGAGCAAGAGAGCATGGGAGCAGCACTTCGTAACTGGTGCCCCCTTGTTTGAATGCTCCCTTGTTCCGCAGCGTCAGATACGGGCCACGACGCCCGAACGCGGCGATTTGACTCCTATGCGCACAGGTGGGAGGCCGTGATCGAACGGTACACGCGGCCGGAGATGGGCGCGGTCTGGTCGGAGAAGAACAAGGCCGACTCCTGGCTGAGGGTGGAGATCGCCGTCTGCGAGGCATGGGCCCAGCGCGGCGTGATCCCGGCAGAGGCGATGGCCAAGATCCGCGGCGCTTCTTACGACATGGCCAGGTGGGCCGAATACGAGCGCGAGATGCACCACGACCTGAACGCCTGGCTGCGCTCGGTGGCTGATTCGTTAGGCGACGAGTCGCGATTCGTGCACCTGGGACTGACCTCGCACGACGTCGAGGACACGGCGCTAGCACTGCGAATGGTGCAGGCCGGAGAGCTGTTGCAGGCGGGCGTGCAGAAGCTGCTGGACGCGATTGCTGTGCGGGCGCGGGAGCACAAGATGACGCCGACGATGGGCCGCAGCCACGGCGTCCACGCCGAACCGATCTCGTTCGGGCTGAAGCTGGCGAGCTGGTACGACGAGATGCGCCGCCACTCGCACCGGCTCGTCAGCGCGAAGGAGCAGGTGGCAGTCGGCAAGATCTCCGGGCCAGTGGGCTCGCACGCAACCGTCCCACCGGACCTGGAGGACGAGGTCTGCGGGAAGCTCGGCCTGCTGGTCGAGGCGATCTCCACGCAGGTGGTGCACCGCGACCGGCACGCTTACTTCATCTCGACACTGGCGATCATCGCATCGTCGCTGGACCGCTTCGCGACGGAGATCCGGCACCTGCAGCGGACGGAGGTGCTGGAGGTCGAAGAGCCGTTCGAGGCGGGGCAGACAGGCTCGTCGTCGATGCCACACAAACGCAACCCGGAGAAGTGCGAGCGCATCTCGGGGCTGGCGCGGCTGCTGCGGGGCTACAACGTCACAGCGATGGAGGACATCGCGCTCTGGCACGAGCGGGACATCTCGCACTCGTCGGCGGAGCGGGTGATCCTGCCGGACGCCTGCATCGTGCTGGACTACATGCTGGACCTGATGACGTACATCGTGCGGGGGATGACCGTGTACCCGCAGCGGATGCTGGAGAACATGGCGCTGAGCTACGGACTGCCGTTCAGCCAGCGAGTGTTGCTGGCGTTGATCGACAAAGGGATGAACCGGCAGGAGGCGTACAAGATCGTGCAGGGGAACGCGATGAAGTCTTGGGAGGCGCGGAAGCCGTACATCGATTTCCTGGCGGCGGACGAGCGGGTGACGTCGAAGCTGTCGCGCGCGGAGCTGGAGGGGCTGTTCGACGTGGGGTGGTACTTGCGTTATGTCGACGAGAGTTTTGGGAGATTGGGGTTGTGACTTGACAAACCTATTGTCCTGAGGTCTACTAGGTCTGTAGGACTGCTTAGGACAGGAGGTAAAGTAATGACCACGCCCAGCAAAGGGTTCAAGAAGATTTTCCCGCAATTGGTTACGGAGCGACCCGGCCTACGGGACGACGAGTACGCAAGATGGGCACTTCAAGAGGGGAGGAGCTCAAGTAATTCGAAAGATCCTATTCAATCGCTCGCGAGCACGGCAGCCAAGGAGTTCCGAGAGGGGCGGCTTCCAGGCTTGAAGAAGGTGGATGGTCGATACTATCCAAACGAGTACGACGTCGAAGCCACCGCCACGAGAACAACGCCCTCCCTAGTGATTGCTCCCGCTGGAGATGCTTTGAACGATCTTGATCTGCTAGTCGAAGCTAAGGGCTGGAGCCGAAGTGAGGCCGCAACTTGGTTGATTAACGAGGGACGGATCGCGCGCCGACTGGACTTCGAGAAGATGCGGCAGGTGAACGGGGAAATCAAACGCCTAAGAGCGAGCATGCCTATTCTGTCCGAAACATCCCTTGACCTCCCGCTGCTGGCGCGGGGGAAGGTGCGGGATGTCTACGATCTTGGGGACAAGCTGCTTATCGTGGCGACGGACCGGCTTTCGGCGTTTGATGTGGTGCTGCCGACGGCTATCCCGGACAAGGGCGCGGTGCTGACGCAGATGTCGGCGTTCTGGTTCGAGAAGACGGGCGATATCGTGCCGAACCACTTCATCCGGGTTGTGGAGTCGACGCGGGTGCCGGAGGTGCCGGTGGAGCTGCCGCGGGAGATGATCGGGCGGTCGATGGTCGTGCGGAAGGCGGAGCGGATCGACGTGGAGTGCGTGGTGCGGGGCTACATCACGGGCTCCGGCTGGGCCGACTACCAGAAGGCGGGCGCCGTGTCTGGGATCAAGCTGCCGGAGGGGCTGGAGGAGAGCCAGGAGCTGCACGATCCGATCTTCACGCCGACGACGAAGGCGTCCGAGGGCCACGACATGCCAATCACCTACCGCGACGTGAAGGAGCTGGCCGGTGACCAGGCAGCGAACGCGATGCGGGTGCGAGCGCTGGCGGTGTACCGCTTCGGGCGAGACTACGCTCGCGAGCGGGGGATCATCATCGCGGACACGAAGTTCGAGTTCGGCATCCTGGACGATGAGGTGATCCTGATCGACGAGGCTCTGACCCCGGACTCGAGCCGCTTTTGGCCCGAGGACCAGTACGTTGTCGGCCAGTCGCCGCCGAGCTTCGATAAGCAGTACGTGCGCGATTACCTGAGCCAGCGGGGCTGGGACAAGACACCGCCGGGGCCGGAGCTGCCGCCGGAGGTGGTGGAGAAGACGGCGGAGAAGTACCGCGAGGCGTTCGAGCGGATTACCGGACGCACGCTGGTCCTGCCGTAGCAATGCCCGTCCTCGAGCCCGGGGTGGAGGAGTTCTTGCGGGGGGCGCACGTGGCGGCGCTGGCGACGGTGCGGGCGGATGGGCGGCCGCATGTGGCGCCGGTCTGGTACGAGTACGACGGGCGCGAGTTCACGATCAACTGCTTCCGGGACACGCAGAAGATGAAGAACATCGCGCACGAAGGGTTCGCGGCGCTGAGCATCTTCTCGGGCGAGATGCCGTACCGGCAGGTGACCGTCGAAGGGGCCGCCCGAGTGGGCGGGCCGCTGGACAACGTCTGGCGGGAGCGTGTGGCGATGCGCTATCTTGGCGAGACGGCAGGCCGCGCGTACAGCAACGACACGGCGGACATGGATGTGGTCGCGGTGCACGTGCGGCCGCTGAAGTGGCACGTCGAGGGCTTCGGCCTGGAATAGGAGAAGGCGATGGTAGAGACCGTTGGAGATATGACCCCGCTACGACAGCCGGAGCTGATCAAGAAGGCGGTGGAGTACTGCGCTTACCAGGCGAACAAGGGCATCGACTCGCTGGCATCGCTGATGGAGCGCACCGGCGAGGACTGGAAGCGCTGCCTGGACGGCGTCAGCGAGAAGCAGGCCGAGTTCGCGCCGACGGGTGAGTGGAGCACAAAACAGGTTGTCACCCACTTCCTCCAGGCGACCGCCAGCGTGAACACTCAGATCGAGAGGATAACGCAGGGCAAGGACCCCGGCAGCCTCACGGAGCCGGCCGATAAGCCAACGGTGACGGCGTCGGTGCCGGAGCTGAGCGCGCAGACGGTCGCCATCTTCGGGGAGATCGCAGGGCTGACCCGCTCGCTGGAGGGCAACGCGCATCTCGGCAAGCAGTTCCCGCACCCTGCCTTCGGGCAGCTGGATGTGCTGCAGTGGATCGCCTTCCAGCGGCTGCACGGGATGGATCACATGCAGCAGATCGAGAAGAACAAGGCCGACGCGGGATATCCCAAGGCGTGAATGGGCCGCGGATTTACGCGGATATGACGCGGATTGAATGGGAGAATGAATGTTTCTCGCGAAAGTGTATGTGACGCTGAAGACGACGGTGAACGACCCGCAGGGACTGACGATCAAGGGCGGGCTGCACTCTCTCGGCTTTGCGGCGGTGGAATCCGTGCGGACGGGGAAGTATATGGAGATACGGGTGGACGCCCCGACCAAGACGAAGGCGGAGGAAGCGGTGACGGAGATGTGCCGCAAGCTGCTGGCGAACCCGGTGATCGAGGAGTTCCGGGTGGAGGTCGCGGAGGGTTCTTAACCGCAGAAGACGCGAGATGAGCCGCAGATTGGCGCAGATTGGGCGCAGATTTTTTGGATTGGCCACAGATGCGCCAGATGAACCACAGATGCGATCTGGTTTTGAGAGGGTGACTCGCTGCTCAGAAAAATTGGCCGCCTTACGGAACTGGGTCGAACGCGGCGAGCCACTCCGCGAGACGCTCGCCGAACAGCGAACCAACTTGCGGCGTCATCTCGTACGTCTTCAGCTCGTCCGGCGTCACCCACGCGACACCAGTCACCTCGGCCGGGTCCGGCTTCACCTCGAGCGACTTTAGTCGGAGCGCGTGCGGGAAGAGCAGGAAGCTGATCGGCGGCTCGTCGATCGTCACGTTCCAGGCGATGAACGGCCGGTAGTGCGCGATTACTTCCGATTCGACGCCGATCTCTTCGCTCACTTCGCGGACGATCGCTTCTTCCGGCGACTCACCGGGCTCGATCCAGCCGCCGACGCCCGCCCAAAACCCCTGGAGGTCGCGAACCAGCAGCAGCTTTCCGTCTTCGTAGATCATCCCGCAGGCGGCCATCATCATCCAGTGCTTGGGCAGGATGCGCGGATCGCGCATACGGCGGGAGGCTTCGAGGTCGGCCACTACAGCACGTCTTTCGTGCTGGGGATCGCGCCGGATGCGCGCGGGTCGATCGCAACCGCCGTGCGTAGGCAGCGGGCGAGGCCTTTGAAGACCGCCTCGGCGATGTGGTGGTCGTTGTCGCCGGAGGATACTCGCACGTGCAGGTTAAGGCGGCCCTCCTGGGCGAACGATTCGAGCAGGTGTGCGATGTTCTCGGTCGGCAACTCGCCGACGAGGTCGCGGATGAACGGGACGTCGGTGGCCGCGTAGGGACGGCCGCCGAGGTCGATAACCACAGTGGCTAGCGATTCGTCCATAGCGATCGTCGCGTCGGCGAAGCGGGTTATGCCGCGACGGTCACCAAGGGCTTGGTTGAGCGCCTGGCCGAGCACCAGTCCCAAGTCCTCAAGCAAGTGATGGGTGTCGCGATCGATGTCGCCTTTTGCCTGGAGGCGCAGGTCGAAGAGCGCGTGCCGGGCGAGCGATTCTAGCAGGTGGTCGAGCATGCCGATGCCCGTCGAGACCTCGTACTGGCCGCTGCCGTCGAGGTCGAGTTTGAGCGTGATGTCGGTCTCGCGGGTCTTGCGGACGATCTCTGCGGTGCGCTTACTTCCCAAAGCCGGCCCCGATCTCCTGCATGGCCTCGATGACGCGGTCGGTGTCATGCGGCTTGCCGACGCTGATGCGGACGCAGTTGCGCAGGCCGGGCGTTTCGAAGTAGCGGATGAGGATGCCGCGCCGGCGGAGGTTGTCTCGCACGTCGCGGGCCGAGACGCCGCGCACCTCGCACAAGATATAGTTGCCGGCCGAGGGATACGGTCGCAGGAACGGCAGCTTTTCGAGGCGCTGGAACATGCGGTCGCGCTCCTCGACGATGCGGCGGACGTTATCGAGCAGCGTTTGCTTGTCCTCCAGCGAGGCGAGAATCGCTTGCTCGGAGGCGACGCTGAGGTTGTATGGCACTTTCACCTTCCAGACGGTCTCCACCAGCTCCGGCGGGATCACGGCATAGCCGGCGCGCAGTCCGGCGAGGCCTGCCCACTTGCTGAACGTGCGGGCGACGATGAGGTTACCGCCCTGGCCGACGAGATCGACAGCCGACTGGCCGGAAAACTCGGCGTAAGCTTCATCGACGATGACGGCGGCGGGGTATTCAAGGATGCGAAGGAGCTGCTCGCGCGGGAAGAGGTTGCCGGTCGGATTGTTGGGCGAGGCTAGGTAGAGGAGCTTGGCGCCGGAGCGGAGTATGTCTTCGAGCGCGGGAAGGTCGAGCGTGAAGTCTTCATTGCGCGGGACGTTGACGACGCGGGCATTGTAGACTTCGCCGAGATACTCGTAGACACCGAACGTCGGCGGGCAGTTGACGAGCGTGTCGCCGGGCGAAAGGAAGAGCGTGGCAGCCAGGTCGAGGATCTCGTCGGAGCCGGTACCGAGCACGATCTGCTCGGAGTCGACGCCGACGTACTCGCCGATCGCCCCGCGGACGGCGCGCTGCGCTGGGTCGGGATAGATGTGATAGTGCTGATAGGCGGCGAGACGCTCGGCCACCCTGGGCGAGGGGCCGTAAGGGTTCTCGTTGCCGTCGAGCTTGGATATCTGGTCTGGCGAGAGGCCCAGGCGTTTCGCCATGACGTCAATCGGCTCGATGGGCTCGTAGCCCGGCATCTGGAGGAGGTGCGGGCGGACGAGGGAGCGGATGTCCTGCTGGTCCGTCATCGCTTGTCCTCCGGCAGGCGGCTTTCGATGGCGCGCGCGTGGCCGGCGAGGCCTTCGGCGTAGGCGATTGCGGCGCCGGCGGGGCCGATCTCGGCGACGGTCTGCGGGTCAAGACGAATGAGGCTGGTGACCTTGAGGAAGTCGTGGACGCCGAGGGCGGATGAGAAGCGCGCGCTGCCGCCAGTGGGCATGACGTGGCTGGGGCCGGCAGTGTAGTCGCCGACGGATTCGACGGAGTGTTCGCCAGCGAAGACACAGCCTGCGTTGCGGATCTGCTCGAGCCAGTGCTCGGGGTTCTCCACGTGCAGGCAAAGGTGCTCGGCGGCAAAGTCGCTGGCGAGCTGCACGGCCTCTTCGATAGAGGCAAGAATGACTGCGCCACCGCGGGCGTCGAGGCTGGTGCGCGCAGCGTCAGCGCGGGGTATCGCGGCGACTTCGCGGTCTACGATAGCGCTGACTTCAGTGGCTAGCTTCTCAGAGTTGGTGAGCAGGATGGCGGTGGCGAGTTCGTCATGCTCTGCGCCGGCCAGCATATCGACGGCGACGAGCCGTGGATCGGCGGAGGCATCGGCGATAACTAGCGTCTCGGACGGGCCGAAGATGCCGTCGATGCCGACCTGGCCGAAGAGCCGCTGCTTGGCGATGGTGACGAAGATGTTGCCAGGGCCGCAGATCTTGTCGACGCGAGGGACGCTGTCCGTGCCGTAGGCCAGCGCGGCGATGCCCTGGACGCCGCCCGCGCGGAAGATGCGATCGACGCCGGCGATGTCCGCTGCGACGAGCTTCACTGGCGCGACGGAGCCGTCTTCGCGGGCGGGTGTGACCATGACGAGCTCACCGACGCCAGCGGCGCGAGCGGGCAGCGCGGTCATGAGGAGCGTGGACGGGTAGATCACCTTGTTGCCCGGGATATAAAGGCCAACGCGCTCGATGGGGCGGACGAGCTGGCCCAGGCCGTTTTCCTCGAAGGAGCGGGCGGCGTGCTTCATCTGGAGCGCGTGGTAATCGCGGATGCGGCCGGCGGCGAGGCGCAGCGCATCGACGAGCGAGGAGTCGACCTGCGAATACGACGCCTTGACCTCGGAGCGGGAGACTTCGAGCGGGCCTTCGTAGGTGACGCCGTCGATCTGCTGGTTGTAGCGGCGGACGGCGGCGTCGCCCTCTTCGCGGACATCGCGCAGGATGCGGTCGACGACGGCGGCAGCGTCGAGCTCTGCGCCGAAGGCGCGCCGCACGGTCTCGCGCACGGCCGGCGGCAGGTCAGGCTCGTCCATGGAAACACGACGGAGCAGCGTCTGTCTCGCCTCGGCTGCGCCTCGGACTATGCGCACGCGAGGTACTCCGTCACAACTCTTACAGACGCGTCTACCGAGTCGCGCATTACGTCGTCAATGCGCTGGCGGCTGAGGTGACGCATCGCTTCGTCGACGAGATCCGGCAGTGACTCGAAGAGTTCGGTGAAGCCGGCCTCGGTGGAGTCTCCCGTGTCAGCCAAGTGCTTGCGTGCGCGCTCGCGGAAGCGGTCCCAGTCTGGCTGCGCTTGGACGTATTCCGTGATGATCTCCTGCCAGCGGCCGAGCGACTCGCGGTCAATGAAGCCAATCTCGAGGTCGAGATCGCAGCGGGCGACGGCGTCGAGAACGTGGGCCATGAGGTCGGTGTCGGAGCGGATGTCCGCGTCCAGCGAGAACTGCAGCGCGCGGTCCATGACGTTGGCGCGGAGGGTGCCGCCGAGTGCCGAGCGCTCGCCGAAGAACGGCCGGTAGACGGCGCCGATCCAGCCCTCGTCCACGACGAGGTGCGAGAGGTAGCCCGCGAGAAACGCCTGCGTCCGCTGTGTCAGTTTCCCGGCGTCAGTGATCGCGGGATTGCTCTCGATGAAGGCGCGCGCGGAGCTTTGCTCGCCGAAGTTGTGGATGTCGAAGAAGTGGGTGCGCTGGCGGTCCCAGCGGGTGATGACGCGGATGTCAGGCGCGGTTGAGCCAAGGTAGACGTTGCCGCGCTCTTCGTCGAGCGCGGGCAATCGGAGCCGCTCCGCCATCTGCTTTGCGATGACGGTGTGGATGGCCAACGGGGGCATGTTCTGCAGACACCTCGGGACGATTGTATCAGAGCCGCGCGCGGCCCTCATGCCTGATCCCTCTCCCGTGCGGGCGAGGGGAATGCGGCGGGATTCCTGCAGGCTCAGTCCAGGCGACGGCGTCCTTCGACAGGCTCAGGATGAGCGGGACCTAATCGACCGATGTTCGTAGCCTCTCGAAGACGTGCTCGTAGACTTTCCGGCGGCGCCCCGTTAGCGCGGCGTCACGGCGGGCGATGAGGCAGGTGGTCGAGCGATAGATGTTGTCGAGGATCTTGAGGTTGTTCTCGGCGATGGTGCGGCCGGTCTCGGTGCCTTCAATGAGGAGGTCGGCATCTTCAGGGACGAAGCCTTCGGAGGCGCCGGCGATGGGAATGACCCGGTAGCGCCAGAAGTGGCGGCTGCGCGCGTAGTGGTCAGCGGTAGCCGGGAACTCCGCGGCGATGATCAGCGCCTGTTTGCCGGCCGAATGCCAGTAGGCCATGGCCTCAGCGAGGTTGTCGGCCGGCAGCGCGCCATCGACGACGGCGGAGAGGTTGTACTGCGAGCACTGGAGGTCAAGAGCGGCGTAGGCAGGGCTGGAGGGGAAGGCGTAAAGGTGCTCATTGAGCAAGTCAAGGCCGGTGATGGCGATATCGAACTCGCCGAGAGCGACGAGCTGCGGCATGTCCTGCGGGCGGATGACCTTCACCTCGAGGCCGTCGATTCCGGAGTTGGGGCGTCGGACGTAGGTCTTCTCCTCGTAGTCGGCGAAGCGGATACCGGCTTTGGCTAGCGCTTCGTGGACGTGGCGCTGCTGGTGGCCGTCGGGCACGGCGAGGCGGAGTCCATCACCCCCGGCCCCTCGCCCGTGCACGGGCGAGGGGCGAACCGTGGTCGCGGGAATCGGGAGTGGGAGGTGGAGCGCACCGTTGGACGTGGGGGCGGCTGCCTCGTGGATGCGGGTGAGGACGGGGGTGAGGTCTTTCGTGGCAAGGGAGGCAGCGTTGGCGATGACCCAGGCGGAGTTGTCGAGCAGGTGGAGGACGGGTTCGAGACCGTGGGCGCGGATGGCGGCTTCGTCGGGTGCGGCGAGGATGGCGATGTCGGCGTCTTCGGGCGGGTAGGCTTCGGCGGCACCGACGACGGCCTGGACGCGATAGCGCGGCAGGCGGGCGGCGCGGGCGAACGATTCGGCGATGTTGGGATATTCGCTGGCGAGGCGGACGATTGGCAGGGAAGCGACGGAGGCGAGGTCAGGGCTGGGGCCCTGACCCAGAGAGGAGATACAGGCGAAAATCGCGGAGCGGCCCATCTGGAGGTCAGTGAGGGGGATGAGCGGCTGCTGCGGGAAGCGGACGTTCATCTCGGTGACCCAGGCGAGGCTGGTGACTCCGAGGTCGTAGTTGCCGAGGGCGACCTGTATGGGGATGTCACGCTCCCGGAAGACGCGGACGCCGATGTCGTCGTGGCCCGCGACGACGAGGCGGTATTGGCGGGAGCCTTCGCCGTAGCCTTCGACGCGGAGTCCGAGCGACGAGAGCAACTCGGCGACGGGGGCGCGGAGGTCCCCGGTGGGGAGGGCGAGCTTGATCACGCTACGATCCTGAAACCGCGCGGACGACTTCAGCGATTCCAGCGAAGCGCTCCGGCTTGCCGCCGTTCAGGGACAGCAGGAAGGTGCCCTCGGAGACGATGACTTCGCGACCGCTGGCGGCGCCGCCGGTCGTGACGCGGACGAGTGCCTGGCTCTCCCGCAGGGCGACCGCGAGCGCGAAGGCGCAGGCAAGATCGGCCGCGTTCTGCGATTCGCAGCGGATGGTGATGGCGGCGGCTTCCTCGGCGACCGTGGCGAGCAGCGGTGAGACGGCATCGATCTCGATGGCGAAGCCGGAGGCCGGGAGGACGCGCCCCCCGACGAGTGAAACGAGGCCGTCGTACCGCCCGCCGCCGCCGACTTTCTGGTCGCCAACAAAGACGTGGAAGACGGGGCCGGTGTAGTACTCGAAGCTGCGGACGAGGAGCGGGGAGATCTCGTGCGAGACGCCCATCCCGTCCAGCATCGCGGAGACGGCGGCGAGCTCTCGCAGCGGCACAGCGATCTCGGGGACGGCCGGCTTGAGGACGGTCTCCAGGTTCTGGATGTACGCGGGGCCCTCGCCCTCTATCGAGAGGAGGCTGCGGACGGAAGCGCTGCCGGGGAGCCTGGCCTCGACTTCGTCCAGGGGGCCGAGATCGCCGGCGAGGACTCGATCGTAGAAGGCGAGTTGGTCGGGCAGCCCGAGACCGGCCTTGTCGAGCAGGGCGCGCACGATGCCGGGGTGGGAGAGCTTGAGGCGCGGCGCGAGGCCGAGCCGCTGGAGCGTCTCGCGGGCGAGAAGGATGAGCTCGACGTCGCCGCGTGGGTACGAATCGCCGAGGAGCTCGACGCCGCATTGCCAGTCCTCGCGCCGGGCGTCGCCCTGCTCGAATCGGAGAACATTCTGCACGTAGAAGAGGCGCGCGGCGTCGCGGTCGGCCATGTGCTCGGTGAAAAGGCGGACGGTCGGAATCGTCGAGTCGGGGCGGAGGACAACGCGCTCGCCGCTCCAGCCGTCCCAGTCGAGAAAGGAGTAGACGCGGTCGAGCATCTGCGGGGAGAGGGTGCCGGCGGACGTGAAGAGATACAGGTGCTCGATGGTTGGAGTGCGCACCTCTTCGTAGCCCCAGCCCAGGCAGACCTCGCGGAACGTAAGCTCGATACGGCGGAAGCGTTCCATATCGGCGGGAAGCATGTCCCGCATGCCGTTGGAGCGCATGGATTCTGGCATGAGTTAAGCGTAATGGGTCAGGGGTCGCGGGTCGAGGGTGGGGTGCGTCTGTCGCACAGCGGATAGGAGCGGATAAACGGATGCTGGTGTCAAGGGGATATCCGCTTACGTGCTCGAATCCGCCGTGAATCGGGGCGCACTGCCCCGTCAGCCTGAGAGGCTGACCCTCGATGGGCACTTCGAGCGTATAATTGATGGTAGCGACTGAGCATAGATGAGTAACGCGCTCGATAGGCGAAGGATTACGAGCATCAGACTCGTTCTGGCGGCCTTCGCGGTGCTTGTCGCGCTTCTGGCGATTTCCTGCAAAGGCGGGCCTGACACTGCGCCTGGAGCGGTGCACGTCCTCACCACGGACGGCGAGGTTAACCCGGTGATGGACCGCTACATCGACCGGGGCATCACAGCCGCTGAAGCCGACAAGGCGACGGCGGTCGTGATCAGACTCGACACGCCGGGCGGACTGCTGAGTTCGATGGACAACATCATCGAGCGCATCCTGGCGGCCAAGGTGCCGGTGGTCGTCTACGTCTGGCCGTCCGGCGGGCAGGCGGCATCGGCGGGGACGTACATCACGTTCGCCTCGCACGTCGCGGCGATGGCGCCGAGCACGGTGATCGGAGCGGCGACGCCGATCGACGCCAGCGGCAACAACCTGAACTCGGACCTGCGCGCTAAGCTGATCGAGAACTCGGTCGCTAAGATCCGCGGCCTGGCTCAGTTGCGCGGGCGCAACGCTGACTGGGCGGAGGACGCCGTGCGCAACGGCACCTCGGCGAACGCGGGCGACGCGATCGGCTTGAACATCGTCAACTATGTCGCGCCGGACCTGCCGACGTTGCTGAAGGACGTCGACGGCAGCCAGGTGACGCTGCAGAGCGGTGAGCAGGTGCGGATCCAGTCGGCGCAGGCCCCGATCGCCTACAACGACATGAACTTCATTGAGCGGTTCCTGGACATCATCGCCGATCCGAACATCACGTTCATCCTGCTTGCGCTGGGCGGCCTCGCTCTGTTCATTGAACTCTTCCACCCGGGCGCGATCGTTCCGGGGATTGTCGGCGGCATCTGCTTGATCCTGGCCTTCTTCTCGCTGACGGTGCTTCCGTTCAACTGGGCGGGCGTGGCGTTGATCCTGTTCGCCTTCTTGTTATTCGGGGCCGAGCTTTTCACCGGCCACGGCATCCTGGGGGCAGGAGGCGCAGTCGCGCTTGTCCTCGGAGGGCTTATGCTGACCAGCGGAAATCCCTCCGGCTTCACGATCGACACCTGGGTGATCTTCGCGGTCGCATCGCCGCTCGCGCTGATGTTCCTCTTCGGGTTCGCGAATATGATGCGGATCCGCCGGATGCCGCCGAGGATGGGCAAGGAGACTATCGTCGGGCGCGTCGTCGTGGCGCGCTCGCCGCTGACGCCGAAGGGGTTCGTGTTCATGGATGGGGCCAACTGGACGGCGGAGGCGGAGGACGGCGATATCGAGAAGGGTGACCGGGTGGTGGTGACGGAAATTCGCGGCCTTCGCCTGAAGGTGCGCAGAGCCAAGCCGGAAGGAGTATAAGTTATGTCCACACAACGCCCGCCGGACGTCAACGAAGTACAACGCATACCAGGCCCGAACTGGCTGGCCCGCGCGCTGACGGGGCTGGGTTACATCTGGGCGATCCCGCTCTTCTTCCTGGCGATCAAGGTCGTGCAGGAATACGAACGAGGCGTCATCTTCCGGCTGGGGCGTCTCGTCGGGGCGCGCGGGCCGGGGTTGTTCTTCATCCTCCCGTTCGTCGAGCGGATGGTGAAGATCGACCTGCGCGTGATCACGATGGACGTGCCGCGCCAGGACGTGATCACCCGCGACAACGTGACGGTGAAGGTGGACGCCGTCGTGTACTTCCGCGTGATCGACCCGGAGATGGCCGTGACGCGCGTGATGGACTACTTCCGGGCGACGCAGTTGGTGGCCCAGACGACACTGCGCAGCGTGCTCGGCCAGTCGGACCTCGACGAGTTGCTGAGCAAGCGGGACGAGCTGAACCAGAAGCTGCAGGTAATTATCGACGAGTCGACCGAGCCCTGGGGCGTGAAGGTAACAATCGTCGAGGTGCGCGATGTCTCGCTGCCGGCCGAGATGATCAACGCGATGAGCCGCCAGGCGCAGGCCGAGCGCGAACGCCGCGCCAAGGTAATCCACGCCGAAGGTGAGTTCGAGGCCTCGCGGAGGCTGGCAGAGGCTGGTGCGGTGATGGCCGCCGAGCCGGCGACGCTCCAATTGCGCTACCTGCAGACGCTGACCGAGATCGCCTCGGAGAAGAACAGCACAGTCGTCTTCCCGATCCCGATCGATCTGATCTCGATGTTCCTGCGCGCGGCCGGCGTGAGCGAAGCCGGCGGAACGCCCCCGGCGCGGCGGGCAATACCACTGGCAGCCGAAGGCGCACCGCCGCCGCCACCGCCGGCGGCGAGCGCGTAGCGGCCCTCACCCCTGACCCCTCTCCCGCTGCGCGGGCGAGGGGCAATCGGTCTGGGAATTTTGCGGCCGGGCTTGCTCTCATCCTCCGTTGCTCCCATGCTCTAGTTGGAGGCAAGCATGGAAATCTTCGAAGCGATCTATACGCTGCGCGCGATGCGTCGTCTGAAGCCTGACCCGGTGCCCGAGGAGCTGGTCTGGAAGGTGCTCGAAGCGGCGACCCGCGCGCCTAGCGGCGGCAACCTGCAGCCGTGGGGATTCGTTGTCGTGACAGACCCGGCGAAGAAGAAGAAGATCGGCGAGTGGTACCTGGACGGCTGGAACAAGTCGTACGGCCCGGCCCGCGCAGCGATGCTCGCCAACCCGGCGGCGGCGCGGACCTTCCGCTCGGCGGACCACCTGGCGAATCACATCGCGGACGTACCGGTGCTGATCTTCGCGACGGTGCTGACGAGCATGGCCAGCGCCTCCGGCGCGGGCCCGAACATCTACCCCGCTGTGCAGAACCTGATGCTGGCCGCGCGCGCCCTCGGCCTGGGCACCACGCTGACGACGCTGCACAAGACGCACGAGGCTGAGGTGCGGGAGCTGCTGGGCATCCCGGAGGGCGTCGAGACGATGGCGATGATCCCGCTGGGCTGGCCGAAGGGCAAGTTCGGGGCGGGGCCGCGCAAGCCGGTGGAAGAGGTCACGCACTGGGACTCCTGGGGCGCTAAACGAGAACCGGCGAAGTAGAACCCATACCGAGAACCCAGAACCTCCCGCTCTGATGTCGATCCACGTTCGCGCGGCGGTTGAAGGCGACTTTGCGGCGCTGTCACGGCTTGATCTTACGTACCCGACGCGGCGGTACCTGGCGATCGAACGGGCCGGCGCGGCGCCGGAGCATACGTTCTCGCTGCGATGGCGGGAGCGCGAGGCGACGGACGCGGTCTACAACGATTACCCCGTCGAGAAGCTGCTCGCAGCGGAGTCGAAGGTGGATCTGTTTTTGGTGGCGGAGGCGGATGGCGTGGCTGTCGGACTGCTGATGGTGATGGTGCCTGCGTGGACGGACGCGGCGGAGATCACTGATCTCGCTGTGGATCGCCGGGCGCGGAGGGTGGGGGCAGGGAAGGCACTGGTTGAGGCGGCGACGGCGTGGGCGCTAGAGCGTGGGTACCGGGCATTGTGGGTGGAGCCTCGCGCGGACAATGAGGAGTCGATCGAGTTTTATTTGCGGACGGGGTTTCGGCTGTCGGGGTTCAACGATCGGTTGTATTCGGATGAACCCGCGCAGTTGGTGGTGTACATGCACCTCGAGATAAAGTGACGCTTTACTCGTCCGAAACGTAGTGCCGCCTCGATCCGGGTACTTGCCCCGCCCAAGATTCTTCGCGCGGGGCCTTGGGTGTCGAAGGATGTGATCGGCGCTCAGAAAGACAGGTGTATGTGGCTATTGCGCGGCCAGGTACTGGTTTAGCGTGAGGCCGCTGGCCGCGTATTCCGCGGCTGACTGTGTCCCGATGTAGCGGAAATGCCAGGGCTCGTAGGCGTAGCCGGTGGTGGCTTCTTTGCCCTGCGGATAACTCAGCACGAAGCCGTACTCCACGGCGTGGGCGGCAAGCCACTGGCCGTCCGGGGTCGCGCCGAAAGTGTCCATCAGGGCCCAGCCGAAGTCCGCTGAGCCGAGGTCGGCCGTCATGCCGAGCTGGTGCTCGCTGTAGCCAGGCTTCGCGCTAACGCGATCAGCCTCGGCCTGGCCGAGCTGGCCGACCCAGTAGTCGTAGGTATACTGCTGATCGGCGTAAGAACGGTAACCGGAGACGACGCGGATGTCGTAGCCGGCAGCGCTAGCGCCGTCCAGCATTCGCTCGAGGGCCCCGAGGGCTTCGGCGCTCATCGTCGAGTTGTAGCCAGGGGCCGCGTAGGCGCCGGGAACAGTGACGAGGTTCGGAGGCGCGTAGTCCGCGGGCAGCGGGTGCTGCTTGTCGACAAGCTGGATGAGCGACACGGGCGACGGCGTATCGCCTGGGCTGGCGCTTGCCGTCGGAGCCGGCGCGGGGGTGACGCTGACGCCGAGGATAGTGAGGACCTGGCCGACCTGGAGTGAAGCCGGGTCGGTGATGCCGTTCGCCTGCATCAGCACGTCGAGTGAGACACCGAACCGGGCCGCGATGGCGCCGAGCGTGTCGCCGGCCTGGACGACATAGAGCGCGTCGATGGGCGTTGAGGTCGGGGATACGATCGGCGGGCTGGGCGTGAGGCTGTGGCCGCCGGACGACATTGGGCTGACGGAGGGCGTCGCGAACGGAGAAGAGCCGCCGCCACAGGCCACGAACAGGACCGCGAGAAGTAGACCGAGCGCCGCGATGCCGGGCGGAAGCAGGCGGCGGGTGCGCCATATCACGATCTCAGGTTACGGGAGAAGCGGCGGCGATGCCAGTTGGTGGTCTATGGACAGCGAGAGCCGTCAACGGAGAGCGGCGCGGATGTGCCGGATCAGGGCGGGGCGTTCGGGTGCGATGTCTTCGGTGAGGCGGCCGACGAGGACGGGCAGGCGCCAGGCTTTGACGGCGGCGAGGTCGGGCTGAAGGACGCGGCGGTATGCCCGGTCGTACCTGATGCGCAGGAGACGCCGTCCGAAGCGGGCCATGGCTCGGATCAGCCAAGGGGAGCCAGGCGGAAGATCGCCGAGGGTGCACATTATATGGCTGCGAATGTAGTCGGCCTCGGCGGGCCCGCGGGTTGCGTTGCTCCAGTCGATACTGGCGAAGCCGCCGTCGTGGCGCATGATGTTTGCGGAGTGAAAGTCGCCGTGGTTGAGGCGGTCCCCGTCCGGGAGCGATTCGAGACGCGCCAGCGACAGCGCTCGGTATTCATCCGGAACTAGCGGGGAACTTTCGATGCGGCGGCGGTAGCGGCTGCGGGTGGTCTCCAGGTCCGGGGGCGCCTGCCTGGAGTTGATCCCGGCGTGCAAGCGGCCCCAGATGCCGCCGACCTGGAAGAGGCGCCACGGCTTCGCGCCTAGCTCCGTCAGCAGGTCAGGCCCGTCCAGCTTCTCGAGAATGATGCCCGGCCGGCCGTCCACTTCAACCAGCCCGTACTCCGCAGGCACGCGGAGCCCGCACTCCCGCGCGATGTTCAGCAGCCGCGCCTGGTGCTCCGGCGCCCCACGGAAAAAGTCGCCGCGATAGAGGTGCAAGACGCGGCCGTCCCCCCAGGCGAACATCTCGGCTTCGCGGCCTTCGGCGATCTTCTGGAGCGGCGCGGTTGTATTCATCGCAGCGGCGGTATTATACGGCGCGGAGGAAGCGAGCCCTGTGACTTCTATCACACGCCCCGATTGGCTGGAAGCGTTCGGCGATGCGATCGCTTCCGGCGACCGCGAGGGCGCTGTGCGCGCGCTCCAATCGAAGGCGACGTCGCACGCAGGCACGGCCCCGGCGGCCGAGGAGCGCGCGGCCGTGAAAGAGACGCTGGCCCGCGCTCAAACGGAGGCGCTGCCGGGAATCGCGCTGTGGTTCGCGAGGCACGAACGCGATTCAGCGAGAGAGCTCGGCGCGCTCTTGCTCGCAAAGTCATACGGGCGGCACCCCGCCGAAGCGATCACGGAGTTCCGGGTGCTGGCGGCCGATGCCAACTGGGAGGTGCGCGAGTGGGCCGGTAGTGCAACCGGGGACGTCTTCGGCGACCATTTCGACGAACTCTACCGGCTGATGGAAGACTGGCTGCGCGACCCATCGCAGTTCGTGCGGCGGGCGGTGGCGATCGCGGTGATGGGCGCGAGCGACAGGAAGCATCCTGAGCGGGCCGAGCCATTGCTCGCGCTGGCGGACACGCTGGTGCGCGACCCGGCGGAGGAGGTCAAGCGCAACACCGGGCCGTTCGCCGTCGGGAACGCGTTGCTGGGGAAGTACCCGGCCGAGACGATGGAGCACGTGAGAGCGTGGGCGCGGTCGGACGAGCAGATTGTGCGCTGGAACGCGGCGATGGTGTTTGTCGCCGCAAACGCACGCAAGCACGTCGCCGCCGGCCTCGAGATACTGTCGGCGTTGGCGGCTGATAAGCGGCGGCCGGTCTGGATGGCGGTGAGCTCAGCGGCGAGGAACCTCGCCAAGCGAGACCCGGAGAGTACGGTGCCGGAGCTGCGCAGGTGGCTGCGCGACGAACGGAAGCTTCCGGCGTCGTTGGCGCTGCGGCACGTGACCATCAAAGAGCAGGCGTAGCCCTTTATCGCTAGTCGTCTAGCTGGAAGCGATTGCGCCCGACGGGAGCAGGGGGCGCCCGTTCTCGCGGGCCTCTGTGGTGGCCCCGGCCGCGTTTACTGGAGGTCTTGCTGGAGGGAGCGTAAGACGACGCCGACCTCGCCGGCGAGGTCGGGAGAGCCGGGTCTGATATTCTGCACCACCAGAGCGCAATGCTGAGCAGCACGTTATCGCTCACGCAGAGTTGGCCCTGTGCTGCTGCGTGATCAGAGCGAATTCGCCGATCCTTGGTGTTGAGCACGGTGGTGTTCAGCATTGTCATCACTCGTTCCTGGTACGGGCTGTCAGACCACTCCCGCCGTCTGCTTCCACAGGCTACGCTGCCGGGCATCACAAAAGCTGTTGTGATCGGCGGGGCGCTGTATAAACGGTCTAACAGTCGCGGACCGTGGGATAATCTGCGGCAATGGGCGCGATCGACTACGATGCGTGGGCGAAAAGTACGATGCGACGCGCGGCGCCAGCCGAAGCGTCCTGGCACCGATTGCCGAAGCGCTGGGGCCACCGGCCGGGCGTTCGCTGTTGGACATCGGCGGCGGCACGGGCAACTTCGCGCGGCCGCTGGCGGAGGCCGGCTTCCAGGTGACGCTCGCCGACTATTGGCCGGAGATGATACGGCGGGCCGCGGCTAAGCTCGACGGGACGTTCGTGGTCGCCGATGGGCAACAGTTGCCGTTCCGCGACACCGCATTCGACTGCGGAATCTCAGTGAATGTTCTTGGGCTTATGCCGGACTGGCAGCGGGCGCTCAAGGAGGCGCGCCGGGTCGTGCGCGATGGCCCGCTCAGTGCTCAAGGTGTCGACGCGGGAGACGGTGACGGCGAACTGGATCATGAGCTACCCGCCGGGGCTACTGGACTATGCGCCGCCACACCACTACCAGCCGGCAGTGGAGACGGCGCGCGCGCTGCACGATGCCGGCTTCTCGCGGGAAGAACAGCGGTGATCCACTACACGGACTTGGTGGACGGCTCGCTCCAGGCGCTGAAGCACCAACCAGAGCTGCTGCTGGACGACAAGCACATCCTGAACACGGCCGTCCTGATGCGCGTGCCAGAGCAAGTGCGCCACGAGGCGATCGAGACGATCCGCCGCGACTACGCCAGATGCCGGCTGCGGGAGATTATCGCCGAGTTCGAGCCACTGGTGCGCGAGTATGGGGACGGGTTTGTGTTCGCGGCCCGCTAGCCCTCACTCCCGGTCCCTCTCCCTAGGCGATGCGGGCGAGAGGAGGCATCGGCATCGGATAAAGTAACAAGCATGCCAGCCCGACCTGCCATCCGCGAGGCCACCGAAGCAGACCTGCCGCAGCTTGTCGCGCTTTTGGCGCAACTGGCGCCGGACGTCCCGGATCGCGAGGACGTGAGCTCGCCCCTGCCGTACGAATATCATCTCGTCTTGCGACAGATCATCGAGACGCCGGGGCAGCACATCTTCGTGCTCGAGGAGCGCGGGAAGATCGTCGGGACGGCGGCGCTCTCGGTGATACCGAACGTCTCGCACCGGGGGACGCCGTACGCGATCATCGAGAACGTCGTCGTCTTCGCGAAGCTGCGGTCGAAGGGTTACGGAGAGCTGCTGATGCGCCACGCGGTTGAGGAGGCGCGGCGGGCCGGCTGCTACAAGGTAGCGCTGACGAGCAACAAGCGGCGGAAGGATGCGCATCGCTTCTATGCGCGGCTGGGGTTCCAGCGAACGCACGAGGCGTTTCGGCTGGACTTGGAGTAGCGCTCGCCCCAGCCCCCACCCTTGGACAGACCTAAAGGTATGTCCCTACGAGGCCGGCGACATCCCATGCGATAATCGCACTGCTATGGCACGGCAGGTGAGTGGACGCAAGAACCCGCTGAACATGTTCGCGGAGGCGGCGCGGGCTCGGGCCGAGCAGAACGCACCCCTGGCGGCGCGGATGCGGCCGCGGACGCTCGAGGAGTTCGTGGGGCAGCAGCATATCATCGGGCCCGGGCACGCGCTGCGGCAGGCGATCGAGGACGACCGGGTGCCTTCGATGATGCTGTGGGGGCCTCCGGGGTCGGGCAAGACGACGCTGGCGCGGATCATCGCCGCGATGACGGGCTCGCATTTCGAGAACGTCTCGGCGGTGTCGTCGGGCGTGGCAGATCTGCGGCGGGTTGTGGGCGAGGCGGCGGAGCGGCTGGGCGAAAGCGGCCAGCGCACGATCCTCTTCATCGACGAGATCCACCGCTTCAACAAGTCGCAACAGGACGTCGTCCTCCCTCACGTCGAGGACGGCACGATCACGCTGATCGGCGCGACGACGGAGAATCCCTCGTTCGAGGTGATCGGGCCGCTGCTGTCGCGCTCGCGCGTGTTCCGCTTGGAGCCGCTATCCGCCGAGCAGATCGAGGGGCTGCTGCGGCGCGCGCTGACCGACGAAGAGCGCGGCATCGCCTCGATGCAGGTCACCGTGGACGCCGAGACGCTGAAGGCCCTGGCGAACATCTCGGGCGGAGACGCACGCATCGCCCTGAACGCGCTCGAATTGGCGGCGCAGACGGCACGGCCGGACAAGAGCGGGCGACGCGTGGTGACCTCGGCGCACGTTGACGAGGCGCTGCAGAAGCGGGCGGCGCTCTACGACCGCGCGGGCGACTGGCACTACGACATCATCTCGGCGTTCATCAAGTCGCTGCGCGGATCGGACCCGGACGGGGCGCTGTACTGGCTGGCGCGGATGCTGGAGGGCGGCGAGGACCCGCTGTTCATCACACGGCGCCTCGTGATCCTGGCTTCGGAAGACGTGGGGCTGGCGGACCCACAGGCGCTGCAGGTGGCTGTTGCGGCGCAGCAGGCTGTTCACTTCATCGGGATGCCGGAGGGATTCTTCCCGCTGGCGGAGGCGACGCTCTACCTGGCCACGGCGCCGAAGTCGAACTCCGTCGGCTCGGCGTACATGAGGGCACTGCAGGACGCGCAGGCGACGCTGGCCGAGCCGGTGCCTCTGCACCTGCGCAACGCACCGACGCCACTGATGCGCGAGATGGGACACGGCCGCGACTACTCTTACGATCACAGCTTTCCGGAGCACTACTCCGGCCAGCAGCACCTGCCGGACAAGGTGGCAGGCCGCACGTACTACGTCCCGGGCGACCTCGGCTACGAGAAGCGCGTGACGGAGTGGATGGAGGCGTTGCGGGCGAGAGCAGCCGAGTAGCCCTCACCCCAGGCCCTCTCCCGCTGCGGCGGGCGAGGGGAGTACGACTGCGCGCGGGGATTGCAGAGGGGCGCGACCGGAACGGCTGGAGGGCCACACAGTGCCCGTGCATGGCGTACAGAGGGGCGCAGCCCTTCGGCCGGTAGCGTGGGGT
>DAINDD010000041.1:0-25999 GCA_036732045.1 Chloroflexota bacterium
AACAATTGGAAGGGACGTACCCTGCCCCAATTTACACACAACGCGTGACGCTACCAACATCGCCATCATCGTTTGCCGCCCATTTCCCCGCTCCCGTACAATCGATTGGCAAGCCCCCGTCGTCTAGTGGCCTAGGACGCCACCCTTTCAAGGTGGAGATCGCGGGTTCGAATCCCGCCGGGGGCACCAGCTCAAACCTCCGTTCCGCTCGCTCCCTTGACCACTGACGCTCGACCCGTCACCCTAATCCGCGTGACCGAGTTCCAGGACATCCTCTACGAAAAGCACCATCGAGTCCGCGGTACTGCCTGGCTCACGATCAACCGCCCCGACTTGATGAACTCCTTTACGGGCCGCACGCTCGATGAAATGCGCGCCGCCGTGCAGGACGCAGCCGCAGACAACCAGGTCGGGGTGCTGGTTATCACCGGCGCCGGCGACCGAGCGTTCTGCGCCGGCGGCGACGTGCGCTGGCTCCAGAAGGTCCAGCGCGAGGGCAAGCAGGTCCCGATGGACCCGCACGCCGGCATCGAAGACTTCCTCAAGCCCGTGATCGCCCGCGTCAATGGCTACGCGATCGGTGGCGGCAACCATCTGGCTTACTTCTGCGACTTCACCATCGCTTCGGACCGCGCCACTTTCGCCCAGGTCGGGCCGCGCGTCGGCAGCCCCGCCTCGGGACACTGGGTGTCTTACCTTACGCACGTCGTCGGCGCCAAGAAGGCGAAGGAGATCTGGATGCTGACCCGCCGCTACTCGGCACAGGAAGCGCTCGAGATGGGGCTCGTGAACGCGGTCGTCCCGCACGAAGAGCTCAACGCTGAGGTCGATCGCTGGTGCGCGGAGCTAATGCAGAAGAGCCCATCATGCTTGCGAATCCTCAAGGCCTCTTTCCGCGAAGTGTTCCAGCCCCTGCGCCAACCTCGCCGCGATTGGGTGGGCGAGTTCGCGCCGGATTTCTACCAGACGGGCGAGGCGGACGAAGGCAAGAACGCGTTCCTGGAGCGCCGCGACTCTGACTTCTCGCGCTTCCTCCGCTAGATCGCGGGGTGCTGTTTAACGAGACTGTCTGTAACTCTGCTTATGTAAGTCAGCGGATTGTTCTTAAACTTATCGCCTGCTAGACTGCCGCTTCGGAGGTTCACCCAAGTATGGAGCTTGTTCCGCTGATCCCGATCGCCGGCCTCGCCGCCGTGCTCTACGCCATCTATCTGACCTGGGACGTACTGCGCCGCGACACCGGCACGAAGGAGATGCAGGACGTCGCCGCGATGATCTTCGAAGGGGCGATGGCGTTCTTGCGGCGCCAGTACCTGACGATCGCGGTCCTGGCGTTGGTGACCGCTGTGGCCATCGGAGTGCTGGTCGGCGCAATCTCTGGCGGCGTCAAGGACATCGTGCTCACCAACGGCGACGTGACCAACGGCAAGGTTGAAGTGGGTCACTGGCAGGAAGGCCTCCTCACTTCGATCGCGTTTCTGCTCGGCGCGTTCTGCTCCGGACTCGCCGGTTACATCGGAATGTACATCTCCGTCCGGGCCAACGTGCGGACGGCCTCTGCGGCGACCCGCAGCCTGAAGGAGGCGATCACCGTCTCCCTGCGCGGCGGCGCGGTGTCCGGCTTCCTCGTCGTCGCGCTGAGCCTGCTCGGCGTCTCCGGGATCTTCTTCGTTTACAGCAAGGTCCTGGGCAACCCGGAGTCGATCGCGCCGTTCCTGATCGTCGGTTTCGGCTTCGGGGCCAGCTTCGTCGCGCTCTTCGCTCAGCTCGGCGGCGGAATCTACACCAAGGCCGCTGACGTGGGCGCTGACCTCGTTGGCAAGATCGAAGCCGGGATTCCCGAGGACGACCCGCGCAACGCTGCCGTGATCGCGGACCTGGTGGGGGACAACGTCGGCGACTGCGCCGGCCGTGGCGCGGACCTCTTCGAGTCGATGTCCGCGGAAAACATCGGCGCGATGATCCTCGGCGTGGCCATCTACACCGTGACCGGGGACCTGCAGTGGGTGGTCTTCCCGCTGATCCTGCGCTCGTTTGGCATCCTTTCGACGATCGTCGGCCTGGCGTCAGTCCCCTTCTTCGTGAAGGAGGACGGCAAGCAAGACCCGATGATGCCTCTGAACTACGGCTTCTTTATCGTCTCCGCCCTGTCCGTTGCCGGGCTGTTTATAGCCACCAAGGTTATGCTCGGCGATAGCTGGTACTGGTTCTTCTTCTGCGGGCTCACCGGCATCGCGACGGGAATCGCCTTCGTCTACATCACGCAGTACTACACTTCGGGCTCGTGGAGGCCGGTGAAGGACATCGCTAACGCTTCCCGCACAGGCCCCGCGACGAACATCATCATCGGCACCGCCGTCGGCCTCGAGACCACCGCCGCGACGGTGATCGCGATCGGACTGGCGCTCGTCGTATCGTTTTCGCTCGGATCTCACGCCCATATCGGCACCGTTGGGCCGTTCAGCACCGGCATCTTCGGCACGGCCGTCGCCACGATGGGCATGCTGATGTCGGCAGCGTATGTCCTCTCGATGGACACTTTCGGCCCGATCACGGACAACGCCGGCGGTATCACCGAGATGTCAGGCGCGCCGGAAAGCGCCCGTCACATCACGGACTCCCTCGACTCCGTCGGCAACACCACGAAGGCCCTCACCAAGGGTTACGCGGTGGCCTCCGCCGGCCTGGCTGCGTTCCTGCTGTTCAGCGCTTACCTGGACAAGGTCAAGGAGCGCCTGGACATCCCTCTGAACCACCAGCTACCGATCGACCTTTCGAACGTCGATGTCTTCGCTGGGGCGTTGCTCGGCGGCATGCTCGTGTTCCTCTTCTCCGCGTTCACGATCCGCGCCGTCGGCAACGCGGCCGGCGCCATCATCGAGGAAGTCCGCCGCCAGTTCCGCGAGGATCCGGGCATCATGGCCGGCACCTCCCGCCCGGACTACGGCCGAGCGGTCGATATCACCGCCAAGGCCGCTCTTCGCGAGATGATCCTGCCGGGCGTTCTCGCGGTGAGCACCCCCATCGCCGTCGGCCTGATCTTTCGGTACGCTCGCGCCCACGACATCATCTTTGAAGGCAAGACGCTGGAGAGCGCCTCCGGCTGGCTGGCCGTCTCCGGACTGCTCATGGTGGGCACTATCGTCGGCATCCTCCTCGCCACGTTCTTCAACAACGTCGGCGGCGCCTGGGACAACGCCAAGAAGTACATCGAAGCCGGCAACCTCAAGGGCGAGGGCGAAGACGCCGGCAAGACGCTGGGCAAGGGCACCGAGGCGCACAAGGCCGCTGTGGTTGGCGATACCGTCGGCGACCCGTTCAAGGACACCGCCGGCCCGTCGCTGCACGTCCTGATCAAGCTGCTGAGCACGATCACGCTGGTACTGGCGCCGCTGTTTATTCCGTAGCATTCAGCCCTCAGCACTTGGCTGCCGCCAAAGATCACCGCGTACTGTGTCATTCTGAGCAGCGACCAAGTTCGCTCGGCTGCCGCAGCGCAGCTGAGCGAAGGAATCTGGGGTGGGCAGCCGTCCGTGCGAGGCGGACGACGGTTGTCAGCGGATAGAAGAACGGATTAACCGATGCTGCCCGTGGGCTGAGTGCGACAGCTGAGAGCTATCCTACGTCTTCTCGAAGCGCTCCACCGGCAGCACGAAGACGATCGCGCCGCCGACGCGCACCTGCACCGGCTCCGCGGGGTAGATGCTCTCCGGGAAGGGCAGCGCCTGCGCCGGGATGAACTCCGTCCGCGCCTGGCACTCCTTGCGAATGATGGCGAGCACGTTTTCGAGGTCGCCTGCTTCGACGCCGGAGAAGATGGTGGCGTTGCCGCGGCGCAGGAAGCCGCCGGTGCTGCTCACCTTCGTGGCGGGATAACCGCGCTCGATCAGCTTCTTGATAAGCGCTTCGGCCTCATCGTCAGAGGTGATGACGACGATGAGCTTCTGTTCGCCGTTAGCCAATGTGCTCGGTCAGTCGATCTCTCAAGCAGCCGACACCGGCTCTGCCGCTTGGTCAGCTGTGTTCATGCGCTTGCGGAGCGCATCTCTTGTCTCGCGCCCGGACTGCGGCGCAATGATGAGGCCGAGCGCTGCTCCAGCAGCGATGCCGATGATGATCCCGAGGATAAACCGCATGGCCCACCTCCTGCTGTAATGAAGTCCGCCGGGTGGCGGACGAGGCAGCCCGATACTAGCACGGACCGAGGGTCGGGGGTCAAGGGTCGCGGGTCAGCCGAACGTCCAGCGCGTAGCCGTCTGCGCGAAGTCGTCGGCGCCTTCCTTGAACGCGAACGCCTTCGCTGGCTGCAGAACGTAGATGTCGCCGCCGTTCGGGTCCATCTCCCAGTCGTACTTCTGCTTGTAAACTCGCGCGAACTCCTGCAGCGTCTTTGGCCCGGTCGCCTTCTTGACGCGTCCTTCCAGGATCACCGCCTCGGTCAAGACGTCAGTCGCGACGACGCATTCGGGATTCGTCCTCAGGTTGCGCGCCTTCTGCGACCCTTCGCCGGTGCTGAAGTAGTACCGACCGCCGAACCAGACGCCCCAGACCGCCATCACGTGAGGGCAACCGTCTGGCCTGGTCGTCGCCAGGTAGTAGTTACGCGATCTCGATAGCCGTTCTTCGGCCCAGTTCCACGGCAGGATGCCCTCACTCTCCTCAGAGATACCGTAGCCGGGAATGAACGGCCGGTCCGCCTTCGGTTCTTTTGCCATCGGTCGCCTCCTTGCAACGCTGCGCGCCCCCAGCAGCCTATCAGTCCCGCCGCCAGCGTCGTGCCGGGATCGCCATCAGCCGCCGGCCGCTGCGAGCTTCGCCGCAAGCTCGTCTGTGTCCCGCTTCATCGTGTCGAGGACGGCCTGGCGGTCGGCGCCCTCCAACGGCACCGGCTGTACGTAGTTATCGATCAGGATCGGCGTGTATTCGACCCCGATCAGCGTGTCGTCGTAGAACGTGTACTTGCCGACGACGCCGACGCGGGTCTCATAGCTCCACATCTGGTCGAAGATGAAGTTACCGTGCGCGTAAGTGATGTACTTACCCTTGTAGATCTCGACGGACTGCACCCAGTGCGGGTGGTTGCCGATGACCAGGTCGGCGCCGTCGTCGATCGCCAGGTGCGCGAGCTCGACCGGGTCGTCGTCGGCGATGCCGGGCGCGGGAATTGGCAGCGGCACGTACTCCATCCCCCAGTGAAAGGCGACTGAGATCACGTCAACCTGCGGGCGCAGCGCCTCGATCTGCGCCTTCATCGCCACCCGGTCAACCGCCTCCCCGACGGCGTTGAAGGCGAGGAAGCCGAACTTGAGGCCGCGCACCGTAATGATAGCCGGCGTGGAGCGGTCCGCCCACTTGATGCCGGCGGTGTCCAGGTGCTGCTCAGTCTCCGTGATGCCGTCCGAGGCGTAGTTGCCGATGTGGTTGTTCTCCAGCGTCGCGACATCCACTCCGGCGTCCTGCAGCGCCGCTGTGAACCCAGGTTGGCCGCAGAACGTGAACGTTTCGCCTGCCTCTTCCGGACAGCCGTCGATGAGCGGCGCCTCCAGGTTGATGACTGTGATATCGGCGGCGGACGTGATGTCTTTCGTCGCGTCGACCGCATACTCGAAGTTGTTGCCCATGTTGCGGATCATGTAGTCCGTGTGACGAGCGGGGATCACGTCGCCCGTCGCGATGACCGTACGGATGTGCGCGGGGTCGAGGTGGTACTGCGAGAGGTCGCGCGGCGGGAAGATGTCGGCGGTCGTAAGCGGCGGCACAGGCGCGGAATACGATGGCGCGGGCTTCGGCGTGGGGACGGGACTATCGGTTGGGTTAACAAGCGGTTGTGTTTGAGGGCTGCTGTCGTCAGTGCTGCCACCACAGGCTATGATCAGCATGACCGCTGACGCCCCGCACAATAGTAATCGCGTACCCACTTTCTGTTGGAGTAGTATACTCGCCCCATCCCATTTCCCACACACGATGGACTTCCGCTTTAGCCCCACCGAAGAAGCTTTTCGCCGCGAGATTCGCGCCTTCCTCAAGGCCGAGCTGCCGGCGGAATGGGCGCGCGGCGGCGGCAGCGGCAACCTCGGCGAGGGCGGCGACGACTCGTGGGAGTTCCTGCGGGCGTTCCAGCGAAAGCTCTCGCAGAAGGGCTTGCTGACGCTGGGCTGGCCGGTGGAGCACGGCGGCCGGGCGGCCGGCGTGATGCAGCAGGTGATCTACAACGAAGAGATGGCGTATCACCGCGCGCCGACTCAGCTCGGCGTCGGCCCGGACCGCGTCGGCCCGACGATCATCCTCTACGGCACCGAGGAGCAGAAGGCGCGCCACCTGCCCGGCATTGCGAACGCGGAAGCGGTCTGGTGCCAGGGGTTCAGCGAGCCGGCCGCCGGCTCAGACCTCGCCGCGCTGGAGACCCGCGCCGTGCTGGACGGCGACCACTTCGTCGTCAACGGACAGAAGATCTGGACGTCGCTGGCGCACAGGGCCGACTGGTGCATCCTGCTGGTTCGTACCGACCCGGACGCGCCGAAGCACAAGGGCATAAGCTACCTGCTAGCCGATATGCGCCTGCCCGGCATCCAGGTGGCGCCGCTCGTCGACATCACAGGCCGCCACGCCTTCAACCAGATCTTCTTCGAAGACGTCCGCGTCCCCCGCGCTTGCCTGGTTGGTGAGTTGAACCGCGGCTGGTACGTCGCTGCCGCCACGCTGGACTTCGAGCGCTCCGGCATCAACCGCGTCGTCGCCGGTGTCCGCGTCTTCGAGGAGCTAGTCGAGTTCACGCGCCTGAAGGCTACCCACAATCGCGGCGTCCGCGCGAAGCTGGCGGAGTTGGCGATCGAGCTGGCGGCGGGGAGGCTCCTCGCTTACCGCGTCGCCTCGATGCAGGCGAAGGGACAGCTTCCGAACGCTGAGGCCTCGATGTCGAAGATGTACGGCTCGGAGCTGCAGCAGCGGCTGGCCAACGCCGGCATGCAGATCATGGGCCTGCCCGGCCAGGTCGAATCCGGTCGCTGGGCGCCGCTGGCGGGCCGGCTCGAGCAGTACTACCTCTCGACCTCCGCGCTGACCGTCGCCGCCGGCACGAGCGAGGTCCAGCGCAACATCATCGCCGGCCGCGGCCTCGGGCTGCCGCGAGACTAGCCGCTTGGACTGCTCGTTCGCCCAGGCGCTGCGGCAACCGTACAAAGAGAAGCGCGCGACCTGGAGGACGCACGTCCTGGTCATCCTCGTGTCGCTGCTCGGTGGAGCACTCGGCATCCTCGGCGCTTTTGTCAGCGAAGTGCGCGCCGGCGGCCTGCTGCTCGGCGTCTTCATCGGCGCGCCGGTCATCGAAGAAGCGCTTAAGCCGATCGGAGTCTACCTGTCGCTGGTCAAGTGGCCGGAGGCGCTGCGCAGCCGGCTATACACCGCCCTCCTCTGCGCGGGCGGCGGGCTCGTCTTTGGGATCATCGAGGCGCTCGTCTATCTCTACGTCTACGTACCAGACCACACACGCCGCTTCGAGCTCTATCGCCTGACGATCCCGCTGGCAGTGCACGCCCTCGCCAGCTACACTGTCGGTCTCGGCCTGGACCGGCGCATCGTCGGCGTCGTCAACCGGGGCGACCCACTGCCGAAGGAGACGCGCAACTTCTACGTGGCCGGCGTCGCCATTCACGCGATTTTCAACACAACGGTCACGATCATCGCGGTCGCTGGCCTCGTCGACTTCCAATAGCACCGAAAGGAGCCCAATGCTTGAATTCGATACGCGCAAGAACGACTGCCCCCTCTGCGGCTCGATCGTAGACGTCCCCGTCGACATGCCCGGCGTGATGGCCGAGATGCCGAAGCTCATCTCGCGCTCCTTTCGTGAGCCGCGCTCACACGAAGGCGCCGGCTGGACACCCCACGAAGTCGCCTCGCACCTCGCAGACACGGAGGTTGTGGAGGGCTGGCGCATCCGCCAGGTGCTGACAGAGGACGAGCCGATGCTTCAGCCGTTCGACCAGGACGTCTGGGCCGAGAAGCTGCACTACGGCGACCGCGAGCTCGCTACGTCCCTGGCGACGTTCTCCGCGAACCGCCAGGCCAACCTGGAGCTACTGCGTTTCGCCGGCGACGCGGGCCTCGAGCGCAAGTACCGCCACCCGGAGTTCGGCCAGCGCCCGCTGCGCGCCCTGATCGAGCACATCGCCGACCACGACGTCGCGCATTTGCGGCAGGTCAGGGGCGAGAGTGGTTAGTGGTTAGTGGTTAGTGGACAGTGAACAGCATGACTGACGTCGCAACCCGCCGGCATAACTGCCCGATCTGTCGCGGAACCGTCGACGTGCCGGTCGATGTGATGGCCGCGCTCGCCGAGATGCCGCAGCGTCTCCGTGAAGCGCTCCGCACGGCGCCACAGCGCGCGTATGACGGCTGGTCTCCCGGCTTCATCGCCGTGCATCTCGCCGACCTGGAAGTGTCGCGCGGCCTGCGCTTCCGGCGAGTGCTTACCGAGGACAATCCGCAACTCGAGCCGCTGGACCAAAATGCATTGGCGGAGCGCTTACCCAACGACGAGCGCGACATCGACGTCGCCCTCGAGACGTTCGCTGCCAACCGCGCCGCCAGCCTTGAATTGCTCCGCCTCGCCGGCGACGCGGGCCTGGCGCGCACGTATAAACACCCGGACTTCGGGCAGCTGACGCTGGGCATCCTGATGAACCACACCGCCGACCACGACCTCGCGCACCTGCGCCAGATCACGGGCAGCTAGGGAAGCTGTCGCCGGTTGCCTCACTCCTCAGTTTCGAGTGATCCGACCTGGATTAGCGAGGCAAATGGACTGTGGAGGATACCGAACTGCTCTACCGTAAGTGCATTGCGAGACATCAATCCGATAGCTGCACGGGAAGCAGCAGTCCTGAATATTTCCATTTGACTGGACATCCGGGATTCGTTCCCGGATGCGAATCGCTTCGATTTAGCCAGCTCATCGATACGAGAATACAGGTTACCCACGGAACTCTCATATTCGCGCCCTATCCCCGATGGCTGCGATAGCTGAACTGGCCACTTCTGGGGACAGTGACGAGCAAGTCGCCGCCTCGAGCACCGAATCGATGACGTCTGCGCCTATAACGTCTTGGATCATTAGCGCGGCGTCAACGGCCTTGCTTCACCCTGGTCCTTCCAGTGCAACGAGACGCGTGACGAAACGAAACCAAGAGGCCGCGGGCGTTGCAGGTAGTGCAGGTGCAGATCCGGCCCCCAACGAGGACACCGGGATTGCTTCGTTAAATGCCGCATAGTTTGCGGCGAAGTGAGAAAGCGTAAACTGTTCGGCAAATGCGAGAGCCAACACAGCTATACTCGCGCGGTGACGTTCATGGCTACTTGGAACCGGCTGGAGTTTTGAATCAATTGTCTTCAATAGGCGATTGGCTCGCCTCTCGCGTAGCTCACGGTAGCTTGCCAGCTCCAGTTCTGAAAATTCTGCCCACCCGTAAGCTGCACGTCCCGCCAGTTCCTGTTTCGCCGTACTGGCCCACGCCGCTCTCGACAGTGTGGGCACAACGGCCAGAAAACGCTCGACCTGACCCCGATTAGGCCCGAACTCCTCCGCCATCACCTCAACGCCCCGTGAACCCGCCGAAACTCTTCCCCTACGATCCGCCAGACCTTCGGGGAATCCGCGCAGGCGATTGACATCGACGCTGTGGCCTGGAAGCTCCAGGCCGCGAGGTGCGTAGCGCCTACGTCCTGGGCGACCTGCGCGCCGATCCGCAGCTCTTCCTCCCGGCCGGCGGGGACGCTGAACGCCTGCAGCCAGAGCTGGATCTCGCGGCCGTGCTTTCGCGCTGCCGCGGCCGCCTCCTCGCTGTACGTGCGCATGAACGGCTCCGCCTCGACGCCGAGCGCGTACCAGTACGGGTCCGTCGCGAAGATGTCGAGGTCGGGGATCGCCGCCGTCGCATCGAAGTCGCCGACTCCGATGTGCATCATCGCCTCGATCGCCTCCGGTGACGCGCCGGGCGTCTGCTTCTCAACGATTGCCCTCAGCCGCTCTCCCGGCCTCGTGAAGCCGTGCTGCGCGAGGTTCGTTGGGAAAAGACAGAGCGCGTTCCGCATCCCCTTCTCGTGACCGTAGCGGCACATCTCGGTCAGCAGGTCCAACAGCGTCGCTTCGCGAAACTCCTTTACCTTTGGCGTGAACTCGCGGGGCATCTGGCCGCCGTAGCGCTCTCGAAAGAGGCCGGCGCAAACGTCACAGTAGCAGGCCCAGGCCGGCGTGAAGTCGCGCTGCCAGAGGGGCGAGTAGAGGTGCGGCTCGTCCCACATCAGCACCCCGCCGCCGGCTGCCGCGCAAGCGTCTACCCACTCGCGCAGGAAGTCGCGCGTGGCCGGATGATTCGGGCAGGCTGCGCCAACGCGACGCCCGTCCGACAGCACCTGCCAGGTCTCCGGGTGCTGCAGCGGGAAGCGCGAGAACGTCTCGCCAGAGAAGACGCCGGCGAGCCCCCACGGGTCGAACCAAACCTCGAGGCCGGCCTCTCGCGTCGCCTTCGCGATCTCGCCCATCGCTTCGCGGTAGTAGGCAAGATCGGTCTCGGTGTAGCAATGGACGACGTACGTGCAGCCGGCCTCCGTCATCTCGTGCAGGTCATCGAGGACGTGGGAGAGTACGCGCGAGGAGAAGTAGCTGACGCCGGTCTGCATGCTGCGGGCAGTATATTGCCGGGCGAACGGCTAACGGAAGCTCAGGCCTCGACGGTTTCGAGCGCTTCCTCGGGGCCGCGCAGGCGGAAGAAGGCGTAGAAGCCAACGCTGAAGACGAAGCAGAGGACCATGGCCACGATGGCCGCGGCGGGGGTGCCGTGAGAAACGGTGCTCATGCTCGAGCTCTGGTCACGCAGAAGGACATCCCAGAACAAGAAGGCGGCGGCGGCGACCAGCACCCAGGCGGCCTTGTTCCAGCTCCAGATCTTGTGTCCATCCAGGTAGCGCAGCGGGATCATCTGGAAGAAGGTGCCCTCTAGCGCGCCGACGAAGACGCCCACCGCGATCGTTTCCGGCAGGGCCGCCCACCAGCCGCCGTGATCGTTCGCGAAATCGCGGAGGGGGCTGATCAGGAACCAGGAGAGCAGGCACAAGCCGAGAAGGGCGAGCACAGGATAGAAGGTGATCTTGCCGTTTTGCTCCTCGTTCGGTTCAGTGTCGCCGAGGAGGATAGCCGAGGCGATAAATCCCGTAGATGATCCCGGGCAGGAATCCATCGATCCGGCTCAGCAGCACGCACAGCGCCGCGACGAGAACGCCGATCGGGAAGAGGCGAATCGCTCCGTCCATATTGAGGAACCGCTTTGACACAATGATCTGGCCACCGTTGTAAAAGTACGTGATGAGGCCAACCGTGATGATGACGCTGAGGAACATCACAATAGGGTAGTCAATTTGTTGAGCAGTCTTTTCCAGCAAGTCTTCCCCCAGCTGCTTCTTACAACCGATCTCAGCGGCAGTTCATAACAAGCGCGAAGCTTGCTCCGCCTACCTGCGTTTTTTCCTGTCCGCCTCCGCTTGACCCCCGACGGCAGACGCCCGACGCTATCTGCGTGAGCCTATGACCATCGAAGCCCGCATCGCGTTTATCGCCTTCTTCTTGGTTTGCTGGAGCCTGCTGGGACTCATCCCATGGGCGCTGGCCGCCGTCTGGCGGCGCGGCCGCGGTGCGATCCTGGCGCTACCGCTGGCACTGGCCGGCGCCTGCGCAGGTGGCGTTCTGGTGCCTTTCCTCGGCCGGCGTGATCTGACAGGCTTTTTGATCAGCCTTCTCACGGCGCTCATCGGCAGCGGCGCGGCTTCCGCCGCGGGCATCGCTTTTTCGCGCCGGATCGGCGCTGTCCGTGCGGCACCGCCTCGCCCGGCGCCGGACCACCCGATAGGCGCCCGCCGGCCCAAACCCAGCGCGACGGCGAGCCCTCACCCGCCCGAACCAGCAGGACCGACGCCACCCGCCGAGAGTTGACCTTTCTTCTTTTCTTCCCTCTCCCATCTCCGTCCTCGTACACTGGCCTCGTGAGCGACAAACGCCGCGACGCCACGCCCCTCTGCGCGCTGAGCACGATGTGGTCGCAGGGCCGCTTCAAGCAAGACGGACCGGACCACGACTCGATGCCCGCGTTCGGCCGGAAGGCGGCGGAGCTTGGCTTCGAATACGCTGAGATCAACTACGTGATCCCACCGCTGGGAGTCGACGCGCTGATCGAGAGCCGGACGATCGCGTTCTCGTCCGTGCACTCACCGTGCCCTCGGGTGAAGATGCCGGATGGCAAGAACTCCGAGAACCTGAACCTGGCCGGACTGGATGACGATGAGCGCAGGCTGGCCGTGGACGTCGCTAAGACGAGCGTCGACACGGCTGTTCGCGCCAAGACGTCGCTGCTCGTCGTACACCTGGGCGGAGTCGGCGACAAGATGTTCCACGAAGAGAAGCAGTTGCGGAAGCTATACGACTCGCTAACCAAGGATGCGGCAGACCTCGACCGCCTCGCGAAGAGCGGCATCGAACGTCGACGCGCGGAAGCCGCGCCGTACCTGGCGCGGGCGAAGCAGTCGCTGGCCGAGCTCACCGAGTACGCGGCGCCGAAGGGCGTGACGATCGGGCTGGAGAACCGCTACCACTTCAGCGAGTTCCCGGACCCAGACGAGATGGCGATGCTCCTGGCCGATTACCCGCCGGAGGTTGCCGGCTTCTGGCTGGACGTCGGCCACGCGGAGGTGCTCGATCGGCTCGGCTTCATCGATCACCGCCGCTGGCTGGACGAGCTCGGCCCGCGCTGCGTCGGCGCGCACGTCCACGACGTCGACGGTCTCGCCGACCACCGGGCACCGGGCTTCGGGACGGCGGACTGGCCGCACTACGCCGCGAAGCTGCCGCCGCTGATCCCCCGGGTTTGCGAGATCAACCAGAAGCAGGACGAAGACCGCGTGGCCGGCGCGATCCCATTCTTGCGCAGAGTCGGCGTTCTGCCGGCGTAGACTGGGACGGGTATGACTACAAGAGCGCCGGCTATCGAAGATCTGCCGTCGGGTCTGCAGGTCCGGCCGTCTAAGGTGGCGGCGGACTCCGGCCTCGAGTGGATGACCGGTTACGGCGTCTGGAGCCTCCAGTTCCAGAGCGGCGACCTATTGGCGCTGCGCTGTTTTCCCTCCGCCGGCCTCGGTGGCTTCGTCACCTTGTGGCATCAAACGCCGGACTTAACCTGGCACATGTACGTGGCCAGTGAGACGCCAGAGGCCGCTTGCCCTCGCTACTTCGGCGCGGTTGTGACCAGCGCCGAACAGGCGGACGTGAATGTCAGCTGGGACGATAACCGCACACTGCACGTCCGCGCGCACCGTCGGCACATGATAGATCTCGACTGGCGGGTTCATCTCGGAAGTTCGTTGCGCGCGAGCCTCCTGAACGCGATGAGCGCAGTCTTGCCGAAAGGCGCCTGGCGCTGGCCGCTGGTGCCGAGGGCGATGGGCGCCGTCGCTACCCGCGTTCTCGACCTCGGAGCCATGCGGCTAGTCGGCCTGATGCCGAACGGTCAGCGCTTCTGGCTCAACCCGCGCAAGATCTATCCGGTCGATTCCTCTTCCGCGACGCTCGACGGCCGCGATCTCGGCGGCCTCGCCTTCCCCCAAAGGGTCGTCTGGCTCGGCGACTACGCATTACCCAAACGTCCGCTATTCGCCATCGGCGATTCCTACGCTGAACCGCCCATCGGCGTTATTCCCGGCATTCTGACGACGGAGCCCGAAGATGGCGAAAGGCTCTTGCTGTCGAAGTACGTCTGCCATCGCGTCGTGGACCGCGTGTTGAACACGAGCCACGCCGGCACGTTCGGCGGGCAGGAAGTTCCGGCCGTAGTCGTCTTCGCGGACCTTTCGGGCTTCACGACCGTAGCAGAGCGTTTCGATCCCGAGCACGTGATGTCTATCCTAAATCGCAATTTGCGGGCCATCGTCGAAACGATCTTCCGCTATGACGGTGCAGTCCTGAAGTTCCTCGGCGACGGCGTTCTTGCCGCTTTCGGCGTACACTTACAGAGGGACGACGATGCGGCGCGCGCCGCCGCCGCTGCCCTCGAGATTAGGGATACACTCGCTGCTGTGCAGGAGCAGGTCCCGGTTGAGGAGCGGGTAGGCGTCTCAATCGGAATGCATTACGGGCGGGTAGTATCCGGGAATGTCGGGCACGAAAACCGCCTGGACTTCACGATTATCGGCGATACGGTGAATCTGGCGAGCAGGCTGCAGGGCCTGGCCGAGCCTGGCCAGATTCTCGTCAGCGACGCGCTCCAGGAACGGCTTGGCGACGAATTCCTCCTCAGCAACCGAGGTGAGGTGCGCGTGAAGGGCCGGACGCAACCCACCATGACGTACCAGCTGGACGGCATGAGACCGGATTACGACCGTTGAGGGCGCTTGACCAATTCCGCGGCTCTTGCTAATATTCCTGCACTATGAACCACAGGGCTAACTCTGCCAGGCAGATGTACGTAGGCGCCTTCGCAGGTTGTTCCTGCACGCTCACGAACGTCCACATTCGCCGCGGGGCCTGGGTTCGAACCACCTAACAGTCACAGCACCGAGAACCACAGGCCCGACGCAGAAGCGCCGGGTTTTTTTGTTTTTCGGGCCAAACGCATCGCGAAGAGGAGGCGAATTGAGATGGTACAGGGAAAGCTGGTCCGCCTGCGCGCGGTCGAGCCGGAGGACGCCGAGCGCGCCTATCGCTGGATCAATGACCGCGAGGTGACGCAGTTCCTGATGGCGCGCTATCCGTTCGCTCTCGCCGCCGAACGCGACTGGGCGGCAGCGGCTGCCAAGCCGAACGACTTCGGCGAGGCGCGCTTCGCCATCGAGACGCTGGACGGCGTGCACATCGGCTTCTGCGGCCTGCACCGCGGGCGGCCCGAGGACCGGCTCGCCGACCTCGGGATCATGATCGGCGAAAAGGACTACCGCTCGCAGGGCTACGGCACCGACGCCATGCTGACGCTGCTTCGCTTCGCCTTCTACGAGATGAACCTGAACAAGGTGACGCTCGGCGTGTTCGAGATCAATCCCCGCGCGATGGCCGTATATAAGAAGTGCGGGTTCGTCGAAGAAGGGCGCGGCCGCGAGGAATACTACCAGGACGGCCGCTACATAGACGTCATCCGGATGGGCGTCCTCCGTCGCGAGTTCGAAGCGCTGCACGGCTCTGCGAACGCCTTTGCTCGTCCTGAGATCAATGCGTCCGCCAGTCCTTCGAGAACCTCAGGACGAGCGGATCCAATCACTGTCAATCCCTCAGCGGGCGCCTGAGTACCCCCCTCAGCGCTCGCGGGCAGGTGGACGGCACACCCCTCCCGCCGTTCACCTGCCCTCTCTTTTGTTTACGCAACAACTCTGGACAAGACTTCTGGCCGCATTATCGAGAAAGCAGAGCGCCGCCTGATCGACTACGCGCGCTCAGGCCACGCGACGGTCGAAGGTCTGCGCAAGATGTACGGGGAAGTGGACTAGCCGCCGGCGGCTTCGTTGAGCGCTTCGGCCAAGGTGTGCCACGCCAGCGTCGCGCACTTGATGCGCACCGGGAACTTGCGTACGCCGGACAGCGCCTCGAGGTCGCCCATTTCCTCGGGGTCGGCCTCATCGGAGCCACGCATCATCGAAGTGAATTCGCCGATCAGGTGACGCACGTCCGTCACGCTTTTGCCGGCGACGGCCTGCGTCATCATCGAGGCGGATGACTGGCTGATCGAGCAGCCGGAGCCGGTATAAGCGATGTCCGCGACTCTCCCATCATCCAATAGCACCTCGACCGTCACCTCATCGCCGCAGAGTGGATTCAGTCCTTCGTGGGTTGCGCTCGGCGAGGCGAGGTGCCCCTTGTGCCGCGGGCGGCGGTAGTGATCGATGATGATGTCACGGTAGAGGTCGTCGAGCTCGGCTTCCTGGCGGCGAAAGTCGTCTTGCGTCACGCTGGCTCTGCCTCCGGCTTCGACGAGCTACGGTAGTCCTTCGACAGGCTCACGATGAGCGGCTCGATCCGCATAACTACTTTTGGAAAAACGCGACGGTTGCCTTGACCGCATCGACCAGCGCTTCCACTTCTTGCGGCGTGTTGTAAACGTAGAAGCTGGCCCGCGCCGTGCCGGAGATGCCAAGGCAACGCATCAGCGGCTGCGTGCAGTGGTGGCCTGAGCGGATGGCGACGCCGTGGGTGTCGAGCACGGTACCTATGTCGTGCGGGTGCAGGTCCGGGAAGTTGAACGAGACGACGCCCCCGCGCTGGGCAGTGTCCGGTGGGCCATAGAGGATTATGTCTGGAATCGAGGCCATTCGGTCGAGCGCGTAGGCGGTTATCTCGGCCTCGTGCTGGCGGACGTTGTCCATGCCCAGTTCGCTCAAATAGTCGATGGCCGTGCCGAAAGCGATGACGTCGGCGATGTTGGGCGTGCCAGCCTCGAACTTCCACGGCAGGTCGTTCCAGGTCGCTCCTTCGAACGTGACCTTCCGGATCATCTCACCGCCGCCCAGGAACGGCTCCATCTCGTCGAGTAGATCGCGTCGCCCATAGAGCACGCCGACGCCGGTCGGGCCAAGCATCTTATGCGACGAGAAGGCGTAGAAGTCGGCGCCGATGGCCTGCACGTCGACCGGCAGGTGCGGCGCTCCCTGCGCGCCGTCGACGAGCAGCATGACGCCGCGACGCCGCGCCTCGGCCGCGATCTTCTCGACGGGGTTGATCGTCCCCAGCGAGTTCGAGACGTGGGGGAGCGCCATCATCTTCGTCCGCGCGTCGAACAGGTTCTCGAGGCCGTTCAGCTCAAGCGTGCCCTGCGGCGTCACCGGAACGTAGCGCACCGTGGCGCCCTTCTCTTTCGCGAGCTGTTGCCAGGGGATGAGGTTCGAATGGTGCTCCATCTGCGTGAGCAGGATCTCGTCGCCCTCGCTGATGTTGGCGCGGCCCCAACTGTACGCGACGAGGTTGATCGCTTCCGTCGTGTTGCGGGTGAAGATGACGGACTCCGAGCTCGGTGCGTTGATGAACGCGCGCACTTTCTCGCGCGCGCCTTCGTAGGCCGCGGTCGCCTCTTCGCCGAGCGTGTGGACGGCCCGGTGGATGTTGGCGTTGTAGTTCTCGTAGTAGTGGACGAGCGCGTCGATCACCTGCCGCGGCTTCTGCGACGTGGCCGCGTTGTCCAGGTAGACCAGCGGCACGCCGTGCACTTTGCGCTTCAGGATCGGAAAGTCCTTGCGGATCTTGGCAACGTCCAGCGTCACGCCACAACCTCCTCCGCCTGCCGGAACCGCGGCAGCGCCAGCATCGTCCGCTCTTCCAGCCACTCCCGCAGCGTTTCCACTGTCACGGTGTCGAGTATCTCGCCGGCGAAGCCGCGGACGAGGAAGTGCATCGCCAAATCGTGGTCGAGTCCGCGGCTTTGCATGTAGAAGAGCGAATCGTCGGCGAGTACGCCGGCGGTGGCGCCGTGGCCCGCCTTCACGTCATCGGCGAAGATCTCGAGGCTGGGCTTGCTGTCCACTTCCGCCTCGGCGGAGAGCAGCAGGTTCTTGTCCTGCTGGTGGGCATCGGTCTTGTCAGCGCCGCGCCGGACCAGCACTCGCCCGCCGAAGACGGCCTGCGACTTGCCGTCCAGGATGCCCTTGTAGTAGAGGCGGCTGGTGCCGTGAGGCTGTGCGTGATCGATGTTGATGTTGTTGTCGATGTGCTGCTCGCCGGACGTTATGTAGAGTCCGCGCAGGTTCGCGGACGCGCCGGGAGCGTCCAGCAGCACGCCCTCGTTGTTTCGCGCCAGGCCGCCGCCGGCCTCGTACGTCAGCGAGTTGTAGGTCGTATCGCGGGCCTGGTGAACGCACGTAGTGCCGACGTGGAACGCCTCGTGGTTTTCCAGCAGCAGCCGGTAGTGATCCAGCGTCGCGCCGTCTTCCAGCGCGATCTCCGTGACGGAGTTCGTAAAGTGCCGCTGCGCCCCGAGGCTGATGTACGTCTCGACGACGGTGAGCTGGCTCAGCGGATCGGCGATGATCAGCGTTCGAGGATAAGCGACCAGCGGATCGGTGGCGGCCGTGGCGTAAACGATGTGCACGGGCTGCTGAAGTGGCGCCGTGGCGCGGATGAAAGCGCCGTCGTGGATGAAGGCCGTGTTGAGCGCGGTGAAGGCTTCGTCCCGCCATTCGGCGTGCGCGCCGAGGTGTCGTCGTACCGCTTCCGGCTCCCGGTCGATCGCTTCGGCCAGGGACATCGCCCGGAGGCCCGCTGCGTCTACGCCGGTCGAATGCTCCGGTGCGTACTGCCCGTCGACGATGGCGATGCGGGCGAACCCCTCATCGAACGGAAGCGCCTTGCTGAGCCGGAAGGAAGACCGTCGGGTCGGCTGGGGCTGCGAGTAGTCGAACGGTTCGTTGGCGATGGCGCGGATGTCGGTGTACTTCCAGGATTCGTTGCCCTTGCGGGCCGTCGGAAAGCCCAGCGCCTGGAAACGTTCGAATGCATCCTGGCGCAGCTTCCGCAGCCAGTCCGGCCCGCCGTGTCGCAGCCGCTCAAACGCAAAGGCGTACCGGTCAATAGGCGCGATCGTCTTAGCCACAGCCGCCTCTACTCCGCCGGAGCGGCAGACGCCCCAACTGTCTCTTCTCGCAGCCAGTCGTAGCCACGCGATTCGAGTTCGAGGGCCAGCTCGCGGCCGCCGGAGCGCACGATGCGCCCGTCGATCAGGACATGGACGAAGTCCGGCGTGATGTAGTTCAGAATGCGCTGATAGTGCGTCACCAAAACGATCGCCCGGTCCGGCGCACGAAACGCATTGACGCCCTGCGAGACGATCTTCAGCGCGTCGATGTCGAGCCCGGAGTCGGTCTCGTCCAGCAGCGCCAGCTTCGGTTCGAGGACGGACATCTGTAAGACTTCGTTGCGCTTCTTCTCGCCGCCGGAAAACCCTTCGTTGACGTTGCGCTTGAGCATGTCGGCGTCGAAGCCAAGCTCCAGCGCCTTAGCCTCCAGCAGCTTGTTGAACTCGCGGATCTCCAGCTTCTCCTCGCCGCGAGCCTCGCGGACCGAGTCCAGCGCGGTGCGCAGAAACTCACGGTTGCGGATACCGGGAAGCTCGACCGGGTATTGGAGAGCCAGGAAGATGCCGGCGCGGGCCCGCAGGTCCGGCGTCATCCTGAGCACGCTTTTGCCGTCAAATAGGACGTCGCCGTGCGTGACCTGGTAGCCCGGACGCCCGGCGATCACGTTGGCCAGCGTGCTCTTGCCGGAGCCGTTCGGCCCCATGATCGCGTGGACCTCGCCAACGTTGACGGAGAGGTCGAGCCCCTTCAGGATCTTGTTCTCCGCTACGGAGACGTGCAGATCACGGACTTCGAGATGAGGCGTGGCATCGGCATGGCTGCCGTTACGGCCGCGGCGGGCGGTCGCCATTAGCCCACCGTCCCTTCCAGGCTGACCTTAAGCAACTGCGAGGCCTCCATCGCGAACTCAAACGGAAGCTCCTGGAAGACGCCCTTGCAGAAGCCGTTGATGATCATGTACTGCGCGTCCTCTTCCGGGATGCCGCGCGACATCAGGTAGTACAACTGGTCTTCGCTGACGCGTGAGGTCGTCGCCTCGTGCTCCATGTGCGCGGTCGGGTTGCGTACTTCTATATACGGCACCGTATGCGCGCCGCACTTGCTGCCGACGAGCAGCGAGTCGCAGCGGGTGTAGTTTCGCGCGTTCTCGGCACCGGGCATGATGCGGACGAGGCCGCGGTAGGTGTTCTCGGCCTGGCCGGCGGAGATGCCCTTGGCGACGATGGTGCTGCGGGTATTCTTGCCGATGTGGAGCATCTTCGTGCCGGTGTCGGCCTGCTGATGGTTGTTGACCAGCGCCACGGAGTAGAACTCGCCGACGGAGTTGTCGCCTTGCAGTATGCAGCTGGGGTACTTCCACGTGATGGCGGAGCCCGTCTCCACCTGCGTCCACGAGATCTTGGAGTTGCGGCCCAGGCACTTGCCGCGCTTGGTGACGAAGTTGTAGACGCCGCCGTTGCCATCCTTGTCGCCGGGGTACCAGTTCTGGAGCGTCGAGTACTTGATCTCGGCGTCGTCCAGCGTGATCAGCTCGACGACGGCGGCGTGCAACTGGCTCGTCTTGCGGACGGGCGCCGTGCAGCCTTCCAGATAGCTCACGTAGCTGCCCTTGTCGGCGATGATCAGCGTGCGCTCGAACTGACCTGTGCCCTCCGCGTTGATGCGAAAGTAAGTCATCAGCTCGATTGGACAGCGGACACCGGGCGGAACGTAGCAGAATGTGCCGTCGGAGAAGACGGCCGAGTTAAGCGTCGCGAAGAAGTTGTCTGTGTACGGGACGACTGAGCCCAGGTACTTCTTGACGATGTCTGGGTGGTTGCGGATAGCTTCGCTGATCGGCCCGAAGATGATGCCGAGCTCCTCGAGCTGCTTCTGGAACGTCGTCGCCACGGACACGCTGTCGAACACCGCGTCCACCGCCACGCCAGTCATCAGCTTCTGCTCTTCCAGCGGGATACCGAGCTTGTTGAACGCTTCGACGAGCTCCGGATCGACGTCGTCCAGGCTTTGCGGGGCGTCTTCTTTCTTCTTCGGCGCCGCGTAGTAGTACGCGTCCTGGTAGTCGATCTTGGGGAAATGGACCTTTGACCAGGTCGGCTCTTCGCCGTCGAGCGTCACCCAATGGCGGTATGAGCGCAGACGCCACTCCGTCATCCACTCCGGCTCTTCCTTCTTCAGGGAGATCAGGCGGACGATGTCTTCGTTCAGCCCCTTCGGCGCGAAGTCTGTATCGATATCGGTTACGAATCCCCACTTGTACTCCGACTCGACGTCAGACGTACGGGAGATGACTCGGGGTTCTCTGGAAGTTACCATTGGCTCTTTCTCAGCTCGGCGGGCGTATTAACAAACATTTGACTGTTTTAATCTACCTCAATTCTAGCACAGCTTCCGTGGCGCTTCAAACGAAACGTCACCGTTTGCGCACTTGACGGGCACCTGCCCGTACCCGGACATTGGAATGCGTGAACCCCGCAAGCGATGGGCCGCGTTAGGCTTCCTGATAGCCGCGGCGGCCTTCCTTATGGGCGCGCCCGGCGCCCCTCGATCGACGCAGGCGGACCAGATCCCGGTTGTCCTCAGCATCGACTCTGCGCGCGTCCCCATTGGAGCCACGTCAGAGGCACACTTGCGGGTATCCGCGCCGGCGCCCGGAGTCGCGGGCTTCCTCGTCGACGTCCACTACGATCCGGCGCACATCATAACGTCGGTTGCCAGCCCCTGAGCACTTGCAACGTCAATGTTCTCGGTCCGCAGAACGTCCGCTTCGCCGGCGCGAACCTTGGCGGTTACCTCGGTGAGCACACGCAGCTTGGCACGCTGACATTTCGGGTCACCGGCGACGCTGGGCAGACGTCTCTCACCATTGACCTGGGGTCACTTGAGGCCGACGACGGGCTTGCCCACGAGATCTCGAACGTGGGGACGAAGGACGGCGTGATTGACATCGAGGGCGCGGTCAATGCATCGGACCTCAACTGCAGCGTAGTTGTTACCGTGGCTGACGCGCTGGTCGTGCTGAAATACACCGGCGAAGGGAAATACGCTGGCCTCCCTGGCTGCAGGCCTCCGGGGAACACGATCAACGGCGCTCTGTGGGGCGACGTCAACGCAGACGGCGTGGTTGACGCCCGCGACGCGCTCCAGATCCTTCTCGACGCAGCCAACCTCACCTGAGGCTTGCTGGGCCGGCGCTATGCGGCGTTAACGTCGCACCACTAGTGTGCTAGTCTACAGGCAGAATGGCCCGCCCAGACGACCTAGTCCGCCTTGCCGTTGCCTCGAGCGAAGTCGAGGCCTTGATCATGCGCGACGCCCTCGAACAGGAAGGTATCCGCCCGTTTATCCGTAACTCGGCCCCGCTCGCTTACCTGGGCGGCGATGCGATGTTCGCGACCTACGCCGTCTTCGTGCTGGCCCGCGACGAGAAGCGGGCACGGTGGATCATCGGTGAATCAATCCTGCCCGCCGATCCTGAGCCGGCCTTCGAAGAACAGCAAGAGACTGCCGCCACTGACTAACCCGGCCGTGGAGATGCCGATCTTCCCGCTAAACACCGTACTGTTCCCCGGTGGCCGCCTGCCTCTGCACATCTTCGAAAAGCGTTACAAGCTTATGATCAACCGCTGCGTCGAACGCGGCGAGCCGTTCGGCGTCTGTCTGATCCGCCAGGGCAACGAAGTCGGAGAAGCGGCCGTGGAGCCATTTCGTGTCGGCACCACCGCCCACATCCGCGAGCTGCAGGAGCTGGACGAAGGACGCTTGAACATCGTCTGTACCGGCGGCCAACGGTTCACGATCCGCGAGATCAGCTGTCCAACTCCGTACATCATCGCTGCCGTGGAGGCGATGGCGTCCGAGGAGTGCGCCGGTCCGGCCGCAGCCGCGCTCGCGGAGGAGGCCAGCACACTCTTAGCCGACTACGTGCGACTCAACCTGGCGATGACTAATCAGTGGGCGCGTAGCATTGAGATGCCATCCGAACCGAGCGCCCTCTCGGACTACGTTGGCGGCGTGCTCAGAATCGACCTCGGCACGAAACAACACTTGCTGGAACAAACTTCGCCCATGCTGCGCCTCAAGGCGGAGGTCGAGATCCTGCACGTTGCGATCGCTCAGCTGACGTCTCGGGTGGAGGTCGCCAGGGCGGCCCGCTGGCTTGGGTTCTCCGCCCTGAACTAGGCGTGAGCATAGAACTGTAAATCAACAATCGTTAATTCGGTATTTTTGCGGGACTTGTCGGCTGAGCGAATGCTAAATTACGCTATTATTACCAACTTTCGTCCGTCCGTGGGATTGGGGGCAATCAATGGTACAGACAGCAGCACCGCAGACCGGCGCTGGCGTCGCGTTCTCGATGGAACTGACCGACGAACAGCGCCAGATGCAAACGTGGGTCCACGACTTCGCCAAGAACGTCGTGCGGCCCGCCGCCCATGAGTGGGACGAGCGCGAAGAGACGCCGTGGCCGATCATCCAGGAAGCAGCGAAGATCGGCCTCTACTCCTGGGAGTTCATCCAGAACGCATTCGCTGACCCGACCGGCCTCCTGATGCCCATCTGCAACGAAGAGCTGTTCTGGGGCGACGCCGGCATCGGCCTCTCGATCCTCGGCTCCACGCTGGCCGTAGCCGGCATCGTCGCCAACGGCACTCCGCAGCAGATCATGGAGTGGGTTCCGGCTTGCTTCGGGACGCCCGAGAAGATCCAGATGGGCGCCTTCGGCGTCTCCGAGCCCGACGCCGGCTCTGACGTTAGCTCGCTAAAAACACGCGCGGTTTACGACGAAGCAAAGGACGAATGGGTGCTCAACGGCACCAAGACCTGGATCACCAACGGCGGTATTGCCGACGTGCACGTAATCGTCGCCTCGGTCGAGCCGGAATTGAAGGCGCGCGGTCACGCTGCCTTCGTTATTCCGCCCAAAACCCCGGGGCTGAGCATGGGCCAGAAGTTCAAGAAACACGGTATCCGCGCCAGCCACACCGCCGAAGTCGTCCTGGACAATTGCCGCGTGCCTGGCAGTTGCCTGCTCGGCGGCAAAGAGAAGCTGGACGATCGCATCGCGCGCGCCCGCGAAGGCAAGAGCTCCCGCGGACAGGCGGCGATGGCCACGTTCGAGGCGACGCGTCCGGCTGTGGGTGCGCAGGCGGTCGGCATCGCCCGCGCGGCCTACGAGTTCTCGCTGGACTACGCCAAGGAGCGTCGGCAGTTCGGCCGCGCCATTATCGAGAACCAGGCGATCGCATTCAAGCTGGCCGACATGAAGACGAAGATCGACGCTTCGCGTCTGCTGGTCTGGCGCGCAGCCTGGATGGGCCGCAATGGCAAGCCGTTCGAGGCGGGCGAAGGCTCGATGTCCAAGCTCTTTGCCGGCGAAGCCGCCGTCTGGGTCACCGAGCAGGCGATCCAGATTATGGGTGGCTACGGCTACGTCCGCGAAAACCCCGTCGAGCGCTGGCACCGCGACTCCAAGATCTACACGATCTTCGAGGGCACGTCCGAGGTGCAGCGTCTAGTCATCGCGCGGGCGATCTCCGGCATCCACATCCAGTAGCTTTTAGCCGTCAGCACTCAACTGTCAGCAGGAGGGGCGACGAGGTCGCCCCCCTCCGTTTCGGCTCAGCTCTACGACACTCGACTGCGAGGCTCCCTCGAGACCGGCAGACGTATGACACTATAGGCGTATGCGGCTCGTCATCGGCGCTTATGTGGGCACCCTCGCCGCGCTCGTCATCTTCGTGACGGCGGGCGTCGGCGTCGTTGTGCACGATACGGGGCCGGCGAACGCGATCCAGGCTGACGCGGACGCGCATTCGTTCAACATCTTCACCTGGGAGCTGCGGCACTTCCCGGAAAAGTGGCTGTACCGTATCGGCAACTTCTTCCGCGACAACGGCAAGGGCCCCGACGATCAGGTGCTGCAACGCTACTTCAATCTGACTACGGAGGAAGCGCGGCTCCAGGACCGGGACCCCAATTCGCCCGACCTGCCGAAGATGGAGCAAGAGCGCGCCTGGCTGGAGAACACAGTCGAGGACATCATCGACGGGCGCGTGACGGCGATCCTCAACGACCAGGGCCTGACGATGGGGCCGCCCCCCTTTACTGACATGAACCTCGTCTTTCCGCCCGTCGACTTCGAGTTCGACGAGCCGCCCCGCGTGCTCGTCATCTCACCGCGGGACAATATCGAGATCCAGCACGAGTACCTGCTCTCGCCGGGCATCAACCTCGACACCGTCCAGCAGATCGAGGCCGACGCCGAGAAAGACGGCAAGACTTCGGCGCTGGTCGTGCAAACGGGAGGGTTCAGCACCTACCCCAGCGTCGTCCCCAACCTAGACAGCTACGATGACCTGATACAGGTCGTCGCCCACGAATGGACGCACGCCTTCCTGTCGTTTTACCCGCTCGGCTTCGACTACTACGGAAGCCCGGACCTGCAGACGTTGAACGAGACTGCGGCCACGATCTCCGGACAAGAGCTCGCGAGACTGTATTTGCAGAGCTACGGCAAACTCGATCTGTCGGCCTCTGCCGAGCCCACGCCTTCGCCCTCGCCAAGCCCAGGTCTAGGCGTCACGCCCGCGCCGACGCCCGTGCCTTACGATTTCGACGCCCAGATCCAAGCGCTGCGTTTACAGGTGCAGGACCAGCTCAGCCAGGGCAAGGTAGATGACGCCGAGGCGCTGATGAACCGGAAGCGCGATGAGTTCGTGCAGCACGGCTACTACATCCGCAAGCTCAACCAGGCCTACTTCGCCTTCCACGGCTCCTACGCAACGACATCGTCTTCCATCGACCCGATCGGTCCGAAGATGCAGCAGCTGTTCAAGGATGCCGGTTCCGATGGCGAGTTCCTCCGCCGGGTGCGCGGGATCACGACCCAGGCGGAATTGGATCAGCTGTTGGCCGCCGCCTCAGGCTGAGGCCGGATGTGGAGACGGCGGCCGCGTGCTGCTGTTCCTCGGCACGTCGTACATGAAATCGACAACGCGAATGTTCGGATACTGCGCCAGGAACGGCTTCAGACGGCGGATCGCCTGATTGTGCAGGAGGCTCTCCCACCAGTGGTGCGCCTTGAATCCGGGCAGGATCACCGTGATGCGCCGATCCGCCTCCGTGCGTTCCAGGCTCTCGATGTAAGCCAGCATGGGCGCCGCGAACGCCCTGTACGGCGACTCGATGACCAGCAACGGGACGTCAGGCAGCACGGAGTTCCAGCGGGCCTGGAACTTCTCCGCCTGCTCAGAGTCGTCGGTCAGGTGCACGACTGTGATCTCACCGGCAATCGCCTGCGCTATCTCGATCGCGCCGAGCGAGATCATGCTGATCGCATCGACGGGGATGATGGCGTGACCCGGACGGGCCGCTCTTCCCCGGCGTCACCCAGGATCGGCTGCGGACA
>DAINDD010000042.1:0-25710 GCA_036732045.1 Chloroflexota bacterium
TACTCTCATACACTGTTAAACGCAGGTGTCCGGGATCTATCTGAACGAGATCAGAACGTCTCGCAGGAATTATGCGTGCGGATAAGCAGATTCTCGCCAATCGGCGACTAGGGTACGGGACTGGGAGCGTTCGAAGCACCCAGGACTTGCAGAAGCGCCGCCTGCATCTCGGCCTCAGACATGATGCCGTCGAATTTCGCCCGCAGAATGCCGTTCGCGTCGGCGACGAAGACCCAGGGTTCGCTCTCAAGCTTGAAATCGACCGTGGCGGGCACCGTGCAATCGGCAAGGGTCGGGCACTTGCCGGCGGCCACCTTCTGTACATCGTACGGCTCGATATGGATGAAGTTGGCCTGGCCGTGGTACTGCTGGTAGAGCTCGTCGAAGATGTCCTTGGTCGGGCCGCAAATCAGGCTCGTGCAGTAAGCGGGCGTGGCGAAGGCGATGACCGTCGGCTTGCCGTCCGCGATCGCGTCCGCAACTGTCAATCCGTGCTCTTCCGGTATCGGGTTAAGCGAGGTGTCGATTGTGCGGATGTTGGAGACGTCGGAGAGGATCGTTTGTCTGGACGGCGGGATCGGGCTGCCGATGGCGATGCCAGGATCGGTCGCAAGGACGGGGAAGCTCAAGCGCACGGGATCGAGCCTAACGCCTTCCTTCGTGGCGCCGGTCACCTCGACGCCCCAATTTCCGGCTGCGTCGAAGGTGACGTTGCTGACGTAGGCTCCGGTATCGCCGGCCTGGTGCGTCTCGTGGGTGCCGTCGGGATGGATGTCCACGTAGCTCTTCGTAACCTGGATGACGGAGGGGTCTGACTCGAACTTGAGTGTCGCCTGGTTGTTGGCATCGATCTGGAAGAAGCGGAAGTGGAGACTAGCGCCGAGCACCTGGGAGTTGTCGTCCTGCTTGATCAGGCCGACGACGAAGCGGTTCTGGCCCGCAGTAAGGTTGGAGGAGATGACGAGCGGCAAGTAGTTTCCGGGAATCGGCGTGAAGATGTTCGGGGCGGTCGTTCCGCTGCGGCAGGCTGACATAACGATCAATGCCAGAGCGAAGACCAGCGGGATCGTGAGCTTACGCATGTTGAACGGCATGGGGCGTCGCGGACTCCTCAGTGTCGACTCCGCAGCAGGAGTCGAGCTCGAGGTGGAGGGTCAGCGATTCGAGCTGAAGCGTGGCGTGGTCGATACCAAAGTTACGAGATAGAAGACGCCGAAGATCCAGCAGGATCTCGTGTGCGGAGGGCGACGGGTCGGTTTCTACGTGGGCGCTGAGCGAGATGAAGCCAGACGTCACGGTCCAGATGTGGAGGTCGTGGACGCTGCGGACGCCGGGGACGGCGAGCATTCCTTGCTGGACTTCGGTTGTGTGTACGCCGGGGGGTGTCGCTTCGAGCAGGACCTGTGCGGTCTCCCAGATGATGCGAAACGAGCCGGCGAGGATCAGCGCCCCGATTGCGATGCTAATGATCGCGTCGATGCGGTTTTCACCCGTGGCGAGGATGAGGACGGCCGCGACGATGACGCCGAGGGAGGCGAGTGTATCGCCGAGCACGTGCAAGAAGGCCGAGCGCATGTTGAGGCTTTGATGCCTGGCGCGGGAGAGGAGCCTTGTGGCGAAAAGATTGACCGCGAGACCGCCGACTGCCACGGCGAGCATCGGCGCGGCCGTGACGTCTGCCGGGTCGCTGAGGCGGCGGGCGGCCTCCCAGAAGACGAAGCAGGCGATCGCCACTAGCGCTAGGCTGTTGACGAAAGCGGCCAGGATCTCCGCCCGCGCTAGCCCGTAAGTCCTGCCGGCCGTCGCCGGCCGCGAGGCGATCATCACGGCGCCGAGGCTGAGAGCGAGTGTGCCAAGGTCTGTCGCCATGTGCCCGCCGTCGGCCACCAACGCCAGGCTGTGCGTGAGGATGCCGCCCGCAACCTCGATCACCAGCAGCGCGGCGGTGATCGCTATCGATATCGTGAGCAACCGGCGGTGGGCTGCCCGATCGTGCCTGTGTTCGTTCACCGCGCCGGCTGCATCAGCTAGGTCAGACGCCTCGCTCGGAGATCAGGGCGCAGAGGTCAGCCACGCGGCAAGAGTAGCCCCACTCGTTGTCGTACCAGGAGAGCACCTTGACGAGCGTTCCCTCCAGCACCATCGTGCTGAGGGCGTCGAAGATGGAGCTGCGGGGATCGCCGCGGAAATCGGTGGAGACGAGCGGCTCATCGGTGTAGCCGACGATGCCGCGCAGCGACTCGGAGGCGGCATCTCGGAACGCCTCGTTCACCTCGTCCTTGGCCACGGAGCGGCTAAGCGTGGCCACGAAGTCGCAGACCGAGACCGACGGCGTCGGCACACGAAACGCCATGCCATCGATGCGGCCCTTCAACTCCGGGATCACGAGCGTGACCGCCTTGGCCGCGCCGGTTGTCGTCGGGATGATGTTTTGGCCGGCGGAACGGGCGCGGCGGAGGTCGCTGTGCACGGTGTCGAGGATCACCTGGTCGTTGGTGTAGGAGTGGATCGTGGTCATGAACCCCTTCTCGACGCCGAACGCGTCGTGGAGGACCTTGACGACGGGCGCGATGCAGTTCGTGGTACAGGAGGCGTTGGAGATGACTGAATGCTTCTTGGGATCGTACTTGTCCGCGTTAACGCCGATGACGACGGTAATGTCCTCGTTCGAGGCGGGGGCGCTGATGATCACCTTCTTGGCTCCGCCGCCGTTGATGTGGGCCCGCGCTTTGGCGCCATCGGTGAAAATGCCGGTCGATTCGACCACAAGGTCGATCTTCTCACCGGCCCAGGGGATCTTGCCGGGGTCGCGCTCCTTGAACACCTTGATCGTGCTGCCGTTAACGCGAATCTCATCGTCGTCGGCGCTGATGTCGCCGGGGAAGTGGCCGTAGGTACTGTCGTACTTCAAGAGGTGGGCGTTCGTGCGGGGGTTGGTGAGGTCATTGACGGCGACGACTTCGAGGTCATCCGGGTGCAGGTCGTGGATCGCTTTGTAGACCTGGCGCCCGATGCGTCCGAAGCCGTTGATGCCGATGCGCAGGGGCATGGAGTCGCTCCTTCGTCAGATATGGCTGGCGATTCCAGTATATCCCGATGCGTCGGAGGGGCAACGCGGCCGGTACTGGGCGCTGAGACTTGGTGCGGGCGACAGAGCCTGCGCGCGAGAACCAAGAACCTGGGACCCTAGTCCGCTGGGTTCTGGGCGCTAAGTTTTGGGTTGTTGCTTCAGGTCTTGACACGGGCACCGGCACATCGGCATAATTCCTACTTAATCGGTAGGTATTTACGACATGAAGCTATCTACTCGCGGAGACTATGCCACGCGCGCCCTGCTCGAGCTGTCCACGGCGGAGGGTCCGCGGGCCTTGTCCGTGCACCAGCTCGCGACCAGGACGGGTATCCCGGCCAAGTACCTGGAGCAGATTATGAACCGGTTGCGGTCGGCTCAAGTGGTGCGCAGCCGTCGGGGCATCCACGGCGGCTACGAGCTGGCGCGACGGGCGGGCGAGATCACCGTGGGCGAGGTTGTGCGGCTAATGGACGGGCCGCTGGCCCCGAGCCCGTGTGCCAGCCAGTCTGCGCACGTGCCGTGCCCCGCCTATCGCTGTCCGACAGAGGCCGGCTGCGTTCTGCGCGGCCTCTGGACGGACGTCCGCGACGCCATCGCCGACGTGCTCGACCGGACGACGTTTGGCGAGCTGGCGGAGCGCCAGCGCGACGCCACACGGCCGGAGGCGTACTGCATATGAATGGCCAGCAGGCGCAGGGCCCCGATAACCGCGAGCAGACGGTTCTGAGCGAGGTACTCCAGGCGATCCGGCGCATGGGCCACGGCTACGTGCAGGTGATCGTGCGGGACGACAAAGCCATCCGGATTGATACGTGGAGAAGAAGCGATTTGATCGCCCGAGGATCTAGACAGGGCCTCAGAGCCCAGGCTGACCGGAAGACTAGAGGCCTCTCGCCGAAGACGAACGGCCTCTCTATCCAACCAGGCTGCTCTTGTGGTTGCCCCCGCCTGGCGGGGGCTCTCTGATTATCGACTAAGGGTCCACATCAAGGAGCAGTACTAAGCATGAAGAAACTTCTGATACTGATTTCGTTCGCCGCGCTGGCCGTCTTTGTCGCGGCCTGCGGCGGCGATGACAACGCCGCGTCGAAAACGCCCACGGCCGCCGCCGGCAGCCCGACCGCGGTTGGCGCTGCACCGACCGATTTCCCGGACTCGGGCCGGTCACTTTGCACCTGGGCTACTTCGCGAACGTCACCCACGCTGAGCCACTGGTCGGCCTGAACAATGGCATCTTCGCGCAAGAACTCGGCCCGAACGTCACGATCGACCAGAAGACATTCAACGCCGGGCCGGACGTGATCACAGCGCTCTTCGCCGGCGCCATCGACGCTGGCTACGTCGGCCCGAATCCGGCCGTCAACGGCTACGTGCAGTCCGACGGCAACGACGTGCGGATCGTTTCGGGTGCGGCCAGCGGCGGTGCGCTGTTGGTCGTGCAGCCGGGGATCACGACGGTGGCGGATCTCGCCAACAAGAAGATCGCGTCGCCGCAGCTGGGCAACACGCAAGACGTGGCGCTGCGCAACTACCTGAAGAACAACGGCCTGGCCGCGGAGGAGAACGGCGGCAACGTGCAGGTCATTCCCACCGCCAACGCCGACTCGCTGACGGCGTTCGAGAACCAGCAGATCGACGGCGCCTGGGTGCCAGAGCCGTGGGCGACTCGCTTGATCCAGGAGGGCGGCGGCCACGTCTTGGTCGATGAGAAGACTCTCTGGCCGGGCGGCAAGTTCGCGACGACCGTGCTCATCGTCCGCACTGATTTCCTGAACAAGTACCCGGACGTGGTCGAGCGGCTGGTCCGCGCGAATGTGAAGACGGTCGAATGGATCCAGCAGAACCCGGCCCAGGCCAAGACCCTCGTCAACCAGGCGATCACTACGATCACGAGCAAGGGCCTGAAGGACTCTGTAATCAACGCGGCCTGGCAGAACCTCGATTTCACCTACGATCCCGTCGCTTCAAGCGTGCGGACTTCGGCTGAAAACGCTTACCAGCTCGGTCTGCTACAGGACCAGCCGGACCTTACCAACCTTTTCGATCTCGATATATTGAACCGGGTCCTGCAGAAGGAAGGGCTGTCCGCGGTGTCCGACTAGCACGGGCACATCGGGACGAACGGCGGGAGGGAGATATGGCATTGGACGCGTTTGAAGAGGCACGGACGGCTCGACTTCCCGCGCCGGCCGTGCCGGCGTCGGCGGGCCGGGAGATCCTCAGCCTGCGCGGCGTCACTCGGCACTTCCGCACGAAGCGCCACGACACGCTGGCGCTGGACCACGTTTCGCTGTCCGTTCGCGAGGGCGAGTTCGTCTGCATCGTCGGGCCGTCCGGGTGCGGCAAGTCGACGCTGTTAAACATCGTCGCCGGACTTGACCACCCGGACGAAGGCGAAGCGCTGTTCGCCGGCCAGCCGATCGGCAAGCCGGGACGCGAGCGTATCGTTGTCTTCCAGGAGCCCGCTCTGTATCCATGGCTGAACGTTCGTGCCAACGTCGAGCTCGGCCTCAAGATCGCAGGCCGTAGCAAGGCAGAGCGCAAGCAACTGGCCGACCGCTACATCTCGCTCGTCAACCTGCGCAAGTTCGAGAAGGCATTCGTCCATGAGCTATCCGGCGGCATGAAGCAGCGCGCGCAGCTCGCCCGGGCGTTGGCCGTAGAGCCGCGGATGCTGCTGATGGACGAGCCGTTCGCCGCCCTCGACGCCCAGACCCGCGACGTGCTGCAGCAGGAGCTGCAGGAGATCACCGCGCGTATGCGGACGACTGTGCTTTTCGTCACGCACAACGTGCGAGAGGCGGTAATTCTGGGCGACCGCGCCTGGGTAATGACGCCGGCCCCCGGAAAGCTAAAGACGGAGCTGACGATCGATCTGCCTAGGCCGCGCAGCCCGGACTCGCACGCCGTGGTCGACCTGGCGGCCCGTGTGCGCGCCGAGCTCGAGCACGACATCTACGCGGCCCAGGCGGCGGCGGAGGACAGCTATGCTATTTAAGGCCGCCCGCATCCTCGCGTTCTACCTGGCGCTCCTCGGGCTCTGGCAACTGCTATACAGCCTGCACATCTGGTCGCCGTACCTGCTGCCATCGCCGAACCACGTCTGGACCTCGTTCACGATCTACGTTGACAACGGGCTCATCCTCAAGGGAATTAGAGCCAGCATGCAGAGACTGTTGATCGGCTATAGCATCTCGGTCTTTGTTGGGCTCATCATCGGCATGGCCTGCGGCAGCAGCAAGTACGCGGACGAGACCCTCGGAAGCCTGGTGCTCGGACTCCAGTCCTTGCCCAGTATCTGCTGGTTGCCGTTGGCTCTCGTATGGTTCGGACTGAACGACAAAGCGATTATCTTCGTCGTGCTAATGGGATCGGTCTTTGCGATTTCGATCTCCGCGCGGGCGGGTGTCCAGGCGATTCCTCCTTTGTATCGACGTGCGACGGCGACGATGGGAGCGAACCGTTTCCAGTTGATTCGTTACGTGCTCTTGCCGGCAATGGTGCCCAGCATGGCGCAGGGGCTGAAGCTTGGTTGGTCGTTTGCCTGGCGCTCGCTGATGGCGGGGGAACTGCTCTTCACAACGGCCGGACTCGGCCACCTGCTTAACCTGGGCCGCGACCTCAACAACATGAGCATCGTGCTGGCGATTATGTTCGTGATCGTCGCAATTGGTCTCGCCGCCGACCGCATCGTGTTCGCCCGCATGGAGTCGTGGGTACAGGAAAGGTGGGGGCTGCAGACGGCGTGAAGTGAACTGGGAACTAGAACTAGTTACGCGCGTCTTGGGTGGTCTTGTTCCACCTTCCGAGTCCCATGTTCCTCTGGTTAGCTGGCGCGGGCGTATCGGAAGGGCTCGGCGCTCTGCTCCTCGCGGAGAAGGTTGCGGAGGTTGTGCAGGGCGCGGAACTGGATGACGCGGACGGCGCCGATCGATTTGCCAAGCACCGCCGCCACGTCAGAGTAGGCCAGATCTTCCATGAAGCGCATGACGATTACCTGGCGCTGTTCCAGCGGCAGCTCGCGCACCTTTGTCCAGACACGTTCGCCTTCCGACTTCATGGTGCAGGACTGCTCCGGCGAACTGAGCGCGTCGTCATCGAGGATCTGGTCGGGGAGCTGGGCGTGGATACCGTTCTTGAGGGCCTTGCGGTGGTTGATCGCGAGGTTGACGGTGATCCGCAGAAGCCAGGCGACGAACGGTACGCCGCGGTCTTCGTAGCGGCCGATCGCCTCGAGCGCCTTGAGGAAGGTCTGGGCGGTAAGGTCTTCGGCGAGGCTGACGTCGCTGGTCAGGAAGTAGGCGTGGCGGAAGACTCTGACGGCGTGCTGTTCGTACAAGCGTCCGAAGGCTTCGCGGTCTCCGGCCGCCGCGAGCGCGACAAGTTCGTCCGATCCTGAGTCTACGGCAGAGGTAGACCGAGCCATTTTACCCTCCCCCTGGGCTCCAGCCTGCGTTGTTACCTCTGAAACCCATCTCCGTGGGTTCTTCCGGCAAAGAAGTTACGGGGTCCTTGCGGGGTTTCAGTTAAGAATTAGTTTAGGCATCATAACGAAGCACGTCAAGTGTTTCTATAACAAATAATGAGGAATTGGTGTTCTATTATTAGTTGATTGACTCTCCGCCTTCGCTATCCTAATAATGGGTCGATTTTCGGGAAGGAGGGCCCGCACGGATGGAGTTCAAAGAGGTCGTCGGCAACCGCCGTTCCATCCGCTTCTTCGACCCCGACCGCCCGGTTGAGCGCGAAAAGATCCAGGTCATCCTGGAGACCGCGCGCCTCGCTTCCTGCGCCGTGAACGCGCACTGGCTGCGGGCTATCGTCGTCGAGCGTGACAAGATACCGCCCGAGAAGCTGGCCATGCTGAAGACGCCGGTGGCGGCGCTCACCCTGGACTTGGCGCCCGTGCACATCTACTTCTTCGTGGACCTGGGCGTTGTCACCCGCATCAAGGGCTCGCGACTGAAGGAGCTGGTGGATGCCGGAGCGCTGGCGCCGACGCACGGTTGGAGCCATAAGTTCGTTGATGACTTTGTTTACCCGCAGATCCTGGAGCCGATGACCCGCAATCTCGGAGGGTACGCACCGGCCGCCTTCGCCGACGCGGGCGGGGCCGCCCACAACGCTCTGCTCGCCGCTTTCGATGAAGGGCTCGGCGCCTGCCTGAACACGCCCAACCCGATGCTGACGAAGCAGGTCTTCGGGGTGCCCGACGACTGGATGTCGATGTGGGTGATGCTCGTTGGCTATCCGGCGGAGTCGCCCGACGCGGGCGGCCAGCGGCCTCGGCCGGACTTCGAGGAGCTGTACTTCGACGGGGAGTATGGGAAGCCGTTCAAGCGCGACCCGAAGGTGGTCGAGCGCCTGAAGAAGGCGAAGATGATCCAGGCATCGGCGCCGCTGCCCGGCCGCATGGAGGAGATCAAGAAACTCGCCGAAAAGTACGACCTTCCGACGTAGCGTGGCGGAGGCGATCGCGGACTACGACTCCGTCCGCCAGTGGGCGCGCGGTCTGAAGGAGCAGTGGGGCGACGAACCCGAGATGGAGCAGCGCTACGCCGTGCTCCAGCGCTTCGCCGATTTCGCGGGCAAAGACCCCGATAGGATGATCGCGGAGTGCACGCGCGACGTGGATAGTGGTAAGCGGATCCGCATCAAGGCGCGGCGTGAGTACACGGAGAAGATCGCCGCTTTTCAGACGACGGTGGAGGGCAACCCGCGCCAGCAATCGAAAGCTGCCAACTTCGTGCGCAGCTTCTTCATCCACAACGGCATCTTCATGCAGGCAGGGCTGGGCAATTAGCGGTCAGGCCCAGGCCGGCGGGTCCCGGTCGAAGACGCCGGAGCAGACGAGGTTCACCCGCACGAAACGGTCGTCGATCGCCTCGCAGTAGGCCTGCTGCTCGACTTCCCACCAACCCTCGTCAGCGTGGCCCTCGACGCGGTACCCGATGCGGATCATGTCGCCGAGGTAGCCGGTCTCGAAGCCGACGAGGCGAAAGCGGTCATAGACGGCAAACCAGTGTTCCAGAACGCCGGCAGCCTCTTTGTCCGAGGTAACTTCGACGACGCCGCCGGGGAGCAGCGCGCGAAAGGCCACGTCCGGGGCCAGGCAACCCTCCAGTGCGGCGAAGTCACGCTCGGCGAGTGCCTGGACGAAGGCCACCGCGGCCGGGTGGTCGACGCTTGTTTCAGAGCCTGACACCATGGCGAACCTCCTTTGTTACCACGCCTTCGACATAAATGCTCTCGCTTAATTGGGTGTCGCCAGCGTCGCGCGTGGTCGGACGTCTGTCAAGACGGAATGCTTCCTCAGGGCGACTAATCGCGTAGACTTCATACCGATGGCGGGCGCGATTCAGTTGCCGGGTATCATCAGCAGGCGCCGGTTCTTGCTCGGAGCCGGGCTCGCTGGCCTCGGGACGCTAGCCTGGGCGGCCTGCGGCGGCAAGGGGGAGGACCCAGCGGCGACCACCCTGGACCGCACGATCGAGGTTGACGCCAATGGCAACCTGATCTCCGGACCAGGTGAGCCATACGCTGTCCGGACTGAGCTAGCCGACGCGCAGGCCGGCCGGTCCGCGCGTCGCCGCTCGCTCGTCCTCTTCCATCACTTCTCCGACTTCCGCATCATCGACGAAGAGTCGCCGGCGCGTGCGGAGTGGCAGGACCAGTGCCCTTCGCCGGTGACGGACTCTTTTCGGCCGCAGGAATCGCTGTCCGTGCAGGCGGCGGAGGGCCTCATCGAGCGGGCGAACGCGGTGCGGTTGAGCCCCGTCACGAACCAGCCGGTGCAATTTGCGGTCCACACTGGCAATGCCGCCGACAACGCGCAATTCAACGAGCTGCGGTGGTTCGTCGATCTGCTGGACGGCAAGCCGGTATACCCCGATAGCGGCGCTATCGGATACCAGGGCGTGCAGTCGGACTCACCGGAAGCAGCCTACGGGGACCTCTTGCAACGGGCACAGCATCCATTCACGCCGGTGGGGCTGCAGTACCCCTGGTATAGCGTCGCCGGCAACCGCGACATCCTAGTCCAGGGCAGTGTCGCTCCGGGCGACCGCGCGGTCCGCATCGCCAAAGGCGCGCAGAAGATCGTGGCGCTGGGGCCGGCCGCGCTCGCCGAGGCCTGCCAGGGCTCGCAGGTGGTCCTCGGCCCGGACAGCTCCGCGACGATCCTCAACGACCCGAAGACGGTTGTCCGAGGCGTTGGCGCGGACGCTAACCGGCGCTTCCTCTCGCTGACGGAGTGGATGACGGAGCACTTTTCGACCGCGGACAAGCCCGGCCCAGCCGGCCACGGGCTCACGGCCGACAACCTTGCGGCGGGCACGGCGTATTACGTCGTGATTCAGGGTGCGGTGGCGCTCGTCGCGCTCGACACTGTGAACCCGGCGGGCTTCGCGGGCGGCAGCATCGACGAGGCGCAGTTCAAATGGCTGGAGCAGCAGTTGATCGCCCAGAGCAGCCTCTATTATGACGCCCAGGGACAGCTGGTGACGACGCAGAACGCGGACCGGCTCATCGTGATCGCCAGCCATCACCCCGGCGATTCGCTGAACAATCCTTTTCCGGGGCCAAACGCGCAGGAGCGCCGCTATCAGGGTCCGGAGATGGAGACGCTTCTCCATCGCTTCCCGAACGTGGTGCTGCACATAGCAGGCCACACGCTGCAGCACCGCATCAACCCGCGGCCGTTCACGGGCGACGCGGCGCGGGCGTACTGGGAGGTGACGACGGGATCACCTCTGGATTGGCCCGCCCAGGGGCGGCTCCTTGAGCTTGTCGACAATCTGGACGGCACGCTCTCCGTCTTCTCGACGATCTACGATTCCGCCGCTCCTCTGAATCCCGGCGACGCCAAGGACCCGACACCTGACGACGGCAACAACCAACTGCTGCTGGCCGGCGTTGCACGGCAGATTGCGGCGCGTGATCCTCAGCGTTCTCCTGATGCCGCCGGCCTGGCCCCGAGCGACCGCAACGCAGAGCTCTTGCTGAAGGTGGCTGCGCCGGCGAGCCCCGCGCCGACGGCCGTAGCGCCACCATCGCCGAGCTTGCCGCCGCCGGCGAGTTCGTCACCGCCGGCCAGTTGAACGCTCCCAAATGAAGAAGGGGCCGGACTCTGTCCGGCCCCTTCGCTGATCGCCTTGTGGATTGGCTAAACGCCCTTCTTCCTGCGCATGAGGAGTGCAGCGCCGCCGCCGATTACAATCACCGCTGCCACAGCAGCAGCAACAACAGCAATGATCGTGCCGGTGTTGCTGCTGCTGCTTGAGCTCGGGGCAGGGGAGACGGTGGGCTTGAGCGTGGAGGAGGCGCCTGCCGAGCCACTGGGCTTCGGAGTGCCAGAGCCAGAAGGCGCCAGGGTCGGCGCGCCGCTGGGGTTGAGGACTGTCGACTTCGTCCAGCAGTTCGGGCACTGGGCGGCGGTCGGCGGCGATCCGGCGGCGCTCCCCCCGGCGCCAATCGTGACGTCAGCGGAAGGCGTCGCCACGCTGTACGTTCCCTCCGTATCAGCTGTGGTCGGGTGAGGATCGCAGGCGTCGCCGATGCCGTCCAGGTCGGTGTCCAGCTGGTTGCCGACTCCCGGCACGTTGGCCTGGTCCTGGCCATTGGCCACGAGCGGACAGTTGTCGTTGCGGTTCTCGTAGCCGTCGCCGTCCTGGTCAGAGTTGGTGCCGGTGGCGGGGTTATCGTTCGGGTCGCAGGCAGCGTCCAGGCCATCGCCGTCGAGGTCTCCGTCGCCCGGAATCCTCGGGTTGCCGACATTGGCCGTCAGCGGGCAGGTATCGAGCGAGTTCTCGTAGCCATCGCCATCGGCGTCCCGCTGACCGAGGGCGAAGTTGTTGAACGTGTACTTGCCGTCGGAGGGGTTGACGAGGAGCTGTTCACCGGCCGGCGTCGTTCCGAATGACAAGTTGGTGGTGCTGAGGGGTGTGCAGAAGTCGTTAATGATGCTTGGCGCCGGGACTGCCGCAGTATCCCCGATGTTCTCCAAGACGGTAACCGAGGGGAACCCCAGACTGGCGTCGTGCGGGATGGCCGGGTCGAGCTGGGTGCCTGGCGGGAAGATAAGGAACTGGAGGATGATTGGAATTCCTGCTACCGCGCTGATGCCGATCGAACGGCGGATGGGCTGCAGGTCCTTGAAGATTCGATTCAGCCAATCTGGATACTTGTCGACGGCATCGAATAGACCGTTCTTATTCGCGTCGTCTGCGAAATCCGGGGTGCTATTGGCGTCTTTGTCATCGAAGGAGACGGTGTCGTTTCTATTGAGGCTGCCGTTCTGCATATCGAACGAGACGGGCAGCGGTGTGTTGCAGGCTCCGTTTACGAGCCCAAGCACGGCCTTCGAGTCCAATCTGCCGACCGGTGATCCGATCGGGATGTGGTCGCCGGTGACAACGCCCCAATTTTGCGGGATGTAGGCGATGAAGGCGGCGAAGTTGACGTCGGTGCTAGGAGTTCCAGCTGGCGCCGTGCAGGCAGGATCGGGGACAGTTCCACCGATGCAAAGTGCAGCCGTGATGTCTGAGGGCTTGCCTGGGGTAGGGTCCTTAATGGTGGCACTAACATGCGGGTTGAAGGTGGAGGCCGCGCGGGTGAGGGTGGAGTTACCTGAGCCCACGACCGTCACCGCCAGCAATGCCGCCGCCACCGCCACCCCTGCCAGGAGCGGACTAAGTCTCACGTCATTGTCTCCTTTCGAAATCCCATGTTTCTAGCGGCGCCTCCAGACGCGGGTGCCCATCAGACCAAGTCCACAATCAGGCCTCCGGCGTTATACTCGCCCCGCCGGGCTTCTGCCGAGGGGAAGCGTCCGCACGTGGCCGGATCCAGGCCGATCCAGAAGGTGCCTGTGATATCCGAGGACGCGTTCGGGGTCGCGGCCGCGAGCTGAGTGTTGGAGCAGGGGTTGAGCATTCCTGCGTTCAAAGGCAGGTACTTGACCATGAGCTAACCTCCACAGAGCCGAAAGATCAATTTCTTGCCCTATTGACCCCATTTTGATGATTATCCAATAATGACTGCGCGGCCCGGTATCCGTCAAGCACTATGGCACTACAGATTTCCGTATCTGCCGTGATATGCGACAAATCTTGATACTGGGCCAGAATTTTCGCCTTGCCGGCCCGCTGCAGTCGCTTTTCTGCCAAAAGTCCGCGATTGCCCCGCGTTGAGACTGTCCCGCAAGCTTATCAGTGTGACTCAATCCGCTTTTGGCGGGGTTCTTTACGCGCTTTGGTTCTGATCGCTGCGTGAGGCGGCAGGTCCACGTTTATGACCTCGGCCACGCCGAGCGGGACGGGCGTGGGTGGCGTGGCAGCGCTTTCAGGACTACAGAGTCAGCCAGCGGAGGTGCTCCTCGACCTAGGCGCGTCCCCGCCGCCCGAGCAGAAACCAGGCGGCTACCAGCGCGATTACTGCGGCCGCGATTCCGCCTCCGGCGTATTCCAGAGTGTGCGGCTTACCATCTTCGCTGACTGACAAGACGGTCGCGTCATCCCTGGGCGCGCCCGTCTCCTCCGGCGCGGATTCCCCGTCTCGATCCGGGAAGTTCGTGTTGCGTTCGAAGACGTCCGGCTCGCGATTGTTGTCTCCGACGATGATGGTGGAGGCAAGCGAAGCAAACGCCACAGCCGAACCGTCGCCGTTGATATCGGGTGCGTAGCTCGAGTTGTTGGCAGGCTGGCCGCCGGGGGTCACGCTGACGATCGTCGTTTGGCCACTGGCCAGCTCGTGACGGAAGACGTCCTCAAGCCCGTTCGAGTCGCCTGGGATCACCTCGTCGGCCGCCGAACCGAAAACAACAAAACGTCCGTCGCCGCTGATAGCTACACCGCTCGTCCCGCTATCCGCGGGCAACTGGCTACCATCGCTACGCACACTGACCCGTGTGGTCTCTCTATTTCCTAACGTCTCGACGAAGACGTCGCGCGATCGGTTGGTGTCCCTGGAGACGAGGTTCGTCGCGGTCGAGTCGAAGGCGACAGTCTGCCCGTCTCCGCTGATAGCGAGCCCGGAGATGCCGCTCGAGCTGTCGGCTGTCGTGGTGAGCCTGGCCGTGGTTCCGGATTCGCGATCGTATGTATAGACATTGCTCAATTCGCCGCTGAGGTTAGCTACGGCGATGACGCGACCGTCGCTGTCGATGGCTACGCGCTGGCAGCCGTTCGTTGGGTCCGGAGGCGCATCGATCGGGATCCGCGTGATCTTCCCAGTGGCCCGTTCAAACAGGAACGCGCTGGCCGCTCGCAAGCTTCCAGTCTGTACTAGATTCGTGGCCCGCGAGCAGAACGCTATGAACGCGCCGTCTCCGCTGATCGCTGGGCGGAAGCTAGCGCCGTTGGCGTCGCCACCGTCGCCAGCGACGCTGATGCGAGTTGTTGTTTGCGCGGTCAGATCGCGAAGGAAAATATCGGAGGTGTTGTTGTTGTCGCCGGGAACGAGATTAGAGGCGAGTGATTCGAAGACGACCGTGGCGCCGTCGGCCGTGATATCGGGGGCGTAGCTGCGGTTGTTCCCTTGTTTGCCGTCGTTACTGAGGCTGACGATAAGCGTCGCCGACTTGGCCACGTCGCGGCGGAAGACGTCTTCGACCGTATTCTTGTCCCCGTCTCGGCGGTCCGTCGTGAGGCTCTGAAAGGCGACGTAGTTTCCGTCTGAGCTGACGGAAGGGGCGTATGAGTAGGCGCCGCTCGCGTCCGCAAAGTGGTCGTCGATGCTATCCTGGCTGACCAAGATGTTGTTCTGAGGTGCACCTTCGCTTCTGGCCGGCGTAAGTACAGCGAATGCCCCGAAAAGAAGCGGAAGAAGGCGGAACAAACGCATCGGGACGACCTGTGCGCGATTGACGCACGGTTCTATCCGAGTGTCAAGATCGACGAGCCAGAGCGCTTCATGCGAGCGATCCTCCAGCCACATCCGCTGCCTGCTACGAACGTGATCACTGTTACGGCGATAAGCCATGGGCTGATCGTCCCGCCGCGTCCCGCCGGCGGGCGCTCCGCCTGTGTTGGGCAGGCCGTCGACCGCCAACGTCGGCGGCGTGGGCGAGGCGTACGTTGCTGATCGTCCTTGCCGCGGGCAACGCCTCGCAGACCGGGCCGAATCCGGACTACAAAGCGCGACTCTATGCATTCGCCTTCGTTAGCGGCCCAGCGTTTTCCCCCAGATTAGGTAGGCTTCCCCGCAACCCGGGCGGTCGTTCCGCGGCCCGCCGCCGCCGGGCGCCGAGACCAGCAAGTCGGGCCGCCCATCTTTGTCGACATCGGCGATCGATAGGGAGGGCATCCCGAAAGCCTCGAAACCCAGGATGTCCCCCGGGTCAAGGCCGTACAGTACGACGTTCGCCACCGAGGCGCTATCCAAATACGAGCCGCGAGCATAGAAGATGAACACCCGCCCCGCGCGGGCGTCGAGGTCGGGGGCAGAGATCGCCAGATCAGCCCGGTGGTCGCCGTTGAGATCGCCAACCGCGAGGCTGCGACCGAGCCGTGACTCGGTCTCCGGACCGTAGATGATCGCGTTGGCCTGGCCTGCGCCGACATCGATGACGGTCCCAGCCGGGCGCTTGCCGGCAACCAGCGCCGCTTGTCCGGCGAGGTTGGCCGTATTGCCGGTACCATCGGCACTTGGCGCGCCCAGCCAGATGTCCGCCGCGCCGCTGCCGCTTGTATCGCCTGCCCCGACAGAGTAACCCAACTGATCGCCCGAAGCGGCGCCGAGCACCTCCATCGCAGCCCCCCCAGACGCGAGGTCGAGCGGCAGCGCGGCCGGGGAGGTGATCACGTACGTCTCTCCGGCCGCTGCCCGCGAGCCGTCGGGGCCGCCACTGAACGTCGCGGCCAGGATGAGGTCCGGCTTGCCATCGCCGTTCACGTCGCCGGTGGTTAACCCTTCGCCCAGGCGGTCGCCGGTGCGCGCACCGTAGACGATGCCACGAGTCTTCTCGAGGTCGATATTGCTGCCGGGGACGAGGTCTGCCCCGGATAACACGTATACCTCGCCGCTGTCCGGGCGGGCCCTCTGCGGGCCGTCAGCCAGCATGGCCCCGACGATAAGGTCGCTCTTCTTGTCTACGTTGAGATCCGCGGTGACCAGAGTGAAGCCGGCGTAGTCGCCCGCGGCCCCGCCGCTAAGCAGGACATCGGGGTCAGCCGCCGCGAAGTCGGTCTGCCTCGGCCAAGTACCGCCGAACATGACGTAGACGCGGCCCGCCCCCGTGTTGGCCGCAGGCGCCGCCATGACCAGGTCGTCGACGCCATCGCCGTTGAAGTCGCCCACAGACAGGGCCCGACCCAGACCGTCGCCGGCAGCAGCTCCGTAGAAGGCTGCGTCGTATTGTGGGGCGCCAGCATCTAGAGAAGAACCTGGGGCGAACGGCCCGAAGAAGACGTACACTGCGCCCGCTCCTGCTCGGTTGTCCCCTGGACCGTTCGCCGAGGCGGCGCCAAGTGCGACATCTATGACGCCGTCCTCGTTAAAGTCTCCGGCCACGATCGAGGCTGCCTGGTCGCCGGCGTTAGCGCCGTAAAACGTCACGCGATCCGCTGGCAAGCCGGTTTCGCCTGTGGCGCCGCTGGCGCTCGGGCCCAGGCTCTGCGACGCTGTGGCGCTGATTGATGCCGTGCTGCTGTTGTGGCTGCCCCCGGAACAGGTAGACACAAGCGCCATCAGAATAAGCGCGGGCGCGAGGTTCCTGACTGCCAACACACACGCAGTTTGCATGTCGCCCAGCCCCGCGAATCGTATCGTTCCCATACGCATCCAATCTACCTTAAGTTGTTAGAACCGACTTCAAATTCTGTCGTGGGCAACGAGCACAAGAGGTCTTCGCGTGACGATAGTCGCGGGTTGGAGGATCTACTCAGACCCGGGACGTCTCAACAGTTTCCGGCGACCCATGCTGACCGACCGGCAACGTTCGTCCGCCGCACGGAACGATCTAGATTGAACGATTGTCGCCTATGCCGGCTCGGCATCCGCCGCGTTTTCTTGAAGAAGACCAGGGCGTTTGAACTCGGTATCCTCGACCGGTCAATGGTGGATCAAGAGCGATCAACTCTACGTCACCAATGTGGAAGGCCAGTCCGTTTCCGTGATCGACCTCTCATCCACGGTGGTACGCAGCGGCCGTGGGGCGTGAAGGTGCCGGACGACGGCGCTATAAATATATGTAGCTAGCTCGGCTTCTGGCGTGATCAACATCTTCTCGCCGCAGCAGATCGCTTCGGCCTCGCCGGTGGCCTAGCGCTCGATGTCGGCGATCGCCGAAGGGTCGGCCATGACGTCGGCGCGACCGCCTCCGTCGACGCTGATGTGCAGGCCGAAGGGAACGCTCGCTGTCGAGGCTCCTTCGCCGCTGGAGTACACAGTGGCCGTGCCCAGGTGGCCACTGCCGAGGAAGGTGATCGGCCCGCCAAAGGCCTGGATGGGCGGGTTCAGGGTGCGCTGGAAGCCGCAGTTGTCGTCCGGCGTTGGCGGCACCGATTTCGGTTTGCATTTTCAGGTTTTTGGGATGAGTTCGTTTGGTAATTTCGTGTTTTTCGGATTACGGAGTAATTCCGGAACTAGACATCAAAGCAACGTTGATTTATATCTGCAGGCGAGGATGCTCTTCAGCGTTTGACCGATTACAGATGCAGTTTTGTGTTCCAAAAACGACATATTATGTTTAGCGAATTCCTTATTGGTTGACGTGCAGAATCGGGAACTTCGCGCCATAGAGCGTGAAGGCGGCTACGCTGTTGTTGTCCCGTCGAAGTTCGGGGTGTCCGGGGCCGGGATCGCCGCGTCCGTGCGGCCCGTCCCCGGGCCGTAGCTCGCGGCCAGCGGTTCGCGGCTCCAATGATGAAGGTCGGACAAGTAGTCGATCGTCACGAACATATCCGGCGTCTGGCAATCTTAGACGATTCGCGGCCAGTACGGCCCCGCCGCTCCACGAAAGGAGAAAGTTGGCCCCGGCGACACTATCCCAACGCACCATTACGACGCGTGCTTCCTATGCATTTTCTGTGGGAGTTGCACATGTCGACGGCGACACGACCGCGGATGAAGTTGACGGACGGACGGCGGCGTCCCCTCCTAATTTCGAGGCAGTGAGCGAAAGGCGGAACTCTTCGGTGGACGACGATCGTGGTTAGGCCGTCGGGCACGTCCTGAATCCATTCCCGACAGAGACGCAGGACTTTCGGCGAATCTTCCATGGTCCAGAAGATTGGTCCGACGAGTAACCGTTGGCCCTCTGGATTCAGCCCGAACTCAAACTCGGTTTGAGCGGCCGCTATTCTACCGTAGTTCGCGGCCAATCAGGCGCGACGGCAGCTTGACCGCAATGGTGGCGTCTCACTGCGTCGAGCCGACGCCGTTGCAGAAGATTGCTGAGTTGGTGTTGGCGTGCTGTCTGGCGCTATCGCTGGCCTGGCGCCACGCCTGAGAGTTCGCACACTTGCTTGATGTGGCGCTCAGGACGGGTATCTCCGGAGGCGGGGGCGCCGAGGGGGCCGGAGGCGCGCTCGTAGGTAATGGCGTTGTCGAAGGTGGAGGGACGAATGGCAGTGGTGACGGGGGCGGAAAACCTGGCAGGACCGGTGCCGGGGTTGGCGCCGGCGGATTGCTAACCGGTGAGCGTACCGGGGGCGTCGGCTGCGGGTTGGCGCCCGGCGCCGGCGTTGGTGCGGGGATGATTTCCGGGGCCGGCTGGCCGGTGGGCGAGATCGCTCCCGGCGTGCCCTGGGGCTTTGTCTGCGGCCCTGGCGGCGGTCCCTGCCCTACGTTGAGAACCGCAACTGGCGGCCCTGCCGGACTCGGAGTTGGACCCGCAGTGGAAGTCGGCGTCGCGCTCGTCTCGGTGCCAGGCGTGGCAGTCGGCGTCGGGCTGGCCTTGGCGGCAGGCGTGGCAGTCGGCGTCGCGCTGGCCTCGGTAGCAGGCGTGGCTCGTTGCTCCACGGCGCGCCTTGTTGCGATCGGCGTCGGCCCGGCGACGTTCAACTCGCCGCCTCCGGAATTTAGAGCTATTATCGTTGCGGAGCCGATCAGGAACGCTAGTACAATCGCTGCCACAGCGGCTCCCCCGGGCGGGATAAAGCCAGGAGAAGGTTTTCCTCCTCCGCCCGGCGGCGGCGCATCCCAACGCCATTCGTTGTCAAGCCGTCCACGGCGGCCTGTGTTCAACGTCAAGGGTCGTGTACTGGGTTTAGCGGCCGGCATTAGCACTCGTTCGATAACCGACGTTATTCTTCATTGGATCTGCGGCGCGCCGGCTCCGGCTTACCCCGGTGAGGGCGACGCCTGTCACGATGGCAAGCAGAACTAATGACAAGGCAGTTAGAGTAAAGAACCGGCGCACTTTAACCCTCCGTATCGAATCACACGTCCGCGACGTGATCCATTTATCGACGGCGGGAGTAGACTACGCTGTGATGCCTCTGTCAATACCCAAATGCGGTGGCTACATATATGTAGGCTCGGCCTGGAGTGTTGTCAACATCTTCTCGCCGCAGCAGATCGCTGCGGCCTCGCCGCTGGCCTGGTGGCTCAACGTCGGGTGCCTGCTGGGGCGCGCCAGGACGCCGTAGACGGTTTGCCGCTGCGAGACCGCCTAACGCCCGAGCGAAACCAGGCGGCAGTTGCAGCGCGGCCTTTGGAAAGGGCGGCGCGAAGGTGGGAGAGAAAAAACGGCCGGCGAGGTCCGGGCTCAGGCGAGGGTTGGCCCGGCCAGTGCCAGTCGCCGTGGATGCCGCGGGCGTGCTATGAGCGCTCGTTGTCGTTCATGTGTTGCTGTTCTGGCCCTTTCATGTCTTCGCGCTAATGTTTGCCTATGTCCATAGGCAAAGCCGCCTTCACGCAGATAGGAAGGGCAGTGTGGACGCTCGGATATCCCTTTCGGGATAGGGTACAGGCGAACGGAGCCAGCCACTACGCCACATTTCGCGCTATGGTTGGGGTTCTAGGCGCGCACATCCAGGAGGCCTTCTGGCTGATCTCCAAACCACAGCACGCATTTTGAGGCGCTGAGCGACATAATGAGCGGCCCGGCGCAGTTTTTTGGGTGAATCGCCAGCCGGTTTTGCGCGGCTCGCCGACGGGGTCGCGACTTTTTTGCGTGTGTTGCCGGGTGAAAAACAGGGCGTCCGGGCGACCCGGCTTGGCCCTGGCCGGCCGGGTCGCGGCGAGGACCAGGACCGTCTCAGCAGCGGCCGGCAGGGCGCGGATCAAGCCGGTTGGCGGGACGTGTTGCAGGACGAATTGGTTAAGAAGCGGTGATGTGGGTAACCTTTCCGATTCGGGCCGCGTTTTGGTCATTGATATGAACTATGCCTTTCGACGCGGAAGGAGCGTGAGCGCATGTGATGGGGTTGACTCAAAACCGGTGCCAATAGTACCGTCACACACGAATATGGAAGCATTAGTGAAGCAATCAAAGATCAAAGAAGCAACGATTTATCTAAGGAGGCTGAGATGACGCTAGCAGCGCCGAGATCTCGTCAGGGCAGGCTTCTGCTTGTCCTGGCGTTTCTTGCTGCCAGCGTGGCCGTCGTCGGCGCGTTCCTCTGGGCCAGTCAGGCCTCGGCGAGCTTGCCTACGACAACGGTCACGCTGACACAATCACCGGCGACCCCCGCCACCGTAAGTCCGGGGGACACCGTTACCTATACGATGACGACCATCACGTCAGGGGTAAACACAAACGGGGCCGTGGTCATGACGATCACGCTGGGCTCGGGTTTGCAGAACTCCACGTCGGTCGCCACTTGCCCGGCGACTAACACTGGCGGTGCCGGCATTACCTGGACGGCGGCTGGAAATGGTACGGGTACGCTTACTTGTACCTCCTCCGGTGTCCTGACCGCCTCCATCGCGAGCGGCGGTGTCATGACTGTTACGGCGCAGGCCGCCCCCGTCGGACCTGTGACGGCGCCATCTGGCAACGTGAAGGACGCTGACAACGTCCCGGTGAGTGCCGTTGCGGACTCAACCGTTGGCCCGCTGACCGTCACCGGTGTCACCAACTCTGGTAACACGACCGTCATCCCCGGGACAGCCACTGTCATAACGTTCACGGTTCCCATCGGGCTGACCTACTGCTCGGACATCGTCTCCGATGGGCTCCGGACGTTCAACAATAACCCGACGACCGGCGACCTTGTCGTCGTTCCCGCGACCGCGGTTGTGGCTGGTCCGAGTGCGACCCTGCTGGCTACGACTTCACCCGACACGGCGACTGTCACCGTGAACAGCGCCACCCCGGGCTCTGTGACGGCGACGCTGTCAACGCACCTGGAGACGAGCACGGTGACAACCGACTGCACGGCTTCTGTCGTGACCACTACATTCGCGGCGGCGGCCGGCTCACTGTGTCACCTCGACCTGCCTGATGCCGCGACGGAAAACGCTGCCGGCAATATCAACGGCATCCTCTTCATCGGCAACACCCCGGCGAACGGCTGCCGGCAGAGCGATGTGGACGACGCCACCGGCTCCTTCCATGCGGCCTGCATCGAGGGCTCAACGTTGACCTTTGCGGCCAACAACGCCCAGATCACCTGGACGATCACTCCCGTGAACGGCGGTCCGGTCGCGCAGTCGCAGACGTCGTTCGCCGGCCCAACCGGTGAGCCGTGCGTCATGTGGTCCGCCGGAGGCGTTGGAACGCAGAACATCACGGCGGCCTTCAGCAACGGACTCTTTAGCGAGACGTTCTTCTGGAACGGCAACTGTTCCGGTGGCGTCTGCACATTGACGCCGGGCACCGGCGCCCAGCAGCCACTGATCAAAGAGTGGAACACGATCAACTCCACGAAGATCATTAGCGCCACCGGCAACGTCGGCGACACGCTGGCGGCGAACACGCTTGAGCTCGGCCAGTGGGTGAACCGCGACTGCAGCTTCACGCCGGCAGTTGACCCAGGCGGCTTCTGCGCGCGGGCCAACCTCAACGGCACAACCAAAGACATCGCGGGCGTGCTGATGCCGAACGGCCTGGACGTTTCCGCCACCGGCGCCTCGTTTATCGACTACACAATGGGCAGCCACAACGACGCCGGCGGCGCCTACAACGGCCCGGTGGACGGCGCTCAGCAGACCTACACCATCAGCGGTGGCTGCGGCTCCATCCGCCTGGAGAACCCGACGCAGGGCAGCGTCATTATCCTCTCGAACGCCAACGGCGCCGGCACCTACAACCCCGGCCCTCCGCCCGGTCCGTACGCAGTGCCGGTTGGCCCGTATCTAGCGGCGGTGGTCAACAGCAGCGACAAGGGCGTCGCCTTCCAGGTCCTTCCGAATAACGCCGGAGACCCTCTGACGACGATCGGCACCGGTGACTGCCAGGCCGACAGCTGCGTGACGGTCACGATCGACACGCAGGAGGCAGGCCTCTTCCACAGCCCGCCGCTGGTCACTACGGCGACAGAGACTATCAACGTCTGCTTCCACGTGGGTCCGCCCACCAACAAGCAGCCGCTCCTGGCCTGGGCCGGGCAACGCATTGTCCTTGAGCACGACTGGAGCTTCACGGACGCCAACGGCGTCCGCAGTTGCCCGTTCTCCAACGGCGAGAGCTCCTTCTTCGTCCGCTACGTGAAGGAGAGCGGCAACGGCGCGTTGATCAGTGACCTCGGTTCGGGCGCGGCCAGCGGCCCCGACTTCATGGTCGTGCGAGTCTTCCCGAACGGCAACAGCAATACCGATCCCGAGGACAACTGCATCAGCCGCGTGATCTACGAGTCACAGGACCAGGGTGAGCAGGACGTTGTTGCTCATGTGGTCCAGTGCGCGCCGGCGTTCATTCTCACGGCGGCCGCACAAACTGACGGACAGCTCCCGAACATCGATCCTGATACCTGCACTGTTGTCAGCCAGCAGGTGGCCTTCCTTGCCTTCTACATGAAGTTCGAGGACGTTACCCTCAAGCTGCTTCCCGACTCGACGACTCACGGTGCGACAACGCCGCAATCCTCCAGCGCGTGCGACACGACCGGGCAGTTCGCCAAGGGTACGACCACAGTTGCCACTGGCTGCTCCGGCAGTACCGTTGATGGTGCAGCCAGCACCACAGCAAACGTATCGGAAAACGTGCTGGCTCGCGCCTCGGTGCGCGGTTGGGTCCTGGCGGACAACTGCCCGGCGCGCGACTCGACCGTCGGCTCCAACGGGGAGTTCATCCCGGCCAACCGCTGTATCTTCCCGGACGACTGGCTCTTCAAGGCGGGAGGAGCTGTGGCACTCGAGACAAGGCCGAACTACGATATCTATGGCGGGTCCAGTGCTGCGAGTTGTCCGAACGTTGCCGGACCGTTCAGCCAGCTTGACGGGCCATTGTGTGGCGACAGCCAGGCGCCCCACGCGCCAGCCGGTGTCCTCCAGCGGGAGACCAACTTCCCGGACGGCGTCATCGACGCTAACGACGCGCCGATGCCGTCTGCCCTGATCCGCTTCGGGTTGACGGGTTCCGGCTTCCTGACGGGCGCTCTCAAGGCTAACCCGACCACCCAGTTCGACGTGACGCACATTCCGGCCGAGCCGTGGATCACTCCGACGAACGCGGACGGCAGCGGCTACCAGTGGAACAGCTGGGGCACAGGCCCGAAGAGCGGCGTCTACCACTACTGGACCGACTTTGCGGACCATGGCCCAGAGGTTCTGTCGTGCGCAACTACTTCATCCGGAGCCTTCGTGCCCGGAGTGGGTGACCCTAACCCGTGCACTGCGCCGGATGTAGGCGTGCCGACAGGCGGCTTCGACCTCACCAGGGTTTACTCGGACGAGCACGGAGTCGCTATGACCTGGGTCAACGGCGACGCCAACCTCGATTTCAGCGGCTGTTCTACGTCTGGACCGGTCTCCGGGACGACGACGCCGATCGTTTTGCTGAACGGCTTCTTCTGCCAGTCTGGTACCACAGTCGGCACCAGCACTCTGAACGCCCTGGCCGACTACCCGGACAAGCGCAAGCACTTCGCCGTTCTCAGCGGTGATGCGACCATCACCTGGACCTGGGGCGGCATCAAGGACGTTACGGTTGTGGCCGACCCGGCAGACGCCACCGGCCAGTTCCACTACGTCGTGTTCCACGTGACTGACCGAGACGGATTCTGCGGCGGCGGCAACAGCCTGCACCCGGTCCTCGGCGAAGAAGTCGACTTCAGAATCGACTCCACGACCGGCGTCATCGTGCCGGACGCCAACGGCAACTCTGCTGAGGGCCCCCCGGTCACGATCTCAGCTGACGGCAAGTCCGCGACCACGCACACCTTCGACACTACGGCCAACCCAACGTTTACGATCGCGCCGGTCATGGTGACTGGCGAGTGCCAGGCCTGGATCCACGTCAGTGAGAGCCAGTTGAAGCCCGTCAACGTCATCGTCACCGCTTTCGACCCGGAAGGGACGGTTACGTTCGACACTACGGGGATCAACCCGACGCCGACGCCGAGCCCGACGCCTTCGCCGTCGCCGACTCCGTCGCCGTCGCCGACGCCGTTCATGCTGCACCTGATTTGGGGCGACTCGGACTGCAGTGGCACCGTTGCTCCGCGTGACGGACAGGCGATCCTGCTGCACTTCCTTGACCAGACGGAGCTGTCCCAGTCGCAGCCGTGCCCGAGTATGGGCGAGACGGTCATAATCGACGGCAATGTCCAGCACTGGGGCGATTTCGATTGCAGCGGCGCCGTGGCTCCGCGTGATGGTCAGGCAGTTCTATTCCTCTTCCTGAACAAGACTGCTCTGTCCAACACGCAGCCGTGTCCGGCCATTGGCGATGCCGTGGACGTACAACGTATAGGACCTTAGGGTTATAGAGCCGGTGAGGAGGCGGAAGTCCGCCTCCTCACCGGTTAGGACTTTCAATTTCGGAAACACTGCAAATCCAAGGAAAGAAAGAAGGAGGAACGAGCAACATGACCAGAAAGATGAAGCTAGGTCTCGGTGCGACGACCGCCGGCGTCCTTGTGGCGCTGGCCTCGCTGTTGGTCTTGACAGGCATGGTGTTTGCCGTGTCAGGAGCTTCAGCAGCCCTCAGTTCGCCCACGGCCGCGGCCGACGGGTCAGCGACGGTAGCCCTGACCATGACCGCCCCCAGCGGCAGCGGCGTCGGCAACTGGGCCTTCGATGTGGGTTACACCGTGGCTGACTACCCAGCCGCCCCGACCTGCGCGGCAAGCCAGGGCGCCTGCACGGTCAACCCGGCGGGCGCGCCCGGGATCGTTCGGTTCGCCGGATTTGCGAGCGGTCTGACCGGCACAACGGCAGTCGGTCAGGTCGTCTTCAAGACGAGCCTTACGAACGGAGCTTGCAGCAACCTGACGCTGGCGATTGCAGCCGCCGCGGGCTCAACGTTCCAGGACGCGACCGGCACGGACTTCACCAGTCCGACCTTCACCGCTGGCAAGGTTTGTGCCGCGGCAGTCGAAACAAACTCGCCGACGCCGGGTCCGGGGACGGCAACGGCGACGACTGCACCGACGGTGACGGCCAAGGCTCTGCCGACGTCTGGTGGCCCCCCAGGTGACAGCTCCAGCAGCTCGCTGGCCTGGCTCCTTGGCGCTGCCGGTTTGATGGTCGTCGCGGGTGGTGCGTGGACATTGGCCCGCGCCCGCCGCGAAGAGAGCTAGCCGCACAAA
>DAINDD010000043.1:0-25706 GCA_036732045.1 Chloroflexota bacterium
TGAAGCCGTGAATCGGATGCCAGCGCCTCAGCATAAGCTCGCACCCTGTCACGCCAATGCGCGCCAGCGAACTGCGCCCAACCAACATCCGGCGACTCTCGGAATGCCTGTTCGAGCAGGAACCAGTTTGACATGATCAGCAGCCCGCCCGGTCGCAGGACCTCCACCATGCGGTCGTAGTAGGCCGGCTGCTCGCCGAACCAGCCGTCGTCGTGGATCAGATCGTACGGGCCGGTGAGGCTCTTGAGTACGTCCTCCGCCTCGCCGTGGATCGCGACGATGCGTCCGGCGAGATCGTACTGCTCTGCAAAGCGGTCGGTGAGTTCAACATGCTCCGCGAAGCGGTCGATCGTTTCGAGCTGGCCTGCCATCCCCATCGCGTCGGCCAGCCAAAGCGCGCTGCAGCCAAGCCCGCCGCCTATCTCAAGTGCCCGGCGGGCTCCGAGCGCCTTTACTAAGGTCGCCAGCAAGCGCATCTTCAGTGGGTCAGAGGGATAGACACCGCATTCCTGCTCACCGCCTGCCAGCACGGTGGCGTGCTGCCGACGGTGCGCCTCCGATGCCTCGTAGACGGCCGCGAACGGATCGCCGCCGTAGAGCTCGAGCAGGTAAGAGTTCAGGCAGTCGGCGCCGGTCGTGTCGGGCATGTTCGTCAATGGGCCGCCGCGATCGCCCTACCTTCGCGAAAGAGCTCGTCCGGCAATTCGATCGTCGTCTTCATATGATCATATTGCCATATTTGCGGGCCGCTCAATGGCATGAGACGATCACGCCTTCAACGTCTTTTGGGGGTATTTCGTTTGGTAATTTCGTGTTTTGGGATTACGGAGTAATTCTAGAACGGGAGATCAATTGTAATGCCGATTTATATCTGTACGGCGAGGATAGTCTCCAGTGTTGACCGATTACGGATGCAGTTTCGGCGTCCAAAAGCAGCACATTATGTTCAGCGAATTCCGGCTTGCGCGCTAGACTTGATCGGCGCTGACGGCTACGTCGAAGGGAACGTTTAGGGCATCGAAGTGGCGCTTTCCGCATCGCGCTTTGAGGGCCTCGCTCGTGCGGAGCTTCCAAAAATCCTTGGTTGCTTTTGTTTCCCGCACCAAGTAGACCGTGGCGCCGTCGTGCTTAACGATCGCCCAGTCCGGGTTGTACTGACCGATTGGCGTGAGAACTTTGAACCATGCCGGAAGCTTCACAAAGAGTTTGATATCGTCGCGCTGGTCAAGCTTGCGCGCGAACTCCCGTTCCACATTGGAGTCGTATACCACGTACTCGTAAATCGACTTGTTGACCGCCAACGCGGACAAGTAGTTCACCTCCTGGCTCTCGAAGTTCCGCATCTCCCACTGGAATTCCGGTTCATCGCCCGGGATGCGGTCGTACTTAATGCCGTCGATTAGGAGACGGTGAAGCGTGTTTTTCAGAAGCTTGGCGACAGTGTCCATGAAGACTTGCGGGTTGACGAAGAAATCTGAAAGGCGGCCGGACTCCTTGAGAATGCGGACGAGGGTAGAGCGGGTGAGCTCGGTCTCATTCTGGAGGTAAGCGATGAGGTCTGGCAGGGAGCCACGATAGAGGACTGTCTCCCGCAGGGCACTCACGGCCTGTGTCTGGACACCAGCCTTCTTGAGATGCACCCCGCCGGTAGACACGTTGATCTGCGCAGGGTCGATCTTCTCCATGTTCTGAATTGCTGGAGCCGCCAAACCCACCAGTTGATCCGTCTCGAACTCGACACGGTACGTTGTGCGGGGGCGGATACGCGCCCACAACTCCTGGAAATCCGGCGCAAGCTGGACATCTGTGCGGAGGTGGTTTGTGCGTTCGTCTCTCGCGCTCTTCAAGTGGCGCTCGATCTGGTAGGTGGAGAGCAGCTCGATCACTGCTTGCTCCACATCTTGTTGCGCGGGCGGCAAGCCGAGCGTCAGGTCTGGCTTGAGCGGATCGAACGCCGCTTGAATCTTGCCGTCGGCGCTGATGTAGCCGCCGTTTACCAGTGCCTGCCATATGTCCGAAGCGCCGTCTCGGCCGACCGGCACTTCTCGATCATCGACAACGCGAGTGAGCTTTGAGATCGCGGTGATCGGGACTTTGCCGAAGGTGACGCCGCAGTCCTCTTCATATTCCGTCTGCAAGGTGCGTGCGAAGTCCTCGTAGCTCTCGTTGGCGACAACGAGCAGCTTGTTGACCGAGTCGTCGAAGACGCGGTAGCCGTTCTGATCGACCGGAAGTCGGAGGCCGCGGCCGATTTCCTGGCGCTTCTTCATCGCGCTTTGGGTCTCGTTCAAGGTGCAGATCTGAAAGACGTTCGGGTTGTCCCAGCCCTCGCGGAGGGCGGAGTGGCTGAAGATGAACCGGAGCGGCTCGTCAATTGAGAGAAGGCGTTCTTTCTCCCTCATGATGAGGCAGTACGCGTCGTCGTCTGCCTGGGTATCACCCCTTGTGTCCTTGAAGACGCCCTTCTTGTCAGCCGCGAAGTATCCGTTATGCAGGGTCTCGACCGGTTGCTTGAGCCACGTAAGCTGCGCGTACCGCTCCTCCTTCGCTAGCTCGGCGAGGACTTCTTCGAACTCGAGGGCGAACTTGCCCTTGACCGGCTGATTGTCGTCGCCATAAGTGCGGTAGTTGGCGACCCGGTCGATGAAGAAGAGCGACAGCACTTTTAGGCCACGATCTTTGACCAGAAGCTCTTTCTCCAGATGCTTCTTGACGGTCTCTTTGATCTGCATTCGCCAGATGTCTTCGCGCAAGCTGCCCAGCTCCTGGCCGAGGTCCAGGCGAGTGCCACTGGTGAATCGGATGTGCTCGTTGCCGGGCTCGGCGTTGATCTCAGCGATCTCGAAGCCGTCCTGATAGTTCGCCCGTCCATGCGATATCTCGTGGAGGTCGGCGCCGTTCTTCACCGTGACGAGTTTCTCTTTCGGGCCGTTAGGAGTCTGAACGTGGATACGCAGCTTGGCGACAATCCCTTTTCGGTTGTCGACGTTGACCAGGCGGACAAAGGCGTCGTTCATCCCGCCCTCGGCGGTGACGCTGGCGACGACGATCTGCTTGACGAGGCGTAGGTCAAAGGCGCGGATAGGATCGAGGCGATAGACGAGGTTGTAGGGGTTTCGGTGCGTCGCGGAATAGCGAAGCGTGCAAAGCGGATTGAGCGCTCGGATCGCCTCCTGCGACTTCTCGGTGCTATCGACGCTCTGGGGTTCGTCGATGATGACGATCGGGCGTGTCGCCTGCACGAATTCGATCGGGCGGCCCGAAAGCTTGTCTCGTTCCTGGTAGATGACGTTGCTCTTCTGCTCGTCCTCGGTTCCCGTGAAGTTCTTTCGGAACGCGTCGATGTTGATGATCATGACCTGGACTGTGTTGCTGGCCGCGAACTGGCGAAGCTTGTTGAGCTTCCTGGCGTCGTAGACGAAGTACTCGAACTCGACGTTGTTGTAGAGGGCGCGGAAATGGTCCTGGGTGATCTCGATGTTCTTGAGGACGCCTTCGCGGATGGCGACACTGGGGACGACGATGATGAACTTCTTGAAGCCGTAGCGGCGCGATAGCTCGAAGATGGTGCGGAGGTAAACGTAGGTCTTGCCGGTGCCGGTCTCCATCTCGACCGAGAAGTGGGGGACGTAGCGTTCGACGGTGCCGGAATCAAGCACGTGCCACGCATCCAGCGGCCCGTCAAGGTCTTCGACGTCGATCTCGTTTCGCTCCTGCACGAGGCGAGTGTTGTCTCGGAGCTGCTCATCAGGGAGCATCAGCCGGTTACCGACGCCGAGATCGGCGCGAAGGGTGCTCGTGAAGTCCGGCTCGGCGGCGCCGAGGCTGACGATCGAGAAGTCGGTCTGCTCCAGGGGCTGGCCGTCGAAGAGGTCGAGGACGGCGTCGACGGCGTCGATCTGGTACTGCTGGTTGGGGTCGAACTGGATCTTCACGACTTCTGCCTTAGACCGTCTGGAAGAAGACGCTTTTGTCCTTGAAGGTCTGGACGGCGTTGGCCTTGAGTTGGTCGTTGGCGGCGAAGCCTTCGTCCAGGCAGACGACGCGCGACGGCTTGCGCGCTGCCATGGCCCGCATCACCTCCAGCGTCAGGCCTTCGTCGAGGCAGATGAGCATCGCACCCTCAGCGATGCTGTAGACGGTCTTGTCTCTGATCGTCAGCGTTTCGACGGGGGTTGTGAGGGGAAAGCCGCTCTTGAGGAGGAGCTCGTAGAGGCGGTCTTCGGCGGTGCGACCGTGCCGGACGTGGTCGACGTGCATCTCTAGCTGCTTCTCCAGCGTGGCGACGTCGCCCTGCGGGATGTCCGCGTTCCAGGCGAGGAAGTTGGACTCGGCGAGCTTGAAGACGCGGAAGCCGCGGTCCTGCTTCTGCTTGCCGTCCAGCGGCAGCTTGCCGGCGTCCTCTTGGTTCAGCTTCTTGATGACGCGGCGGACCCGCTCTTCGCAGATGTCGGCGATCGTCGCGAGGCCTTCCTCAATCGCAGCCTTGCCGCTTCTCTCTTTGGGGTTGCATGGCTCCGGGAGCTGAACGAGGATGAATTTTAGGTGCCTCTTCGTCTGCAAGTTTGCATGCAAGACAGCTTCCGCCGTGCTTCCGGACCCTGCAAAGAAATCGAGCACGATCCCATCGTCGTCTGGGCGAGTGACGTACTTGATCAGCCTGAGGAGTTCTTCATGGTCCTTTGGATTGTCAAAGACCTTCTTCCCCATGATAGATCGAAGGTACTTCACCGCGACCTGCGACTGCTTGTAGAAGTAGCTTCCTCTTACGCTTGTCCCCAAATCCTCATCGGACGAATCTTCATCAGGCGCATCGCCATCTTCAGCCAGCTCCTCAGGAATTGGTCGCAAATGAGCCTTTCTGAATGGCGGTTCTGTGTGGTCGGCTCTGAACTGCACAAGTCCTGCTTGGATTTGCCGCTGCATCTCCTCAGGGTTCGAAAAGCGCCACCCGGCGTCCGGCACTTTACATGGCTGCCCAGTCGCTGGATGAAGGACGTCGTAGCTTGGACCCTCTCCCCCCGGCCAAGAGATGTCGCGGTCGCGCCAAGGTCCGTAGACGTCCACCCTTCTATACCTGGCGAGCTTGCGCGAGGGGTGGTTTGCCGGAAGCCCGGTGAACCATGTTTGGAGATCAGCCTCTATCCTGGCATGGTCGCCACCGCGCTTCGACCGCAGTCGCTCGTATTCGTCCCATAGTTCCTGCGCCCCCGGCTTCTGTTCCCGCCAAATCGTGTTTCTCTCCCTCAGTCCTGCCAGAGATCTCGCGTAGACCACAATGTATTCATGGCCGATCGAGAACAATTTAGCGTCGTTCTTGCGACCCTTCTCCCACACTAGTTGTGCAACGAAGTTCTCTTCACCGAACACGTCATTACATACCTTGTGCAGGTTGTCGGCTTCGTGGTCGTCGATGCTTACGAAGACGACTCCATGGTCCGAAAGCAGGTTGCGTGCTAGATAGAGCCGCGGATACATCATGTTCATCCAGTTCGAGTGGAATCGGCCGCTTGCTTCTGTGTTGGTCGAGAACTTACGGCCCTCGGCATCCGCCTGGCCCGTGTACTCGAGGTACGTTTGGAGACTCTCACTAAAGTCGTCCGGGTAGATGAAATCGTTACCGGTGTTGTAGGGCGGGTCGATGTAGATCATTTTGACCTTGCCGAGGTAGGACTTCTGGAGGAGCTTGAGCACCTCCAGGTTGTCGCCTTCGATGATCAGGTTCTCGGTGGTGTCGAAGTCGACGCTCTCGTCGCGGTCCGGGAGCAGGGTGCCGAGGCTGGGCTGCTGGATGGTCTGAAGCAGTCGGCCTTGCCGGGCCAGACCATGCCGTAGCGCTCGCGGCCGGGCGGATCAACGGCTTCTCCCAGGGCGCGTAGCAGCTGCTTCACGTTGATGTGGCCGCCCTCGGTGCGCGCTTCGGGGAAGAGGCGCAGCAGCTCGGCGCGTTTGTCAGCGGCGACATCGTGAGAGCGGAGGTCGAAAGGCTCGGGTTCGGGGCGAGCGGGTTTGGTGGTCATGGTGGCCCGATTGTACGGCGAGTGCAAATGGTCGCCAAGTATGGAATGGCAAGGCGAGACGCAGCCAAGCGGTGGGCGAACTGTGTCAGCGCGGACGGCAGGTCAGAGTGAGCCGGCCTTGGTTGGCATCATTCGGCGTCCGCGTCGGTCTCTACATGGACCTCAGGCGGGAACGTCGTAAGAGAGAGGGCGGTGGGCGCAGCTTTTTGCCGCGCGCGAGCGCGAGCAACCTTGCCCAATGCTTCCCATAGAGTGTCGAACTCGGTTTGTTCGAGGCTGGCAATGTCCGCTTCGGTGATTGCGAACAATGTGCTTTGGGTATCGCGCTGCCGCTCGAGAGTGTCCCGGATACTACCCCCGAGCGGTCGCGTTGGATTGGGTTCGGCTGAACCAACGGTTGAGCGCTTCCCGCGACCGTTGGTCGGCCTCACTTGCATTTTCCGCTCTCGCGGAGCATCCGCGACGGGAATCCCCGCCGCACGGCACAGACCCAAGAACAGCATGACCATCCGCGACGTTTGAGAGCGCGGTTGGTACCGCCGGAAGGCTTCGATGATCTTGCCTTGAAGCTCCTGCTCAGGGTCGATCCGCGCGAAGTCCTCTCGGTACGCTTCCCGAATGCACGTCGCGAGCAGTTGCTGGTATTCCGAATCGGGCGCTTTGGCAAGGCTCTGCAATTTATCTGTGGGGCGCCCATCTTCGTGTACCAATTGCAGGAATTCCAACCCCTGCCGCACTCGGCCATAAACAATTTCGGGGATATCCGCCAAGGCGAAAAAGTCGGCCCCTACCAATTCAGGAAGGTTCCTAGTTCGCGCGCGTTCAATTATTGCCAGGATGTTCGCGGTCGCCCCATAAGGTCGAAAATCGGGTTCAAGCATTTTGCACACTCCTGCTAGTCATTAGTGGCTAAAGCGTACCACTGGGCCACTTGTGCCGCAATACCCTAACGTCGCGCACTATTTGGATTTGTTATTTCCCGCGAATCTCATTTGCCTGATAACGTTCGGATCAGATAGGAATTTAGCAAGGAGGGAAGACGTGAAGATTTACATCGCCGTGGAGACTACCCCAATTAAGGGAGGCGTTGAAGCGCGAGTTCCTGCCCTACGATTGGTCGGACACGGGAGGCAGTTAGGCGAAGCCACGGACTGTCTGCAACGTGGCGTCCTGGCGTGGTGCCGGGGCTTACAGGCGGCTGGACAGCTACAAATTACACTAGGCCGCAAGGGCATCGCGGTTGAAGAAGACAACGCCTCTGACACTATCTCACTCGTTATGTCTATGGCGGACTAGCAGGTCGCCTATGGGTCGTGTAAGGTTGACGGATTAATTGCGGCCTGATAGTCTTTGTGCCGTGGGCCTGTAGCTCAACTGGGAGAGCAAGCGTCTTCTAAGCGCAAGGTTGTCGGTTCGAGTCCGACCAGGTCCACCAGGACAAGGAAAGGCCCCGGCACTGCCGGGGCCTTTCCTGTTACTCCCCGGTCAAGGAGAGCAAGCGTCTTCTGCGTGGATTGTAGCAGCGTTGACATCGCGCTTCAAGGGTCACATCTGGTGGGCTACCATCTAGTGACCTGCTCCCCTAAACCGTACCAGCGTAAATGGGAATCCTCCGCGTTAGAAGTAACGAAAAGGAGGACTGATGAGGAAGTTGAGGTCCACGGGGGAGCAGATGATCGCGGCGCTCAAGGAGCACGCAGCGGGGACGTACGGGGAGGAAGAGGGGAAAGAGGCTCTCCCACAAACTGCTGCCACTCGCCCCTTGGTGCGGTCGCGTTTACGGGCGAGAATTCAACACAGAGGCAATGTCATGACGATCTGTATCGCCGCACTCTGTGAAGATCGCAAGTCCATCGTACTTGCGGCTGATAGGATGGTGTCCAATTACCTCGCGCAGGCGGAGACCAGCGTCACTAAGATCATGAAGGTGCATGACCGATGGTGGGCGATGCTTGCTGGAAGTGAGCCCGGACAGATCCTCACGATGCTTGACGACTTAAAGGTCGCGTGGGAACTCAACGACTACCCTTCGCCGGCAGACGTTGAGCGGGACATGGTGGAAGCGTTCCGTTCCCGCCGCGACAAGAAGGCTGAAGCCTCATACGTGCTGCCGCTGGCCATGAGCTTGCAGGAATTCCTGGTTTCGCGGCAGTATCTCGGCGATCAGCTCTTTGAGAAGACGCTGACGAATGTTCAAGGCGTTCGTCTCGACTGTTGGGTCATGCTCTGTGGATTTGACGAAAAGGGCCTAGGGCACGTGCTTTCCATCGAAACCCCGGGCTACGTTACCCGCCACGACATTCCCGGGTGTTTTGCAATCGGCAGCGGTACAACGAACGCCACAGTATCGATGTATTTCCGTGGTCAAGACTACACGATGCCCCTGCCCAAGACGGCCTACCAGATTTATGAAGCGAAGGCGTACGCGTCGGTAGCTCCTGGCGTAGGTCCTCTTGGAACGGAGATGATGGTTCTCAGTAGCAAGGATGAATCAGTTGACGGTCGCTCCCTAACGCAAGCTGAGATTGACACTCTAGACGCTATGTGGCGTGCTCAAAGCGACTTACCAAGCGACTTGGATCGGCGAGTATCTGCGATCCTGTCAGTGAAGTGACGGGCCTAAGATGCCGTTTCAAGGCTGCCGGGGAACGGTGGTATGCCGGCCACACGGCCGGCCGACGCCAGCACCCTCTCGCTCGGGGATTCAAGCCGCCGAGGATTACCAAGCGCTACCGCCAACGTAGGTCACACGGGTCGGGGTCAGAGAGAGTTGGGCGACGCTATTGGACGTACGGTGGCGGCTCTTATCGCATGCAGCTAGACGCTTAGACGTCCAGCGTGGCCTTGTCGTAGTGCGACTGGATGAAGCGCTTGCGGGGGGCGACTTCTTCGCCCATCAGCTCGTTGAAGACGTGGTCGGCGGTCATGGCGTCTTCCACGTTCACCTGGAGCACGGTGCGGACCGCCGGGTCCATCGTGGTCTCCCAGAGCTGTATCGGGTTCATCTCGCCCAGGCCCTTGTAGCGCTGGAGGTTGACGCCCTTGCCGTCCTTCAGCTTGTTGATGTACGAGTCCTTGTCGCGGTCGTTGTAGAACCACTTGACGTCCTTGCGGATCTGGACGCGGTAAAGCGGCGGTTGGGCGACGTACAGGTGACCGGCATCGATCAGGGCCGGCATATAGCGGAAGAAGAACGTCAGGAGCAGCGTGCGGATGTGGGCGCCGTCGACGTCGGCGTCGGTCATGATGATGACGCGGTGATAGCGCAGCTTTAGCAGGTCGAAGTCCTCACCGAAGCCGGCGCCGAGGGCGGTGATCAGCGCCTTGATCTCCTCGTGGGCCAACATCTTGTCCGGGCGGGCCTTCTCCACGTTGAGGATCTTGCCCCTCAGCGGGAGGATCGCCTGGAAGCGCCGGTCGCGGCCTTCCTTGGCCGAGCCGCCTGCCGACGCGCCCTCCACGAGGTACAGCTCCCGCACCTCGGGGTTGCGCTCGGAGCAGTCAGCGAGCTTGCCGGGGAGCACGCTGTCGTCGAGGAAGCCGCGCTTGAGGACGAGGTCGCGCGCCTTGCGGGCGGCGTCGCGGGCCCGGGAGGCCGTGAGGCACTTCTCGATGATCTTGCGCGCGTCGGAGGGGTTTTCCTCCATCCACGTGGAGAGCGCCTCGCCAAGCGTAGATTCGACGAGGCCCTTCATCTCGGCGTTGCCGAGGCGGGTCTTCGTCTGGCCCTCGAACTGCGGCTCAGCGAGCTTGACGCTGATCACGGCGACGAGGCCCTCGCGGGTGTCTTCGCCGGAGAGGTTGGGGTCGTTGTCCTTGAGGATCTTGGACTTGCGGGCGTACTCGTTGAGGACGCGGGTGAGCGCCGAGCGGAAGCCGGTCAGGTGGGTGCCGCCGTCGATCGTGTGGATGCAGTTGGCGAAGGCGAAGGTGGACTCCGTGAAGGAGTCATTGTACTGGATGGCGACTTCGACCGCCGCGCCCTCGAACACCTTCTCGCAGTAGAACGCGTCGTTGACGGGCTTGCGGTCCTTGTTCAGCCGCTGCACGAACGACTTGATGCCGCCCTCGAAGTAGTAGGTGGTCGAGTGATCGTCGCGCTCGTCGATGAACGTGAGCCAGATGCCCTTCGTGAGGAACGCCATCTCGCGGAAGCGCTGGGCGAGCGTGCGGAAGCTGAGCTCGGTCTCCTGGAAGATCTCGGCGTCCGGCTTGAACCAGGTGGTCGTGCCGGTCGCCTTGCTGGAGCCGTTCGTGGATTCCTTTGTCTTCATTCCGCCGACGGCCTTGCCGCGCGCGTACTCCTGCTTGAACAGCTTGCCGCCGCGGCGGACCTCCACCCACATGTTCTCGGAGAGCGCGTTGACGACCGCCGCGCCGACGCCGTGCAGACCGCCAGAGACCTTGTACGCCCCGCCGTCGAACTTGCCGCCGGCGTGCAGGTACGTCATCACGGTCTCGAGTGCGGACTTGCCGGTGCGGGCGTGCTTGTCGACGGGGATGCCGCGGCCGTTGTCGACGACGGTTACGCTGCCGTCTTTGTGGATCGAGATGTCGATGCGGTCGCAGAAGCCGGCCATGGCCTCGTCGATGGAGTTGTCGACGATCTCGTAGACCAGGTGGTGCAGACCGCGCTCATCGGTGGAGCCGATGTACATGCTTGGCCTGCGGCGGACCGCCTCGAGGCCTTCGAGCACCTGGATGTCGGCAGCCGTGTACTTGTTCTTCGTCTGTACCATGAGGGGAAACTAGTCCTTCCGAGGGAAATGAAGCATCAGAATGAGCAATTAAATTGTACCATAATTCAGCCTCTGTTTGAACCTAAAAACGACCCCCAAGGACGGTGATTTCCCGCGATTATGGTGAGCAAAGCGCGCGACGCCCGAGACGGGGCCTAAAAAGCTGACCGCTGAGCGCTGAACGCCATCCGGATCGGAAGAATAGGGTGACTTTCGGAGGAAGCGTTGGTTAGTATCAGCTGCGGTGCCCTTCCGAGAATAAACATGAAGCAGTACAGAGATACCACGTGGCTGAATCCAAAGATAGAAGTTCGCCCCTCAGCCATCGAAGGACGCGGTCTTTTTGCGAAGGAAGACATCCACGAGGGCGAGCCAATCGTCCTTATGGGTGGCCAAGTTCTCACCGACGAAGAGTTCAGGTCGCTGAAGCTCACGAAGTACAGCGCTGCCGCCATCGGCGAGGGTTTGCACATTCTGCTAGATACGCCCAATCCTGCCGAGTATGGCAACCACTCGTGCGATGCGAACACATGGATGGCAGACGAAGTCACCACGGCCGCAAAGCGACGCATCCGGCCACTCGAGGAGGTGACCATTGACTATGCAGTCTTCACTGCCACGGAGGACTGGTCGATGCCCTGTAACTGCAACTCGGCTCGCTGTCGCGGTGTGGTGACAGGAAACGACTGGCGCATCCCTGAAGTCCAACAGCGCTACGCCGGTCACTTCTCGCCCTTCCTCAACGTCCGCATTGAGCTTCTGGGAGCTGTCTAGCCGTCGCTAAATCCATTTGCGGGCGATCAGTTCGTCACGGGACCAGGCATAGCGATGAATGACCGTCGTCCCACCGCCGGGAGGGACAGACGATCGGCTCTCCTCGTCGGTCGCCCCGAGGTGCTCATAGAAGCGCCGAGCGCGAGCGTTCTGCTCCAGGACCCAGAGGTACAATCCGCAGCCTTCGTATTCGGTGCGGCACCACCCGGCGACTTCCGCAAGCAGACGCTTGCCGGTTCCCTGGCGGTGCCGGTCCGGGCGGACATGAAGGTTATCGACCAGCGTTCCCCAGCGCTCGTCGTCAGCTCCGTAGGCGCAGGCGAAGCCGACTAGCCCGTCAGCGTCCTCGGCGAGAATGACGTACCGGTTCGGTGGCTGGGATGACAGGCGTTTCTGCCAGACGCGGACGCGGTCCTGGAAGACGTCGCCGTCGAGGTACTCATCGCTGTAGGCGCCACGGTAGGCAAAGCGCCAGCTTTCGGCGTGGAGGGCGGCTATAGCGGGGGCGTCAAGTTGGGTGGCTTCGCGGTAGCGCATCGACGCGCGGGCCCTAGATCAGCTTGTGCGCGATCAGCTCTTCGGCGATCTGGATGGCGTTTAGCGCGGCGCCTTTGCGCAGGTTGTCGCTGACCAGCCAGAAGGCGATGCTGTTAGCCCGCGAGGCGTCCTGCCGGATGCGGCCAACGTACGTGTCGTCCTTGCCGGCGACGGTCCACGGCGTCGGGTACATGTTCACAGAGGGGTCGTCCTGCACGGCAACGCCCGGCGCTTCTTTGACAGTGGTGTAGAAGTCCTCCGGCGTTATCGGCCTGGTGAACTCGGCGTGGACTGCCTCCGAGTGGCCGACGTAGACAGGCACGCGCACGCAGGTCGCCGAGATCGGCAGCTCCGGCTCGTGCATGATCTTGCGCGTCTCGTTGATGATCTTCCACTCTTCCTTTGTGTAGCCGCTGCCCAGGAACACGTCGACTTGGGGCAGCAGATTGAAGGCTATCTGGTGCGGATATACGTGGGGCCGCGTGGGGTCGCCGTTGAGGACCTGGCGCGTCTGCTCGGTCAGCTCGGCGTAGGCGGCGGTACCGGTGCCGGAGACGGACTGGTAGGTGTCGACGATAATCCGCGCGATCGGGTTTAGCTTGTGCACGGGCCATAGCACCTGGCAAAGCGGCGTCGTTGGGCAGTTCGGGATCGAGATGATGCCCTTGTGGCCCTTCAAGTCGCCCGCATTCACTTCCGGCACGACCAGCGGCACGTCCGGCTCCATGCGCCAGGCGGAGCTGTCGTCGATGCAGATGGCGCCCGACTTGACCGCCGGCGGGATCAGGCTTTTCGAGACCTCAGTGCTTGCGGAAAAAAACGCCAGATCGACGCCCTTAAACGATTGCGGCGTCGCCTCCTCGACGGTGATCTCGCCGAACTCCCCGAACGTGATCTTCTTGCCGGCTGACCGGTGAGAGGCGAGGAGGCGCAGCCCCTTGATCGGGAACTTGCGCTGAATTGCGATCTTCAGGAACTCCTGGCCGACGAGGCCGGTGGCTCCAACAACCGCGACGTTGAGTGATTTGGCCATAATTACAGCAAGCTTCTCCGAGCGGATTGGGGTTCATCGTAGCGGATTCAGCTTGCGGGCGGCAAACCTTAGAACCAGCGCCACAGCCAGACGCGCTCCGAGCCAACCTTCGCCCAGTGCATCAGGCGGTTCGGTCCGCCCATCGTTACCTGAGGCGGGTCGGCGTAGAAGTTGCCGGAAAGGTAGGCGCCGTGGCCGCCGCCCGTCTCCATGAAGCACGCGCCCTGGCCCCCGAACGCCCAGATCGGATCGCGGCCGACGATCTCGGCACTCAGGTTGCGCGCCACGACCTCCGCCTCGCCGTGCGCGAAGACACCTGACTTCGGTAGCGTTTGGCCGTTCGCTATGGGGACGCTGTTGCAATCGCCGATCGCGTAAACGTCCGCCGCGGCTGTGAGCAGCGTCTCGCGGTCAACACCGAGCCAGCCATCAGCGTCCGCCAACCTGGCCTCGCTGAGGACGGGCGGCAGCACGTGCACCGGCGCAGCGATCAGCATGTCGAACGGCGCTGGCTCGCCCGCCTGGAACTCGATCAGGCGCTTGTCGTGGTCGACCGATTTCATCTGGAGTCCGCCGGAGAAGCCGATGTCCCGCGATCGCAGCAGATGGGCAACGCGCTCGCTGGCTTCAGTGCCGTACTGGGTAAGGGGCGTCGCTTCCGGCGTGCAGATGTGGATATCGATGTTGGCGCGCAACCTTCGCTTGCGGAAGTAGTCGTCGAGGAGGAAAGCGCCTTCGTAGAGCGATGGCGGGCACTTGTACGGTAGCGCGGCCGCGGCGAGCACGATACGGCCCGAGCTGAACAACGGCAACTCCTCGCGGATGCCGTCTGCGCCGTCGGGGTGGTAGAACGTCCAGGCGCGGTTCAGGCCCGGTACCTCGGCATCCGAATACGTTGCGCCGAGCGCCATGATCAAGTAGTCGTACGTCAGCTCTTCCTTCGCCAGCTGCACCTTCTTGTTCGCCGTGTCCAGCGAGACGACTTCCGCTGTCTTGACCTCGATGCCCTTCTTGCGCAGGTCGCGCAGGTCGCGGGTGATCCGCGGCAAGGATCGCCGGCCGAGCATGACCCAGGAGAGCGAGGGTTGGAACGTGTAGTACGGCGAGCGGTCCACCAGCACGATGCGGTTCTCCTTGTCGAGCGTGCGCCGGAGGCGGCTTGCCGCCACGAGCCCGCCGGTCCCGCCGCCGAGTACGAGGACGGCCTTTGCGGCCACGCGCTATTTGAGCCCAAGCAGGCGGTCGAGGCCGTAGGTGTAGTCCTGGCTCTTCATTACCTCGCGGATCGCCAGAATGACGCCCGGCATGAACGACTCGCGGTGCGAGGTGTCGTGGCGGATCGTCAGCGTCTCGCCCGGCGCGCCGAAGATGACCTCGTGGTGAGCGACGAGGCCGGGCAGGCGCACGCTGTGGATGTTGACGCCGCCCTCCTGGCCGCCGCGCGTCCCGGCCAGAGCCTGCCGCTTCGGCGCCGGAGAGATGAATGGCTGGCCACGGCCCTCGGCCATCGCACGTGCCGTGGCCAGGGAGGTGCCGGAAGGCGCGTCCACCTTGCCGTCGTGGTGCAACTCAATGATCTCGGCGTGCGAGTAGTAGCGCGAAGCGATTCGAGCCATGGACTCCATGAGGACGGCCCCCATCGCGAAGTTCGGCGCGACGAGGACGCCGACGCCGCGCTTTGCGGAATCGGCCTGGAGCTCGCGCAGGAACGCCTCGTCCAGGCCAGTCGTGCCGATGACGAGGCGCACGCCGGCCTCCAGGGCGTCCTTCGCCAGGCGGGGCGTCCACTCAGCGTTCGTGAAGTCGACGATCACATCGGGCCGCACGCGGGCGATCATGGCGGCAGCGTCCTGTCCAAACGGGATCAGCTCGCTGCCGCGGATCGAGATGTACTCTTCGGTCGAGAGGTAGTCGACGCAGCCTACAGGGTCCATGTCGTTTTCGCGGCAGATCGCCTCCAGCACCTCGCGGCCCATCTTGCCGCTGCCGCTGACCAGCACTTTCGTCGTCATCGCGTGTAGATTATCGCGTTTCCTCAATCTCGGCGAACGGTTTGTACGAGTCCGGAATCGGAAATCCGAATCGCTCACAGAGGTGGCGCACGTTGTGCCAGTCCTTCGCCTTCGGCGGGTGGCCGAGGTGATGTCGCACGAGGAGTTGCGTCGTGAGACAGTGCACCGCGCGGCCGCCAACGCTTCCCTCTCCGGAGAAACCGTCCGCGGGGTAAGGCGCGTCGCCGCCGTTTGTACCTGCGCCGATATGACGAGCGCTGCTGTCCGCGTTGAAGACGACGGGGTGGAAGTCGACGCGATGGTTGTGCGCATCGGCGAGGACGAAGCGCGTCGGCCGATTGTCCAGTGACATCGCGAAGCCGAGCGGCGAGAGCGCTTCGGTGATGGCGTCGGCTTCATCGAGACGCACTACCCCGTCGAGGTCATCGTGCGGGCGCGTCTGCTCGCCAAGGAGCGCGTCGACTCCCCAGCCGCCGTCGAGCCAAAAGGAGATGCCCGCAGCCTCCAGTCTCGAAATCACTTCGACGACATCGGCCGCGGACATCATCCGGGCTGCTCTATTGCTCTACTACCAGCGGCGCATGGGCGCCGGGGGCGGAGGAGGAGGTGGGCTGCCGGGCTCCCTGCGGAAGCCGGCGTCGCCGCCTTCACCGCCGGGCCGGGTCTGCGGCTGGCCGCCGCCGTAGCCGCCACCGCTGGTGCCGGGAGAGCGTCGCTGGCCGCCGTAGCCACCACCGCCGCCACCGCCGCCGGGGCCACGTCGCTGGCCACCACCACCGTTGCCGCCGCCGCCGGAGCCGCGCCCGCCGCCACCGCCGCCGCCGGGGCTTCGTCGCTGACCGCCGCCGCCGCCGTAGCCACCGCCGCGGCCGCCTCGATCACCACTGCCGCCGAAGCCGCCGCCGCGACCACCACGGTCGCCGCCGCCCATTGGACGCGAGGCGCGCGAGGCCTGCTGATCGCGCTGGGAGACTTCGATCGCTTCCTGGAGAGTGAGCCCTTCGCTGACGGCGCGGGCCGAGAGGTTCACGCGGCCCATGGAGTCGACTTCGATGACCATGACTTTGATCTCGTCGCCCACCTGGACGACTTCCTCCGGCCGGCTGACCGGGTGATCCGCCAGGTCTTCGACGCGGACGAGGCCGTCCTTGCCCGGCAGGATCTCCACGAAGGCGCCGAAGTTGGTCAGCCGCGCCACGGTGCCCGTGTACGTCTCGCCGAGCTCGACATCCTTGGTCAGCCCTTCGATGATGCTGATCGCTTTCTGCGCCATCTCCTCGTTCGGAGAGCCGATGAAGACGGTGCCGTCGTCCTCGATGTCCACGGAGCACTTCGTCTCTTCGATGATCGAGCGGATCATGCGGCCGCCGGGCCCGATGACCGCGCCGATCTTGTCCTGCGGGACCGTGATGCGGAACATGCGCGGCGCGAAGGGGGACATCTCCGTACGCGGCGCTGGGATCACGGCGGCCATCTTATCCAGGATGAAGAGACGGGCGACCTTGGCCTGCGCGAGAGCCTGCTCCAGGATCTCGTAGGTGATGCCCTTGGTCTTGATGTCCATCTGGAGCGCAGTCACGCCCTCTCTCGTGCCGGCGACCTTGAAGTCCATGTCGCCGTAATGGTCTTCCATGCCGGCGATGTCCGTCAGCACCTGGTAGCGGCTGTCTTCGCCCTTGACCAGGCCCATCGCGACACCGGCGACCGGCGACTTGATCGGTACGCCGCCGTCCATCAGGGCCAGCGTGCTGCCGCAAGTGCTGGCCATTGAGGAGCTGCCGTTGCTGGAAAGAATCTCTGAGACGAGGCGGATCGTGTAGGGAAAGACGTCCTCCGACGGGACAACCGGCAGCAGCGCGCGCTCAGCGAGAGCGCCGTGGCCGAGGTCGCGCCGGCTGGCGCCGCGCATGGGGCGTGCCTCACCGACCGAGTACGGGGGGAAGTTGTAGTGGTGGAGGTAGCGTCGCGTCTGGTCCGGTTCCAGGCCGTCCAACCGCTGCTGCTCTCCCATCGAGCCGAGGGTCAGGACAGTCAGCGCCTGCGTCTCGCCCCGAGTGAAGAGGCCGGAGCCGTGGGTTCGTGGCAGCAGGCCGACCTCGACGTCGATCGGTCGGATCTCGTCCGTCTTGCGTCCGTCCGGGCGAGTGCCGTCGTCCAGGATGCGCCCGCGGATCGTGTGGGCCATGTGCTCTTCGAGCGCTTCCTTCAGCTCGTTCGCCGGGTACTGCTCGCCGAGAGCGTCCACGAGCTCCTTGCGGACGGCCTGCATCGCCGCGCCGCGCTCGTCCTTGCCCGCGCCAACGAGGTCCCAGTTGCGGGAGTTGGCGAAGTTGACGACGGTGCTCTTCACACCTTCGGAAAGCACGACAGCGGTGAACTCGCGCTTCGACTTGCCGATTTTTGCCTGCATCTCTTCCTGTAGAGCGATAACCTGCGCGTTCACTTCCTGGGCGCGGCGCATCGCCTCCAGGAGAATCTCCTCGGAGACCTCAGTGGCTCCGGCCTCCACCATCACGATGGCGTCCTTGGTGCCGGCGACCACGATGTCGAGCTGGCTGGTCTCAAGGTCGGTGTAGGTCGGGTTCACCAGGTACTCGCCGTCTCGGTAGCCCATGCGGGTGCCGGAGACCGGTCCGCCGAAGGGGATGTCGGAGATCGAGAGCGCCGCCGAAGCGCCGATGATCGAGAGGATGTCCGGGTCGTTCTCCAGATCGACGGAGAGCGTGGTGATAACGCACTGCACGTCGTTGCGCATGCCCTTGGGAAAGAGCGGGCGCAGAGGGCGGTCCGTCAGGCGCGCGGCCAGGGTGCCGGTGGTGCTGGGACGGCCTTCCCGGCGGAACCAGCCACCGGGGATCTTGCCGGCAGCGTAGAGGCGCTCTTCGAAGTCGATTGTCAGTGGGAAGAAGTCCGTTCCTTCGCGGGGCGAGTCGTTCATCGTGGCGGCCACGAGCAGTACTGTGTCGCCGTAGCGGATGAGGACGGAGCCGTTGGCCAGTGCGGCCATTTTGCCAGTTTCCAGGCGTAGCGTCCGGCCGCCGATCTCTCGTTCGAATACATTAACCATTTATAGATAGACCTCCAGGCTTATTCTGAAATCGTGCGTGTGTGGATATGGCAAGCTGCGGGATCATGGCAGCGCCGGCCTCTCCCTGGCCTTGGCGTCTCTGTATTGGACTGCGCATTACGCGTGTGATGGGACTGTGCCCCTTGTCCTGCGGGCAATATCGCCCGACTGCTGGACCCGTCAGCTATTGCCGTTCCTCCGCCGTGGCGGAGCCGGCTGAAAGAGAAGAGCCCGCGCTATTACTTGCGCAGGCCGAGCGATGCGATGAGCGCCTTGTATCGCGCAGGGTCCGTCCGGCTGAGGTAACGGAGGAGCCCTCGGCGCTGCCCGACGAGCATCATTAGCCCGCGTTGCGAGTGGTGGTCCTTGCGGTGGACTCGCAGATGCTCGGTCAACTGACGGATGCGCTCGGTAAGGAGCGCCACCTGGACATCGGTTGAGCCCGTGTCCGTCGCGTGCGATTGGTACGTAGCCGCGAGTTCAGCTGCCTTTTCTTTCGTGAGCATTACGCGCTATTTCGCTCTCTTTCTTGCTTGACCAAAGTATAGCAGGAAGAGGGAACGAGGAACAAGGAAGCCGTACGGAGGCCTCGTGCGCAGATGTCCCCGTATACTTGGCGCATGGGCCGCGTCGCCATCGTCGCCGATAGCTCAGCTTGTCTGCCGCGCGAGCTAGTCGAGGCGAACCGGATCGCGATCGTACCGCTGGGCCTCACGATTGGTGGGGAACTGTACGCAGACGGCTCTATCACGAACGCCGAGCTGTTCGAGCGGCTGATCGCTTGCCGAGGCGGCGCGCAGACGGCCTCGGCCTCGCCCGGCGCGTTTCTGGAGGCGTTCGCCCGCCAGCGTGACGCCGGCGCCACGGATGTTCTCTGCCTGACCCTTTCTGCGCGGTACAGCGGTACCTACGGTGCCGCCCTGGACGCGGCGGCCCTCGTGCAGGACAGGCTACCCGGCCTCCAGGTGCGGGTCGTCGATACGGGTGGCCTGGCGATGACGCACGGGTTTGCCGTGCTCGGCGCGGCGCGGGCGGCAAAGGCTGGTGCGTGCCTCGACGGAGCTGCGGACACGGCGCGACGCATCGGCCAGGCTGGCCAACTACTCGGAACGCTAGATACGCTCCGCTACCTGGTGAAGGGCGGTCGCGTGCCCTGGATCCTCGGTTCGGCGGCGTCACTGCTGCGGATCAAGCCCGTGCTCGCCTTCGAGGGGGGCAGCGCTAGGTCAATCGGCCGCCCGCGTACCTGGCCCGCGGCGAGCGAGCAGATGCTTCATAGGCTGGTGACCGATGGCTCGGGCGGCGGACCCCTTCACGCCGCGGTGATGCACGTCGATGCTCCGGACCGGGCGCGCGAACTGGCCTGCGAGGTCCAGACGCGCTTTCACCCGGCCGAGCTACTGGTCAGCGAGTTCACGAGCGTCATGGCCGCGCATACCGGCCCCGGCTTCGTGGGCCTGGCGTTCTACCGAGATGACTGACGACGAAAAGCGGCCCGCGGGCATAACCGCCGTCCGCAACCTGGACGCTGATCGGCTCGAAGCCTCGCTGGGGCGGCTGCCGGCGCCGGTTGCTCGCCCGGCGATGGTGGTGATGATCGGCCTACCGGGCAGCGGCAAGTCTCACCTGGCCCGAGCTATCGCCGCCCGCGTTCCGGCCGTGGTGTTGGACATCGACGCTCTGCGCGGGGCGCTGTTCGAGGATCCGCAGCACACGGCGCAGGAGCACGGGCGACTCTTTCCGGCGCTGCACGTCCTGATGGACCGCTTGCTAGCGCAGCGGATCACGGTCATCGTGGACGCGACCAACCTGAAGGAAACGAACCGCAAGCCCTACTACAGGATCGCCGCGAAGCACGGCGCGAAGGTGCTTCTCGTGCGCGTCTGGGCCAGACCGCCGGTCATCCGCCGCCGCCTCCTGGCGCGCGCCGAGTCGCCCGATCCGGCCGACCGCTCGACGGCGACGCTGGAGGTCTACGAGCGGATGCGCGAGGGTGCCCAAAGGTTGAGCAAGCGGCACATCAGCGTCGATACGTCAACCGAAATTCGCACGTCAGTGGACAAGATCGTGGCGCTGCTGCAAAGCTAAGGCCGTGAAGCTCGGCGCCCGCACTCAGACGTTCATCGACACTTTCGACTTCCAACCGGAGCACGACTGCCGGTGACGCGTCCCTTCCTCGTCGTCCGCGCCACGATCAATGACAGCATGATGGCTGATTTCCTGGCCTGGTACGTCAAAGAGCACCTGCCGCATGTGATGGCGATCCCCGGCGTGATCAAGGCGTATCGCTCCAACTGCCGGCGTCGCGGCGTCAACTGGACGGCGCTCTACGAGCTGGCGGATGAGACCTCCGTGCAGACGGTGATCGGGAGCAGCGAGGCCGATCGCGCCCGCCGCGACTGGGAACGTTGGCTGCCGTACGTCGCCGACCTCAGCGTCGAGGTGTACGCGCCGCTGACGCCGCTGTCCGGCTTCCACCACTGGAACTAGCCGGCACTGGAACAGGCCGGCACTGGAACTAGCCGGACGCCATCTCGGCCGCGTTGTTCCAGGGCAGGCGGCGAAGCTGCGCATGGATCGCTGGATAGGCCCACCGGCGGAGCGCAAACGCGACGGCCAGGCCGCCCATCGCGACGATCCCGCCGGCGACGGCGTCCAGGAAGAAATGGTTCGCCGTCATCGTGATCGCGAAGATCTGCGACGCCGGCAGGAAGACGCCGATCGCGATCGCCAGCCAGCCGAAGCGCTGGCCGCGGAAGCAGTTGATGATTGCGATCCCCAGCAGCAGGTCCCAGCCGAAATGCAGGCTCGGCATCGCGGCGTACGGGTTGACGAAAGCGTGCGTCGACTGTGAGTCGTACGCGTATCCCAGGTACTCCTTCATTGTGTCGATGAAGCCGTGGATGTACGCCGGCGCGCCTGGGTCGTACTGCGAGGCGAGCGCCGCGAGGTCGCGGGGTGGAGCGACCGGGTACGCCCAGTAGACGACGAGCGCGATCGCCCCGGAAGCCAGGAAGGAGTCGCGGATGAAGTTGTACTTGTAGCGGCGGTAGTAGTAGGCCCAGATTCCGAAGGCGATGATCAGCGGGAAGTGGAGGTAGAAGTAGAAGTAGTTGAGCACCTGGGCCAGCCAGTGATAGTTCGTCACCCAGCGGTTCATGTCGCCTTCCCAGAAGAAATGCAGCGCCCGCTCGGCATCGATTATGTGGCGGGCGTGCCAATACGCCGCCGCCGGCCGGTCAACGACAGCGCCGCGCACCCAGAAGTAGAGCAGGAAGGCGACGGCGATGATCGCGCCTTCCAGAATGTCGCGGCGGCTGAAGCGCGGCAGATAGGCGCGCAGTCCGGTCGGTTGGTCAAGGGCGTCGGTCGTCTGGTGCATACGGATGCCTGCCGGGTTGGCCCGATTCTACCATTCGGCCCGGCGCCGTCACTTGCTTGCCCCTTCTCGTTTGGCTCCCGTATACTCCCTGCGGACTTCCGCCGGGTGCGGAACGCCATCTTCTTATGTCTGCCATAGTCGTAATCGGTGGCCAGTGGGGCGACGAGGGCAAGGGACGCATCGTCGACCTGCTCGCGCAGAAGGCGCACATCGTCGCCCGCTATTCCGCAGGCAACAACGCCGGTCACACGATCATCAATGAGCTCGGCGAGTTCAAGCTGCACCTGGTGCCCGCCGGCATCTTCTACCGCGACAAGATCTGCGTGATCGGCAACGGCTGCGTCGTCGACCCGGCGGAGCTGCTCAAGGAGATCGAGCACCTGGAGTCGCGCGGAGTTGAGGTGCGCGGGCGACTGTTCCTGAGCGACCGCGCCAACGTGCTGATGCCTTGGCACCGCTTGATTGATGAGCTGGACGAGAAGCTGCGCGGCAAAGAGGCGATCGGGACCACCGGGCGCGGCGTCGGGCCCGCGTTCATTGACAAGGTCGGCCGCGCCGGCCTCCGCGTCGCCGATCTCCTCGATGTCGAAGCGCTGGACAGCGAGCTGGCCTTCCTCGTTCCGTACAAGAACGCCGTCCTCGAGAAGCTGTACGGCGCCGCGCCGGTCAAGCTCGAAGACATCCGCCGCGAGTACGCTGACTACGGCGAGCGGCTCGCCCCGTACGTTGCCGACACGTGCGATCTCGTACAGCGGGCCGTGGCGGCCGGAGAGACTGTGTTGCTTGAAGGCGCGCAGGGGTCGCTCCTCGACCTGGACACGGGCACGTATCCGTACGTCACTTCGTCCGTACCATCATCGGTCGCGGCGGGAGCGGCGATCGGCATCGGCATCGGGCCGAGCCAGATCGAGACTGTGGTCGGCGTCTACAAGGCCTACAACACGCGGGTTGGCAACGGGCCGTTCCCCACCGAGCTGCTGGACGCTACCGGCGACTTGCTGCGCGAAGGCGGGCCGCGGCCGGAGTACGGCTCGACGACTGGACGCCCGCGCCGCTGCGGCTGGTTCGACGGCGTGGCCGCACGTTACACCTCGCGCTTGAACGGTCTGACAAGCGCCGTCCTCACCCGCCTGGACGTCCTCGATCGCTTTCCCGCGATCCAGGTCTGCACGTCGTACCGGATCGGCGGGCACACCGTATCGACGATGCCGGCCAGCGGTCACCAGCTAGTCCGCGCGGAGCCCGTGTACGAAGAGCTGCCCGGCTGGAACGAAGACACCTCCGGGGTGCGCCGGTTTGAGGGCCTGCCGCAGCGCGCACAGGAGTACGTGCGGTTCATCCAGGAGATCCTGGAGACGCAACTCTGCCTGGTGTCGGTCGGACCGGAGCGCGACCAGGCGATCAGTATCGGCCACATCCTCTAGGAGATGCCCGGCCCTCGCGTCGAGATCACGTACTGCACGAAGTGCCGCTTCCTCTTGCGCGCGGCCTGGATGGCCGAGGAGCTGCTGACGACGTTCGGCGCGGAACTGGCCGAGGTGGCGTTGCGCCCCGGTTCCGGCGGCATCTTCGAGGTCGCGCTGGACGGCACAGTGGTCGCCACCAACCGCGACCACGCCCCGATGCCGGAGCCGGCGGACGTGAAGCGCGCGATCCGCGACCGCATCTCGCCCGCGCGCAAGATCGGCCACGAGTAGCCGTAGTCTCTGAGACAATGCCCGAGTGAATCCGATTGGCGACATCGGCGATGCTCTGCGCGCCGCCTTCGACATGTTCTGGCAGGTGCTCTGGCCGCTTGTCCTTGGCTTCGCGCTCTCCGGCGCTATCCAGGCAGCCGTGTCTCATCGCTCCATGGCGCGCCTCCTGGGCGATGATTCTCCGCGCTCCCTGAATACTGCTCGGCTTGCTGTGTCATGGCCTGCCCTACTCCTCTCCCGCTAGCGCGTGCTATCGGGTTGTGCCCCCGCCCGAGGCGTAAAGCGCACCTGCCGCACCTCCTCGTCGGCGGCCTGAATAGCCGTCGCTACCTGGCGCCCAATCCTCTCGGCTTGCTCAAGAGTTGTGGCCGGGGCAAGCTCGCCGTCGACATCAATCACAAGGGTCCGGCCCATCCATCGCCCGCGAGCAGCGACGCCGGAAATTCCGGGGATACCGCGAGCTGCCGTTTCTGCTGCTGCGAGGTGTTCAGGCTCAACGCCGTCCATCAGGTGGTGGACGATGTCGTTGGTCACCTCATAGCCAATGTGCACGATGAAAAGGGTGACAGCAAAACCAGCAACCGGGTCACCCCAGCGGAACCCCAACGCCACGCCGATGAGGCCAATCAACGCGCCCAACGACGACACGACGTCAAGCCACGAATGATTGGCTTCCGCCTCCATGGTTGAGGAGTGAATCTTGCGAGCGACCGTCTTCTTGTAGCGAGAAACGACAAGGTTGCCAGCCATGCCCAGGACGGCGGCCGCCATGCCGATGCCCAGATGGGTTGTACCGGTGCCGGCTACCAACTTGTGGTAGCTCTGATATCCGGCGAAGAGAGCACTGAGCCAAATCGCCAACGCGACCCCGAGTCCCGCGATATCCTCGGCCCGCTCGTAGCCGTATGAGTAGGTCCGTGTCGGCTCACGCTTGGAGAACCAAAAGCCCAGGAAGATAACGGCTGACGTCGAGACATCGGACAGGTTATGGATGGCGTCGCCGAGCAGCGCAACCGAGCCGGTGAGAACGGCGACGGCTAATTCGACGCCACCGGTAACGGCTAAGCCGATGGCTGACACGACCACGGCTTTGTTGGCGTCGCGGCGATCCCCAGCTTCGTCGTGCTGCGCCGGCATCGGTGCAGTCGGTGTACCGTTAGAAAGGTTGGTGTTCATGGCGGCACTCCTTGAGCAGAGCTGGGTCGCCCACAAGCCGTCTAAATTACCTAGGTTTTAGAACCGGCGAACAAAAGTCCATCACCGGCCTCTCGGGCCAGAAATTGCCTATCTGAATCTGTAGGCAAGCACCAGGCGAACCTTCAGCTGTTAGTTAGATGCATGTTCAGCCTCTTCGTTTTCAGCAGAGGCAATGGCCTCGCGTGCCAGTCTTGAGAATCCTTCTGGATCGACGGGAGCCGCAGCTTTGACCAGCGTGCCGGCGCCTTCGACATGTGTGAAAGACACATCGTTTCCGAACGCTCCGGCCAACGTCCGGCGAACTTTCTCGATGGCCACATCACAGACTTGGACGGTCCGCTCGTTCTTGAACGTGCACATTTATTCGTCCTCTCTGGTTGTCGCGTCACGGGTCACACAAATCGTCTTGACGGAAGTAGTCAACTGGGCCTCTTTGCTCATAGACTCAGATAGCATCGCTGAATTGAGCGCCCGGCTTCGTCCGCTCGCAACTAGGGTCTCGCGTAGGGATGGTCGGGCAACCCGCGCCCGACATGATCCGCGTGGTACTCCGCTTCCTTGAAGAGCGCAGGCAGGTGATGATCGTCTACTTCGTAGTAGATGACGTTCCCGTCGCGCCGCGGCTTAACCAAGCGTCTGTCCCGCAACAAGCGCAACTGGTGGGACACACCAGACTCGGAAACGCCGGTGAGGTGCGCAAGGTCTCGAACACAAAGAGGTCGCGTCAACAACGCATAAAGGATTCGCACCCGGGTAGGATCGGCAAGCGCCTGGAATGCTTCAGTGACCACAGCAAGAATTTCGGGGGCCGGAAGGGCACTTCGCGCTTCGTTGAGAGCCTCAGAATCTATAGGCGGAGGAGCGCCGCCGACGTCGAGTTTCATTTGTACTATCTGACTCCATGCTCAGATAGTACGCCGGCACGTCCCCGCCCGCAAGTCGCCAGGGCCGGAGTTGGCGTCGCCAGTTTGGCGGCGCCACGTACTACTTTTGCAGCGACGGCGACAAGAGCACATTCGATGCCAATACGGAGCGCTTCGCATCCGGCGGCCAACCAGGCTAATCGGATGGCGGGTAGGCCGCCGAGTCCCTACTTAAGTTTCAGCGGGGTCGTTGCCTTGACGTCCTCGGGCTTCTTCGGCGCCGGCTCAGTGCCGTTGGGTGAAGATCGACTGCCAATCGAGGGCGGCGCGCTCGGCTCATCCGTGAGACTGTCCGGTAGACGATGAGGGCGCCTACCGCGCCGAT
>DAINDD010000044.1:0-25262 GCA_036732045.1 Chloroflexota bacterium
CCATCTTGGAGAAGGTCCGCAGAGCTAACGAAGCGTTAGAAGCACTACACTAGCTACTAACCCAGAGAGCGATTGGAGCAATGCCGATGCCTGGCGCTAAATGACGATGAGTCTTGTGAGGCCAGCTTCGTCGACCATATTGCTAAGCCTTCAACACGGCTACTGACTCACGCAGCGCGCGGATGTTCTCCCCGATTGGCGCGCGCGCGTTGAAGATCGCGCTCGCCGCCACCAGTACATCCGCGCCGAGGGCCGCGCAACGCGGCGCGTTCGCAGAAGTGACGCCGCCGTCCACCTCGATCTCCGCTCGGTAGCCGTTGTCGTCGATCAGGCGGCGGAAGTGCTCGATCTTCGGCAGCGCAGCCGCGATGAAGCGCTGGCCCGACGCCCCTGGGTTCACCGCCATCACCATCACCTGGTCGATCTCCGGCAGCACCGCGCCCAGCGCCGTCACAGGCGTGCCGGGATTGAGGCAGACGCCCGCCTTTTTGTCGCGCGAGTGCACCTCCTGGACTATGCGGTGCAGGTGCGCCGCCGCCTCGACGTGGACGTTAATGATGTCGCCGCCGGCGTCGATGAACCGTCCGACCTGCTTCTCCGGCTCGGCGACCATCAGGTGAACGTCCAGCACTAGGCCGGTGCTGCGCCGGATAGCTTCGACCACTGGCCAGCCGATCGTGATCGCCGGGACGAAGCGCCCGTCCATCACGTCGATGTGGATGTACTCGGCGCCGGCCTCCTCGCACTCGTGCAACTGCTCCGCCAGTCGCGCCAGGTCAGCGGAGACGATCGACGGCGCGATCTTGACGCTTCTCAACGGGCCGCCTCCAGACGCTTCCGCGCCTCCGCCAGCGCCGCCTTGACGCGCACCGGGGCTGTCCCGCCGATCACGTCCCGCGCCTCGATCGACGAGCGAATGTCCAGCGAGAGGATGTCTTCCCCGAACTCCGGTGAGAAGCGGCGGTAGTCCTCCAGCGTCAGCGCGGACAGCGGCTTCTTCAGGGACTCGGCATGGCGCACCAGCTCCGCGACGACGGAGTGCGCGTCGCGGAACGGCACGCCCTTTCGCACGAGGTAGTCCGCCACGTCGGTCGCGAGCAGATAGCCCGCCCCTTCGGCGGCACGCTCTGCGCGTTCGCGATTCACCTGCAGGCGTGGCAGCATCGCGGCGAACACTTCCAGCGTGGACGAGAGCACGTCGGTCGTCTCGAAGAGCGGCTGCTTGTCCTCCTGCAGGTCGCGGTTATAGGCCAGCGGCAGCCCCTTCAGCGTCGTCAGGATCGCGATGAGGTTACCGTAGACGCGGCCCGTCCGTCCGCGGGCCAGCTCGGCGACGTCCGGGTTGCGCTTCTGCGGCATGATGCTCGACCCCGTTGCGAAGTCGGCAGGCAGCCGCACGAAGCCGAACTCCTCGCTCGACCAGAGCACGATCTCCTCGCTCAGCCGCGAAAGATGCATCATCGTCGTCGCGGCGGCCGCGTGGAAGTCGACGGCGAAGTCGCGGTCGCTGACGGCGTCGACGCTGTTGCGGGAAACGCGGCTGAACCCCAGCTCTCGCGCGACGAACTCGCGGTCGATCGGGTACGGCACGCCGGCCAGCGCGCCGGAGCCGAGCGGCATCTCATCGGCACACGCTCTCGCGGCGGCGAAACGCGCCGCGTCGCGGTCCAGCATCTCGAAGTAGGCGAGCAGGTGGTGCGCGAACAATACCGGCTGCGCCCGCTGCAAGTGCGTGTAACCCGGCGTGATCACGTCCTCGTTCGCGGCCGCCAGCTCCAGCAAGGCGCGCTGAACGTCGCGCAGGCCATCGATCAGGCCGTCGCACGCCTCCATCACGAACAGGCGCACGTCCGTCGCAACCTGGTCGTTGCGGGAGCGCGCCGTGTGCAGGCGCGCGCCCGCGTCGCCGATCTTCTCCCGCAGCCGCGCCTCGATGTTCAGGTGGATGTCCTCGAGGTCTTCGCGCCACTCGAAACGGCCATCGTCGATCTCCTCACGGATCTCCTCGAGGCCGCGCACGATGAGATCGGCGTCCTCGGCCGGGATGATCTTCTGCTTGCCGAGCATTCGCGCGTGGGCGATCGAGCCGGCGATGTCGTGCCGGTACAGCCGCCGGTCATAGGCGATCGAGGCACTGTACTGGAGCGCGCGGTGATCTAGGCCTTTGGCGGTGGGGGTGCCAGTAAACTCACGAATCCGATTGAGGTCATATGATTCTGTGACGACTAGTTCAATCCGTTGAAGCCAAAGTTGGTTAGCTAGCCGATTCCAGAGCTGACTCACTTCGGAAGGCGTCGTCCACAGTTCTGTATCCATCGTGCAGTTGACGAAGAGGATGTATCGATCGGCCTGTTGGCTCTTCAACTGTTTGGAAGCTTTTGTCGTGGTGGAGTTTAGCTTCTTCCAGAGACCGACCAGCGAATGACCTGTGACTGTGCGGGCCCGGAAATCTGCCTTTCGAAAGTACTCTCTTTCGTTGTCTGACCAATGGATATTCTTGCACTCAATTGCGAGAACACTTCCAGTCTTGGTTCTAACAACCAAGTCAGGCCTAGTGTGTTTGCTCTCCTCTACGAAATGGACATCACCCAAGTCACGTTCGACAACAAAGGTTGCCGCCAAAAGTTCCGTAAACGTATCGAGGAAACGGTCGTCATACTGTTCCTTGTGTTGAGACGATGCGATCGGAATGGCATCGGATAGCTTCGACCGAATGCTTTCAATCTCTGCTTCGTTCAGCCTACCCAGTGATTTCTCAAGCCGTGAAAATATCTCTCCGACATAGTGTTCAGGATCTCTTTCAAGTCGTTTTTCCGCCCTAGTCACCCAAAACTTGTCCCTATCAGCATCCGGGAATAGCGCAATTCGGGCTGCGACCGGTTCAAGGGTATGGGACACCCGCGAATAACGAGCCTTAATCGCCTCTAAGACCATGGAACCGGTCCGTTATGCATCCGCTTGCCCTGCGTCATAGTGGGAACCATTATATCGGAGGAACCGCGCCACCCCTGGCGCGCCCGCATCTAGAAGGAGCCTTCCATGCAGTACGTTCGCCTCGGAAACACCGGCCTGCGCGTCTCCCGCATCTGCCTAGGCACGATGACCTACGGCAGCAGCAACTGGCGCGACTGGGTGCTCAACGAAGACGACTCGCGCCCCTTCTACAAGCGCGCGCTGGAGGCCGGCGTCAACTTCTTCGACACCGCCGACGTCTACTCGCTCGGCGCCAGCGAAGAGGTGACCGGCCGCGCCCTCAAGGACTTCGCCAGGCGCGACGACGTCGTGATCGCCACGAAGGTGTTCAGCCCGATGGGCGGCGGCCCCAACCAGCGCGGCCTCTCCCGCAAGCACATCTTCGAGTCGATCGACAACTCGCTGCGCCGCCTGCAGACCGATTACATCGACCTCTACCAGATCCACCGCTGGGACGCGCACACCCCGATCGAGGAGACGCTGGAAGCGCTGAACGAACTCGTGCGGACGGGCAAGGTGCGCTACATCGGCGGTTCCAGCATGTTCGCCTGGCAGTTCGCCAAGGCGCTCTACGCCTCAGACGCTCACGGCTGGGCGCGCTTCGTCTCGATGCAGGACCACTACAACCTCGTCTACCGCGAGGAGGAGCGCGAGATGATCCCGCTCTGCCTCGACCGGGGCGTCGGCGTCATCCCCTGGAGCCCGCTGGCCCGCGGCTTCCTGGCTGGCAACCGCACCCCGGAGAAGTCCGGCGAGACCGCCCGCGCCAAGAGCGACGATTTCGCGCACATGATGTACTACTCCGAAGCCGACTTCGCCGTGCTGAATGCCGTCGAGCGCCTGGCCGGCGAACGCGGCGTCAAACCGGCCCAGATCGCGCTGGCCTGGATGCTGCACAAGCCCGGCGTCACCGCCCCAATCGTCGGCGCCAGCAAGATGTACCAGCTGGACGAAGCGATCGCCGCCACCGACATCACGCTCTCAACCGAAGAAGTGAAGCGCCTGGAAGACCCCTACATCCCGCACCGCGTACTGGGACACGCATAGCGGACAACACCCGCCTTTCTGAGCGCCGATCGCCTCCCAAATGGGCGATGCGGCGCCACGGCGAAGGAATCTGGGTGCTGAGGATAGGTGGGTCGAAGCACCGGAACGCCCGAACGCCGCGGTGACATAGGTCAGAACGTCGGACCATAGGTGCCGCCGCAACGCCCGGGTGCAGCGAACCGCGCCTTACGTCGCCTCAGCCCAGTGCAGAGACGCAGCCTCGGCCGGGGTCGTGGGGGTGTCCCCCGCTCACATCCCGGGCGGGCGGGCCGCACAGCATATCTCATACAGAAAGGGAGAAGCCTTACAGAAGTATCGGCAGCTCCAGCAGGTCCTCTATCTCGCGGATTGTGTAGTCCGGCTGCACCAGACCGCTGGTCTCCGGCTCGTCCTCCGTCGCCTCCGCCGACTCGTCCAGCAGAGGCCGGCGCCAGACCGCAACCATCCCCATCGCCTTCGAGCCTTCGACATCGGCCCGCATGTTGTCACCCACCATCACACTCTCGCCCGCCGCCACGTCGAGCTTGCCTAGCGCGTGCTCGTAGATAAGCCGGTGCGGCTTCAGGTAGCCAATGTCGCAGGAAACGGCGATGTCCTCGAAGATCTTGTCGAGGCCGAACTTGCGCACCTCGTCCCAGAACTTCGGGCCACCGTAGCCGCGGTTCGTGATCGACGCCAGGCGATACCCGCGCCGCTGCAGCTCCGCCAGCGTCTCCGGCACGTCCGGGAACAGCTCGCGGCCCAGGAAGATGCCGCCCAGGTTCCACGTCTCCCAGAGCTCAGCGCCCCGCTCCGGCGCCAGCTCGAGGCCGTGGTTCGCCGCGACCTGCCGGCATAACGCAGCATAATCGGGTTCAACGCAGTCGCCGTGGAACGCCTCGCGGGTCGCGCCTTCGATGGCGTAACGGATGTCGCGACCCATCATACGCCGGTCACCGGACATCTCGTGACCCCAACTCTCGACGAGGCCACCGACGCGGCGCATCGTCTCGCCGCGGATAGTCTCCGGCGGCGGCATGTGCGGCAAGTGCCAGAGCGTATCGCCCAGGTCGAAGAAGACGGCCTTGATCGGGGTCACCACGTCAATCTACCGAATCGAGCCGCGCTGGCGCTACGGCGCGAGCACCGAGCCCAGGTCGCCGATCGCGTAGCCCTGCCCACGCAGGCCGTCGACCACGTCCTGAAGCGCGACGCCGTCCTGCGAGGCGCTGCCGACGTGAAAGATGTAGATCGCGCCCGGCGTGGCGTTGTCCAGGCAACGCTGCGTGATCTGCGGCGCCGGGATGCCCATCCACCCGCGCGAGTCCACCGTCCACATCACGCTGTAGGCGTACCCGCGCGCGCCAACGTCGTCCAGGACGGACTGGTCGTAGTCGCCGTAGGGTGGCCGGAAGTACGGCAGCGTCGTCGTGCCCGTCTGCTGCTCGATGATCGACTCCGTCTGATCCAGCTCGTCCCAGCGCTGTTGCCGGGTCAGCGGCGCGGCGCCGGTGGAGTTGCCGGTCCATGAGGCGTGGTCGTATGTGTGGTTGATCAGCGTGTGGCCTTCGTTGACCATTCGCTGAACGAGTTGCGGATTCTGCTGGGCGAACTTGCCGGTCATCCCGAACGTCGCGTGGACACTGTTAGCCTGTAGCGTGTCGAGAATCTGGGTCGTGTATCCTGCATCGGAGCCTGCGTCGAACGTAAACGCGACGGCATTGCGGCTGGTGTTGCCGATCGAGATCACCTGCGCCGGCCCCCCGCCGGACGGAGGCTGGGTGCCTGGTGCGCTGGTCGGAGCCGAAGTCGATGGCACCGGCGTTTGACCGGCGGCCAGCGGAATCACGAGCACCTGGCCGACGTTGATCTGAGCCGGATCGGAGATGCGGTTGGCTTGCGCGATCGCGGTCACGCTCGTGCCAAAGCGCGCGGCGATGGAGTACATCGTGTCGCCTGCCCGAACTGTGTAGGTCTGCTGGGATGGCGGAATCGTTGGCTCCTCGCCGGGCGGCGGCGTGTTCGTCGGCGAACCGGCTACGGCCGTTGCTGATGCCGCGCCTGCCGTCACCGTCGCGGTGCGGCTGCCCGAGACTGTGGCCGAGTTCGTCGGCGAAGTGGAGTGGCCGCAGCAGGCCATCCCGGAAACGAACAGCACCAGAAGCGCGGCGAACAGGCGTACGTTCGTCATCTACTTGCGACAACGACGAGGACGGAGCGAAGATTCCTCAGGCGACCGAGATTTCGTCGCCGACGTGGATCGTGCCGCCGCGCACGATGTCGCAGCGCAGCCCGCCACGATGTACCAGCGCCTTCAGCAGGCCGTCCTGGCCGGTGAGGCCCTGGAGGTATTCGCACGGTTCGCAGAGGCGGGTCCCGCGTAGGACCACATCGCCAACACGGAACTCACGCTCGACAAGCGCATTCAGGTCGACGCCGCGCGTCGTGATGTTGCGCCGCGACTCGCCGGGCGCCAGGCGGACGCCCTGCTCTCGCTCGGCCTGCTCAAGCGCCTCGCTCGCCACAAGCGTGACCTGGCGGCCGCTGCCTGGCGTGTCAGAGTATGTTCCGGCGTGCTCGGCATAGCGGTCGCCCTCCAACCCGCGTCCCGGCTCGGCGCGCACCTCGTGGACGGCGACCATCGGCTGCTCGGCCTTCGGAGAAATGTGGATGTGAACGACAGCAGCCCTGGTCATACGGCAAGGTCCTTCGGGTCGAATCTTGTAAGCCCGGCGATCCCATCGAACGTACGGTCCGCCGAAATTATACCTTCGAGCCGGTGTTCGAAGACTATAGCGGCATGAATGGCGTCGCGCGCATCAAGAACTGGATGACCCTCGAGAATCTGCCGCGCGGTACGGATAGTACCCACAAGGATCGGGTAAGGCGACGGAAACTGAAGCATGAGATCGTCGAAAAGCCGCAGCCCGAATTCTGTGCTTCGGCGACGATGGTAGTAGTTCAGCACTTCTTGCAGAATCTCCGTGCTGATATTGGCCTCGACTTCTCCACGTCGCTCGCGGGCTAGAACTTCTATCGAAGGTGCTTTGTACGGATGAATCACTCCAACAGAATAAATGAGGAGGTTTGCGTCAATCAGCTTCACTTGTCCTTCAGGAGTCCTCTCCGTAAAGTCGTGCATCGTCTTCGTCATATCCCTTGAGGATCTCTTCTTTGATCTCTTCGGGGGATCCGACCGCGCCGCCGAGCTCCTGCTCACACATCTGTAGAAAGTCCGCCCACGCCGCTTCCCGTTCCACCTCAGAAGGCCCCACCACGTACTTCGCCACGGCTTCTCGGATCATGGCGCCAACGGGCTTCCCCTCGCGCCGGGCGACTTCCTCCAGCCGCTTGTAGTCCGCCGGATCGAAAAGCACTTCGACGCGTTTGTCCTTGGCCATCACGGAGCCTCCGTATGCATCCGGAGGTCATTCTACTACGGATGCTTCTCTTCGTCCAACAGCTGCGCCTGGGCCTGTACTTTCAGCGGCAGCCCCCAGATGCTGATGAAGCCGGCCGCCGCCGTCCGGTCGAACTGGTCCGCCTTGTCGTAAGTGGCGAGAGAAAAGTCATACAAGCTCTTTGCCGACTTCCGTCCGACGGCAGTCGCCGTGCCTTTGTGCAGCTTCATTCGGACTGTCCCGCTGACGTGCCGCTGCGTGCTCTCGATGTACGCCTGCAAGTCCTGGTGGTGCGCGGAGAACCAGAACCCGTTGTAGACGAGGTCAGCGTACTCCTGCGACACGCGCGCCTTGAACCGCCGCTGCTCTTTGCCCAGCGTCATCGACTCGATCGCCTCGTGCGCGGCGAGCAGCGTCACCCCGCCCGGCGCCTCGTACACCTCGCGAGACTTGATACCCACGAGCCGGTCCTCGATCGTGTCGATGCGCCCGACGCCGTGCTCGCCCGCCTTCTCGTTCAACGTCTGCAGCAGCTTGACCGGCGCCGTCGCCTTGCCGTCAAGCGACACCGGCACGCCCGACTCAAACCCGATCTCGATGTAGACTGGCGTGTCGGGAGCGTCCGCCGGCGACTTCGTCCACTGCCAGACGTCTTCCGGCGGCTCTGTCCACGGGTCTTCCAACGGCCCCGTCTCGATGCTGCGGCCGTACAAATTTTCGTCGATGCTGTAGGGGCTCTTCTTCGTCGCATTGATCGGGATCTTGTGCTCTGCTGCGTAATCGATCTCCGACTCGCGGTCCATCTCCCATTCCCGCAGCGGCGCGACGATCGTCAGCTTCGGTGCCAGCGCCTGCACCGAGACGTCGATGCGCACCTGGTCGTTGCCCTTCCCAGTGCAGCCGTGCGCGACGGCGCTCGCCCCTTCCGCGCGTGCCACCTCGACCATCTCGCGTGCGATCAGCGGCCGCGATAGCGCGGTGGCCAGCGGGTAGACGCCCTGGTAGCGCGCCCCCGCCATTACAGCTGGGAAGACGAAGCGCAGGACGAACTCCTCCTGGACCTCCCGCCAAACGTACTTCACAGCGCCGGCGGCCACCGCCCGCGACTCCAGCTCCTCTCGCGAGCGGTCCATTCCAACATCGACAGTTAGCGCAATAACGTCGTAGCCGCGATCTTCCTTCAGCCAGCGGATGGCAACAGACGTATCGAGCCCGCCGGAGTACGCCAGAACGATCTTCTCAGCCATCAATCCTCACTTCTCTTGCGAGACCTTCGCCAGCGCCTGCTCTACGATCTCCACCGCCCGGTCCAGCTCTGCCTCCGTGACCGTATACGGCGGCACGAAGCGGAGCGCTGTCGGTTTGACGGCGTTGGCCAGCAGCCCCGCTTCCAAGCACGCGTTAACTGCCGCTTCCGCCGCTGGGCGGTCCAGCTCGATCGCCCAGATCAGCCCCTTGCCGCGAACGTCCGTGACCATCGGCTGGCGGTCGGCCAGCGAGTGCAGGCGACGGGCCAGGTGCTCCCCCTTTTTCGTGACCTCGGCCGGGATGTCGTTCTCGACGATGTACCTGAGCACGGAGTAGCCGACCTCGCAGGCCAGCGCGTTACCCCCGAACGTCGTGCCGTGCTCACCCGCGCCGAGCAGCGCGCAGCTATCTTTCGCCAGGAAGGCGCCAATCGGGAAGCCGCTGCCCAGCGCCTTCGCCACCGCGATCGCGTCAGGCTCGATGCCATAGTGCTGGAACGCGAACAGCTTGCCGGTGCGACCGACGCCCGTCTGCACCTCGTCTAGAAGAAGCAGGATGCCGGCTTCGTCGCACCACTTGCGGAGCCGCGGCAGGTAGTCGTCGTCCGGCACGTTGACGCCACCCTCGCCCTGCAGCGGTTCGATCAGCACCGCGCAGGTGTTGGGCCTGGTGGCCGCCTTGACGGCGTCGATATCGTTGTACGGCACACGCGGGAAGCCTTCCGGCAGCGGTGTAAAGGCCGCGCGGTAGCGCTCGTTGGCGGAGGCCGCCACGGTGGCCAGAGTCCGCCCATGGAACGCCCCTTCGGCGACGATGATCTCGTACGCCCCCTCGCGCTTCTCCTTGCCCCACTTGCGCGCGAGCTTGATCAGCCCCTCGACGGCCTCGGCGCCGCTGTTGCAGAAGAACGCCTTGTCCATGCCGCTGCTCTTGCACAACAGCTCGGCGAGCTTTAGCTGCGGAATAGTGTAGTAATAGTTCGATGTCGTCATCAACTGCTTCGCCTGTCGCTCGATCGCCTCGACGACGACGGGGTGGCAGTGGCCAAGGCTGAGCACTGCGATTCCGCCCACAAAGTCCAGGTACGACTTGCCATCGATATCCCATACGATCGTCCCCTCGCCGCGCGTGAGGATGACCGGCAGCCGCTTCGACGTCTGCAGGAAGTACGTCTTCTCCGTCTCAACCCAATCGGTGTCTACCATCGTTTTCCTTCCGCTCATCCTGAGCCAGCGCCAGCCGGAGTCGAAGGGTTCATCTGTTCATCCCACAACTGTTCCCGCTACAGCGCCGTCCAGCAGCGACAGCAGAGCGTGCTCCCCGCGCCCGTCGACGATCACGCCGCGGGCACCAGCCTCGCCTGCTTGCAGACAGGCCCTGACTTTCGGAATCATACCGCCTTCAATGACGCCGGACTCGATTAACCTGAGCGACTCCTTGCTGTTCAGCGCCTCAAGCACGCGGCCGTCCGCCTTCACGCCCGGCACGTCCGTCATGAAGACGAGCCAACTCGCAGCAAGCGCCGTCGCGATCGCCCCCGCCGCCGTGTCCGCGTTGACGTTCAGCAGCTGGCCGGTCGTCTGGCCGTCTTCATACAAGAGTCCAATCGGCGCGATGACCGGCACGGCGCCGCCCTCGATGATGTTTGAGACAACGCCGGCCTCGACCTGCTCGACTTCGCCCACGAAGCCGAGCGCCGGGTCAGCTATCCGGCAGCGCAGAAGACCACCGTCCGCCCCGGTCAGGCCGATCGCGCGCACCCCGAGCGCCTCCAGCGATGCCACGAGCTGTTTGTTGACGAGCCCGGCGAGCACCGCCACGACGACGTCCAGCGAAGCCGAGTCCGTCACCCGCAGCCCGTGCTCGAACCGCGTCGGGATGCCGGTCAGCTTCAGCCAGTCGCTGATCAGCGGGCCCCCGCCATGCACGACGATCGGGGCGGCGCCGCGCCGATGCAGGTCGGCCACGTCCTGCAAGGTCGTGTCGTGGCTGCCCAGCGTGGAGCCGCCGATCTTAATGACGATTGTGTCTTTCATAACCCTTCGTTTCGTGTCTTCAACCGACGTAGCTTCAGAACCTTTAGGTCTGCCAGGCAGGTCTCTAAGGCCTCCAGTTGAGCGCCTCCTCCTTCTTTCCTCTTCCACCCCGTCACGTCGTGTACTGACTGTTCAGGCGCACGAACTCCTCAGTCAGGTCGGAGCCCCAGGCCGTCGCCCCAGCCGAACCGAGACCGAGGTCGACGCGGATCCCGACCTCTTTCGGCGCGAGGCAGGCCTTTGCCGCGGCCAAGTCGAACGCTTGTGGCGCGTTGTCTCTGAACAAAAGCACTTCACCGCCCGCGGGGCTCGCCAGGAAAAGTGCCGTCCTCGTCATGTCGAACGCCGCACCGCTGTTGCCGATCGCCGCCAGGATGCGGCCCCAGTTCGCGTCCTCGCCGTAGATCGCCGTCTTAACGCCGATCGAGCTGACGATCTTCCGCGCGGCCTTGCGGGCGTCTTCCACCGAAGGCGCGCCTTCGACCTTCGCCTCGATCAGCTTGGTGCCGCCCTCAGCGTCTTGCACCATCATTCGCGCCATGCTCGTGCAGACCAACGTCAGCGCCTTCTGGAACGTCGACGCATCCGGGTGACCTTCCGCGATCGGCGCGCCGCCCGCCAGTCCATTCGCCAGCACGATCGCCATGTCATTGGTGCTCGTGTCGCTATCGATGTCGACCATGTTGAACGAAGCATCGACCGCCTGCTTGAGCGACGTCTGCAGGAACGGCTGGTCCACCGGCGCGTCCGTCGTCATGAAGCAGAGCATCGTCGCCATGTTGGGGTGGATCATGCCGACGCCTTTGCAGGCCGCGCCGATCGTCCAGTTGCCCGCCCGTACGGCGATGTGTTTCTTCACCGTGTCCGTCGTCATGATCGCCACCGCGAAGTCAGTGCCGCCTTCCGCCGACAGCGCGATCATCTCGATGCCGGGCGCGATGCGGTCCATCGGCAGCTGCGTCCCGATCACACCCGTCGAGAAGACGACGACGTCATGCGGGTCGATGCCGAGCTTCTTGCCGGCGATCTGTACCATTTCGACAGCATTGTCCAACCCCTGCTGGCCCGTCGCGCAGTTCGCACAGCCCGCATTCGCCACGAACGCCTGCGCCTTTCCGTCTGCCAGATGCTTCTGGTTGATCAGCAGCGGCGCGGCCTTAAGCTCGTTGCTGGTGTATGTCGCCGCCGCGGTGCACGGTGCCTCCGAGTAGACCAGGCCAACGTCCAGCTTGTCCCAGTCCATCCGCACTCCGACTGCGATCGCGCCGGCGCTGAACCCCTTCGGCGTCGTCACTGTGCCGTCGGCCACGATTTCGATATCCTTGGCGGTCATCACTTCGTCCTTGATCATCGGTACCTCCTACGGATAAACGGCCGGAGCGTCGAGAGCCAACGTCTCGGGCAGCCCCAGCATCAAGTTCATGTTCTGTATCGCCTGGCCCGCCGCACCCTTCACCAGGTTATCGAGAACGCTCACGACAACGAGGCGATCGGTGCGCACGTCTAGTGTTGGGTAGACGAGGCACATGTTGCTGCCCCGCGTCTGCTTGGTCGCCGGCGGCGCGTCAACGACACGCACGAACGGCTCGTCCTTGTAAAACTCCTGGTAGATGTCGCGCAGCGCCTGCTTGCCGGCGTCGCCGGCCGGCAGGTCGCCAGGCCACACCGGCGCGTAGCACGTCGAGAGGATGCCGCGTGTCATCGGGATCAGGTGCGGCGTGAACGTTACCTTCGGCGTCGACGGCCGCGGCGCTTCAACGGGAGGCCACATCGCCGCCAGCTCCTGGACGATCTCCGGCAGGTGGCGATGGCCGCTCAATCCGTACGCCGAGACACTTTCGCCCGCTTCGCCCAGGTGCAGGTTGAGCGCCAGACCGCGGCCCGCCCCAGTGACGCCGGACTTCGAGTCGACGATGATCTCCGGCGCGATAATCCCGGCTTTGACGGCCGGCGCCAGCGCCAGCAGCGCACTCTCCGGATAGCAGCCGGGATTCGCGACGAGCTTCGCCGCCTTGATCGCCTCCCGGTACAGCTCCGGCAGCCCATAGACCGCCTGCGGGAGCAAGTCAGTCGCCGGATGCGCGACGCCGTACCACTCGCTGTACTCCGCCGCGTCATGCAGCCTGAAGTCGGCGCTGATATCAACGACCAGCACGCCCGCCCGAACGAGCGGCGCGCAAGACTCCGCGCTCGCCGCGTGCGGCAGCGCCGAAAACGCGAAGTCGATGCTGCCCGCGATCTCCGGCTCGATCGTCAGGTCGTAGCAGGCGAGGTGCGGAAACACTTCCGCCAGCTTTTTCCCTACCTCGGTGCGGCCGGTGGCAGATGTGACCTGCGCCTCTGGGTGGTTGTACAGCAGCCGCGCCAACTCGGCACCCGCGTACCCCGTAACGTTTATGATCCCGACTCTGATTGCCATCTCGTTCTCCTAAATCCTCGACCCCTGACGATCTAAATTGAAAAGCCCCACCACTGGTCAGCGGTGGGGCGTACGAATCGCGCTTGCGGTTCGCGACGTGACTATCGAAAGACGCGCGCCGCCGCCCCACCAATGGGTCGCGGTCGTCGCGCGCGGATCACCTCAGCAAACGTCATAATGCCGATAGGTTACGGGCGAGAGAAGCGCGTGTCAAGCGAACGAGGGATAGGAGCGAGCAATCGGGAAAGCATACTACACAAGTTCCCAGTTCCTGGCTCTTAGTTCCATAATGCGCCCATGACCGTTCGCATCGGCATCGTCGGCTCACGATTCGTCGCCAACGCGCACGCTGAGGGGATCGCGCAGACGCCGGGCGCGGAGCTCGTCGCCGCCGCCTCCCCGAACCCGGACCACATCTGGGAGTTCCACCGCCGCTGGCAGGTGCCGCACGTTTTCGCCGACTACCATGACATGCTCAAAAGCGACCTCGTCGACGCCATCACCGTCGCCTGCCCGAACGACCTCCACGCCGAGGTCACCATCGCCGCAGCCAAGGCCCGCAAGCACGTCCTCGTCGACAAGCCGCTTGCCGTCACGCTGGACGAGTGCGATCGCATGATCAAGGCCTGCCAGAAGGCCAAGGTCGTTCTGGCATACGGCGAAAACCTCTGCTTCGCGCCGAAGTACGTGCGCGCCCGCCAGCTCGCCGACGAAGGTGCCCTCGGCGAGGTCTATTACGTCCGCCAGCTGGAATGCCACTACGGACCGCACTCGGACTGGTTCTGGGACGTCGAGCGTTCCGGCGGCGGCGTGCTGATGGACATGGGTTGCCACTCCATCGCCTACTGCCGCTGGGTCTTCGGCAACGCGCCCGTCGAAAGCGTCTACGCCGACGCCGCCAACTTTGTCCACCGCGACCGCACCCGCGGCGACGACCACGCCACCATCGTCCTCCGCTTTGCTCCGACAGAGCGTTTCCCGCGCGGTGGCCTTGGCATCGCCGAGAACTCCTGGGCCCGCGCCGGCGGCCTCGACGACCGCGCCGAGATCTACGGCTCGCAGGGGCTGACCGTCGCCGATATCGCGCGCGGCGGCTCGCTGCAAACGTTCAGTGCGACCGGCTACGAATACGCCGGCGAGAAATCGCCGTGGACACGCGGCTGGACGTGGACCGGCTTTGAAGAGGCGTGGAGCTACGGCTTCCCGCAGGAGATCGCGCACTTTGTGGACTGCATCGAGAACGGCAAGCCGCCGACGCTCAGTGGCGAAGACGGCCGCGCCGTGCTGGAGATCATCTGCGCTGCCTACCTCTCCGCCCGCACCGGCCAGCGCCAGTCCCTCGAGAGCCTCAGGCAGAACGGCGCGCTGGACGTCGCGAAGAAGCCGTTCGCCTTCTGGCTGGACGCTTAGCGGCGGCTCGCTTCGGCGCCGGCTTGGAGAGCGCCTTCTTCATCTCCGCTTCGTTGTACGCGCGGAGTGTTTCGCTGTGGACGTTGCCGGCTTGCGCGATGTTAAAGAGGCCGGACGTCATCGAAGCCTCATCCGGCGACTCGATGATGGACACGATGTCGTAGTGACCTTCCGTCCAGTACGTGCCGATAACCTTGAAGCCGCGCGCCTCATTCGCTTTGCGGACTGCGGCGGCGCGACTGACGGTGTCCTTGATCTTCTTCAGGCCCTGGTCGGTGAACTTGTAGAGGACAACGTAGCGGGGCATGACGCCTCCTTTCGGCAATTGCCACCTAATTCTAGCGCGGCAGTCAACCTGACGGACAGCTAATCTCGTTACAATTGAGTCGTGACGACTGACACTGCCTCCGAGCTCGATTTTTCGCCCGCTACCTCGGTCGATATGCCGTTCATCCGAGAGACCATCGAACGAGAGCGCCTCGACGCTGAGCACCTCAATGCGGAGCAGTTCATCACGCTCCGCCGCCACGGGAAGATCATCGCGTTCGGCCGTATCAAGCCCTACGAGCGTACGTGTGAACTCGCCTCCGTCGCCGTCGTAGAGTCGGAGCGCGGAAACGGACTTGGCGAGGCGATCGTGCGCGAGCTTGTCCGGCGCTTCCCACACGATGACGTCTACGTCACGACCGACCTGCCTCAGTACTTCGAGAGGCTGGGCTTCCTGCGCACCGAAATCCTGCCGGACGAGCTCTCCGCAAAGATCGAGCGCGTCTGCGGAACTCTCCGCGAAGGCGTCGTCGGCATGGTCTACGACTGCAACTACGATCTCCTGCCGACCATCGCCGACGTCTATCAGGCCAAGCACCTGCTGGAGGGACAACTCCCGCGCACGCCGCTAGTCCATAACCCAACGATGAGCCGCGAGCTTGGCTTCGAGGCCTATCTCAAGCTCGAGAACCTGCAGCCGATCGGCGCCTTCAAGGTCCGCGGCGGCATCAACCTCTGCGCCAGCCTTACGGACGACGAGCGGGCCCGAGGCATCGTCAGCGCCTCGACCGGGAACCACGGCCAGTCGCTAGCCTACGGCGCGAAGCTGTGCCACACCCGCTGCGTAATCGCGATGCCGGAAGAGGCGAACCCCCTTAAGGTCGAGTCGATGCGTGCGCTCGGCGCCGAGGTCGAGTTCCACGGCGCTAATTTCGAGGAGGCGCGCAACTGGGCCGAAGCCTTCGCCCGGAACCAGGAGATGCGCTTCGTGCATCACGTCAACACGCCCGAGCTGATCGCCGGCGTGGCCACGATGAGCCTCGAGATCATCGAAGACCTCCCGGACGTCGACGTCATCATCACGCCGATCGGCGGCGGCAGCGCGGCCATTGGCCACTGCCTCGGCGCCAAAGCGCTGAAGCCGCGCGTGCAGGTGATCGGCGTCCAGGCCGCGGGCGCACCCGCCGTCTACCGCTCCTGGCGAGAGCGCACGCTGCAACAGGCGACGATCCACACTGCCGCCGAGGGCCTCGCCACCGGCCACGCCTACTACGCGCCGGTCCGAGTCTTCATCGAGCACATGGACGACATGCTTCTCGTCTCCGAAGAAGAGATGCGGGATGCGATGCTCCTCCTCGCCCGCAGTGCACACGTCATCGCCGAAGAGTCCGGCGCCGCCGCCGCGGCCGCCGCCGTCCAGGCCGCCGACCGCCTGCGTGGCAAGAAAGTCGCCATCGTCGTCAGCGGCGGCAACATCACCATCGACCACCTCCGCCGCGTGCTGCTCGACTCCGGCACGTAGGACAACACCGGCCTTCTGTTATCGTGCGCTAGGATCACCCTTGTCCACCGTGTCCACTGCCCACTAACGTCTGGCGACTCGTAACATACGTCTCACTATGACCACCCTCCGCGCCGCCGCCGCCAGCGTCGACATCACGCCCCCGCCCGGCGGCATGATGGACGGCTACGGCTCCCGTCTTACCCCGTCCGTAGGGGTGCACGACCCGCTCTTCGCCCGCGTCCTGGTGCTGGATTACGGCGACGCCGCCTGCGCCATCGTCGGCTGCGACCTGCTCGGCCTGCACCCCTGGCTGACCGCGGAGGTCCGGCGCCGCGTTCGCGAGTCGCTCGGCATCGCCGAACACGCCGTGCTGCTGGCCGCGACGCACAACCACGCCGGCCCCGTCGGGCTGCGGGCAGGCATGTTCTCTCGCCTCGACGAAACGCTAGCCGAGGCGACCGTCTCTAAGATTGTCGCGACCGTCGAGCAGGCGTGGGAGTCGCGGCGGCCCGTCACGCTCAACACTGGTACCGCTGACGTCGAAACGATCGGCATGAACCGTCGCGATCCGGCTGGCCCCACCGACGTGATCCTACGCGTGATCCTCTTCAACGGCGAGGACGGGCCCGTTGCTAGCTTGCTCAACTTTGCCTGCCACGCCACCGTGCTCTCCGGCGCGAACCTCCTGCTCTCCGCCGAGTTTCCCGGCGTTGCCTGCCGTATTGTCGAAGCCGCCACTGGCGCGCCCTCCGTCTACCTGAACGGCGCCTGCGGAGACGTCAATCCGATGTGGATGCGCCAGGACTTCGCCAGCGTCGAGCGCGCGGGCCTGGCCGTCGGCGGCGCGGCCGTGAGATTACTAGCTGACCTTCGCGCGGCGGGTGACGGCCTGCGCGCGAAACATCCGCTGGGACGAGTTCCCGGAGCGCGTCGTGCCCGGACGGCTCGTCGAGCCGCGGCTCCGGGTCGCTCGGCGGCAGATCGATCTGCCGTTCCGTGAGTTTCTGTCCGAAGCGGAGTACGTCTCGCGCATTGAGGCCGTCCAGCCCGAGGCGGACCGGCATCCCGCCGCCTCGCCGGCCAGGCGCAAGGCGATGGCCCAGCTCTCCCGCCTGAGCGGCGAACGCTGGGCCGCCGCCTGGTCCCGCCGCTCTGGCGAGTCCGGCGTCCACCGCACGGAGCTGCAGGCGATCTCGCTTGGCGATGGCGTCGCGCTTCTGGCGCTGCCGGGCGAGTTCTTCGCCGAAACCGGGGCGCTGATCCGCGAGGACGCCGGCATCGAACAACTGCTGATAGCCTGCTACGCCAACGATTACGCCGGTTACATCGTCCCACGGCACGCCTACGACGAAGGCGGCTACGAGAGCGGCGTCACGTTCTTCACCGGCGAAGCGGAAGCTATAATCAGAGCGGCTTCGTTGGAGCTTCTGCGGGAGGTTTGTCGCGATGGCGACTGAAGGCACATTCGTTCTGGCGGATATCGGTGGGTACACTCGCTTCCTCACCGGCGTCGGCATCGAGCACGGCAAGGAGATCACCGAAGACCTTCTGAACCACCTGCTCAAGTGCAACCGCGGGCGCTGGACGCTCGCCAACGTCGAAGGCGACTGCATCTTCTTCTACCGCGAAGGCCGCGAGCCGCCCGACGAGCTCCTCGCGCACATCGGCGAGCTGTACAAGCAATTCAGCGCCCGTACCATCGACATCGCCGCCCGCGCGGCTTGCCCCTGTGGCGCCTGCACGCGGACCGGCGACCTCTCGCTCAAGTTCATCGTCCACGCCGGCCAGTTCGACGTGCAGAACATCGGCGGCCGGCAGGAGCTGGTCGGGCCCGAGGTCATCGTCGCGCACCGGCTGCTCAAGAACAGCGTCCCGCTCGACGAATACGCGCTGCTCACCGCCGCCTACCTGCAGGGCGCGTCCGCCGCGACGACGCTGCCCATCGCACCATCAACCGAGCGCTACGACGACGTCGGCGAGATCGCCTGCACGTACATCGACCTCTCGCCGCTGCGAGACGAGATCCGTAACGCCAACTGGTTCTTCGTGACGCCGGAACAGGCGCGGTTCATGGTCGAGATCGACATTGCGGCGCCACCCTCGCGCGTCTGGCAAGCGCTGACAAACGGCGAAGAGTTCGCGCACTGGGAGAGCCTCCGCGAGTTCACCGAGCTGCCACCAGTTAAAGCGGCGGCCGGCGGCGGACACCGCTGCGTCCTCTCCAACGGACAGGTTACCGTGCATGTCACAACTGCGATCGACGAGGAGAACCACCGCCTGACAACGAAGTGGTGGGGCAGCCGCCTGCTGAAGGAGTCCTACGTCACGAATGAAGCGCTCCCCGGCCCGGACGGCGGCACCCACTTCCGGTTCCTGATGACTTACCAGCCCGCAATCCCGGTCCTCAGCCACGTGATGATGCCCGTGGTCAAGCGTATATCCACGAAGATGCTGACGGAGACGTTCCAGAATCTGAAGAGCTTCTGCGAGAGCGTCGAGACGGCCCCGGCGCCCGCACCTGCCGACGCGGCCGGTTGATGCGCGAGGCTTGCCTCGCCTGCGACCTGAGTTCCGGGGTGCAGCCGCTCCCCGGCGGCACGATCCTCCGTACGACGCACTGGACCGTCGAACACTGCATCGGTCCCCTCGGCGTCGGCACGCTGATCGTCAAGCCGCTGCGCCATACCACGCGCTTCGCTGACCTGACGCCGGAAGAGGCCGCAGAGTTCGGCCCCCTGCTCCTCGCCGTAACCAACGCGCTCGGCGACGAACTGGGCCCGGATCAGACGTACATCTGCCAATGGTCGCACGCGGGATGGACGCCCGGGCACATCCACTTCGTCGTGCAGCCGGCCTGGAACCGCGACAGCGATCGCTTCGAGCACCCGGGCCCGTTCACGCAAGTCGAGATGTTCTGTGCCGCGGTACCTCTGGACGAAGCGAAGGTCGACGCATTCTGCGAGCGAATGCGCCTCCGCCTCTCTCCCCTAGCCGAGGCTTTCCAGCGTCGGATCGGTCGAGCGAACGCCGATGCCTAAGCGCGTCCTCGTCATCGTCGCCCACGCCGACGATATGGAGTTCATGGCCGGCGGCACGATCGCCAAAATGGCCGGTCTCGGCTACGAAATCCGCGAGGTCATCGCGACCAACAACGAACGCGGCACGCTCGACCCCGACTGGAGCCCCCGCTTTACCGCCGACACCCGGCGCGAGGAGGCCCGCCTCGGCGCTACCGCCCTCGGCGTTAACCCGGACATCGAATTCCTGGGCTACGAGGATGGCCGCCTCTCCGAGACGTCGCTAAACGAGCTGCGCGAACGTTGCATGCGCGCCATTCGGCAACACCGCCCGGACATCCTCTTCACCTGGGACGCGTTTGCACCGTATGAGGAGCACCAGGACCATCGCGCCGTGGCGATCGCTGCGACGGAAGCGGCCAGTTTCTCCCACTTCCCGCTCTATTGCCCGGAACACCGCGATGAAAACGGTCTCGAGCCGCACTACGTCGGTGAGCGCTACTTCTTCGCCAAGTCTCCGCGTGACGTGAACAAGGTCGTCGACGTCTCGTCAACGATCAAGCGCAAGATCGATGCGCTTTGCGAGCACGTCTGCCAGATGGAGATGACCGTGATGGATCTGCAGGCCGCAGTCGTCGCCTCCTGCCTGGACATCCCGGCGCTGTCCGCAGCCGACCCGAAGAACTACCGGCCGGTCATCGAGATGCAGATCAAAGGCTGGGCCGCCGCTGTCGGCAAGCCGGCCGGGTTCGCCTTCGCCGAGGAGTTCAGGCGCGTGCGCTTCGGCGGCGTCGAACGCTGGTCCCGCGGCGCCGTCACACTGCCCGACGACGTCTGATTAGGCCGCGCTGGGAATGCCCAGCACGCTCGGAAGCAATTCTGGAGCTTCGGTCTTGTACGGGCCCGCAATCAGTCCCCGCTCCTCGCAGCGCACGAACGCCCGCACGACCTCGGGATCGAACTGCGTCAGAGAGTTTCGCAGGATCTCCTTGATCGCTACCTCATGCGTTATCTTCTTGCGGTGCGGACGGTCGCTCGTCATCGCCGTATACGCGTCAGCGATCGTGAAGATGCGCGCGCCCATCGGGATCTCCTCGCCCCTCAGACCTCGCGGGTAGCCCTGGCCGTCGTACCGCTCGTGGTGAGCCAGGACGATCTCGCCCGCGTCCCGCAGCGGCCGCATGCTGATCAGGAAGTTGTACCCGAACTCCGGATGTCGCTTCATCTCGGCCCACTCTTGCTCCGTCAGCGTGCCGGGCTTGTTCAGAATCCCCTGCGCAATCTCAATCTTGCCCGTGTCGGCCAGGATCGAGGCCTTCTGCAGCAGAGCCATTTCGTCCTTCCCCATACCCATTTCCGCCGCAAGGATGCTGGCCAGCTGTCTGACACGAGCGACGTGGTCCGCCCTCATGTTGTCTTCCAGTTCCAGCGCGCCGCACAGAGAACCGATCACCGCGTCGTATTTGTCGCGCGCGTTCATCAGGTAGATCTCGGCGCGCTTGCTCTCTCCCTGCAGACGGCGTACTGCGACGAAGAGCGCCACCGAACATCCCAGGCTGATCGCTCCGAGCGCTGCCAGCGGGCTAACGAGCACCACCAGCAGCGTCAGCATCACGGCAACAGCCACCATTCCGACGGCCGTCGTCAGAGCCTTCGCCGCGCGGCTCGTCCGCCGTGGTAGTCCTCGCGAAATGGCAACCATCATTCCCCCCCTAAACAGTACCCAACATGTCATCGGCTATCGCATCAAGATCCGTCGGCAAGGCAACCGCAGCGGGCTGCGTGATCTGCCGGGATGCTTTGTTCGCGTACATATCGGCATCGGCCCATTGGATCATCTCTTCGATCGTCTCGCCGCCCCAGGGGTAGCCTGCCAGCCCGATCGAGACCGTCACGGTTAACGCCGTGCCGCCGGATTCGTACATCGGAATCTGCTCGAGGTCGGCCCACAAGCGCCGGGCCAGGGCAAACGCTCCGCGCTTGTCCGTCCCCGGCATTACGATCCCAAACTCGTCACCACCCAGGCGGGCTGGCACGTCGTCGGCTCGCGTGTGAGCGGCGATGACGCGTCCGAGGTTAGCGAGGACAGCATCGCCAACGGCGTGCCCATGCTCGTCGTTGATCGTCTTCAGCTTGTCGAGGTCCATCAGGAAGACGGCAAGCGGCCGCTTCGAGATTTTCGCCTTCTCCACCTCGAGGCGGGCCACCTCGTAGAAGTGGCGGCGGTTGTAGAGGCCCGTTAGCTCGTCGCGGTAGACCATCTCCGAAAGGTCGTTGATCTGGCCCCGCAGTTGTTCCCGGTAGCGCGCGAAGACGGCCGATTCCATCTGACGCATCACCACGTTGGAGAAGACTGCGTAACCAAATGGCACGCCTGCCAGCGTCGTGTACAGCGCCACGTGCCACCAGATGCTGCCGGTCGTTGTCGCCAGCGCGACGCCCAGCACGACCGCGGTGACGATCGTGACGGTGATCCCGCCCGCCCACGCGATGCGGCTGATGCTTGTCTCTTCGCCCTCAAGTTCACTCTCCGGGCGCTTCAGGTTGGGGCTAACGTTGTCCATCTTGCCTTCCACTGGTCGGATTGCAGTTGGCCGGATTGCAGTATTTAGTTGCACCGCCAAAGCATTCAACGGAAGGACCCTCCAGCCCAACTTGTCCCACGCTTCGGCGGCCTGGCGGCCCTATCCACCAGTTGGTGAACGTAGGCCCATGGCTTTGCGTCCCGACCTTTCGGACGGTTAGCTCTTTTCCAGCCTGGAAACGGAGTGCGGAGATTTACCGCACTTCTGTTGAGTAAGACGCCAACCGAGCAAGCGAGTTACACCTGCACCACGTTTGGAATTGGTTACGATACGCCGCCAGCGGAGCCCGTTAGCTTTACTGCTTATCTATGCGTCCCGGGCGTCCTCCGGCTCGACGTGGATCACAACGATGCTGCCGGGCAGGCGCCGGTGTATCTCGTCGCTCACATGGTCGGCCACTTCGTGCACCTCATGGACGGTCCGGGACGCGCCGAACAGCAGGTGCATATCGATATGGCGCGTCGCCCCGGAGCGTCGCGTGCGCAGGCGGTGGTATCCCCGTATCTCGCTCTCGTGCTCCGCCAGCGCGGCCTGGATCGCACGCAAGTCTTCCGGCGGCAGCGTCGTGTCCATCACCTCGCCCAGCGCCGTCAACACCAGGCCGCGCGCGATCCACGCCATGTAGGCGGCCAGCGCGAGCGCAGTCAGCGGGTCGAAGATGACCTTCCCTGTGACCTGCACCAGCAGCAGCCCGGCGATGATCGCCGACGCCTGGACGATGTTCGTCGCCAAGTGCGTCGCCTCGGCCCCCAGTGCCATCGAGTGCGAGCGTTTCGCCTCGCGGCGCATGAAAAGCGCCATGACGACGTTGGCAACCGCCGCCACCGACATCGCGATTAGTCCAACGCCGACGTGTATCTCCGGTGAGCCTTCGATCAGCCGCCACACCGCCTGGTATGTCACGAGCCCGCCGCCCAGTCCGATGACCGTCGCCGCCACCGCCGCCGAGACGGCCTCGATCTTGCCATGGCCGAACGGGTGCTCCTCGTCCTCCGGCATCCGCGAGATGCGGACGCTGAAGAGCGCCGCCGCGCCGCCAACGAGGTCAGTGCCGCTATCGACGGCGTCGGAGAGGACGGCGATGCTGCCGCTGAGCAAACCAAGTGTCAGCTTGAGGGCGAGCAGGCAGCCCGTCACGAACAGCGAGACCGCTGCTATGCGGACTGGCGCTCCTCTCAGCGCCGCGTGTTCTTCGGCGTGAGAGAACTCGCCGGCGTCAACCGGACTTACGTGCGATGACATTCCTGGCCGCCTCGGCGATCGCTTCCGGCGTCAGGTGAAAGTAGTCCAGCAGCTGTTGCCAGGTCCCGCTCGTCCCGTAGCGGTCGCGCATCCCAACGAACTCGACGGGCGTCGGGCGCTTCTCCGCCAGCGCCTGCGCGACAATCGTGCCCAACCCGCCGAAGACGAAGTGGTCCTCCGCCGTGACGATGGCGCCGGTCTCTGCAGCCGCCTTTAGCACGGCGTCGGTGTCAATCGGCCGCAGGCTGGAGGCGTTGAGTACGCGAGCCTGCACGCCCTCGCCGACCAGCGTCTCCGCCGCGTCCAGCGCCGCCTTCACCAGCTCCCCGCATGCGATCAGCGTTACGTCGCCGCCCTCGCGCAGGACAGGCCACTTGCCCAGCTGGAAGCGGTACGTGTCGTCGAAAATGACCGGGATCTTCGGGCGCAGCGCCCGAATGTAGAACGGCCCCTCGGTGCGCGCCGCCGTCTCAATTGCCTGCTCACATTCGACAGCGTCCGCCGGGAAGATCACGCGGAACGGCGGCATCGAGAGCATCAACGCCAGGTCCTCCAGCGCTTCCGCTGATGCGCCGTCTTCACCCGTGACGACGCCGGCGTGGCTCGCGAAGAGCTTGACGTTCGTCTGCGGCTGGGCCACCGCCATCCGGAGTTGGTCGAAGCAGTGGCCCGGCGCGAAGACCGCGAAGCTGCTGCAGAACGCCACCTTTCCGCACGTGGCCAGCCCCGCCGCAACACCGATCATGTTCTGCTCCGCGACGCCGACCGGGAAGAAACGCTCCGGGAACTTCTGCCCAAACTTCACCGCCGATGTCGAGTAACCGAGGTCAGCGTCCACGCACACGATGTCCAGCCCGCTTTCGCACAGGCGGGCCAGCGTCGGCCCCAGGACGTCGCGCGTCGCCTTCTCGCCGTACGTTTGGACAGTCACCGCGCCCACCGTATACCACGGAGAACCCAGCACCCAGAACCCAGAACCGCCGTGACGACGGCCTCCGTTTCTCTGTTCCCAGTTCCCAGTTCCCTGTTCCTCAATCGTCAGAACCCGAGCTCACGCAGCCCCTGTTCGAGCTGCTCGGCGTTCGGCGCCTTGCCGTGGAAGTCCGGATTGTTCTCCATGTAGCTGATGCCTTTGCCCTTGATCGTCTCGCAGACGACGATCGCCGGGCCCGCGTCGTAGTCGCGCGCCTCCTCGATCGCCGGGATCACCTGCGTGAAGTCGTTGCCGTCTTTCACGCGCCAGACGTTCCAGCCGAACGCCTTCCACTTATCGTCGATCGGCTCCAGGTTCATGATGTTCGCCGTGTGTAAGTCCGGCAGCACAAAGCCGCCGTTCAGGTGGTCTGGCTCGTGAACATCGCCGGGTGTTCGCTGAAAGTCGGAGTATCCGTCGTTCTGGATGTGGTTACGGTCCAGGATCGCCACCAGGTTTCCGACCTTATGGTGGCCGGCCGCCATCGCCGCTTCCCAGGTCTGGCCCTCCTGATTGTCCCCGTCCGAGATCAGGCAGTAGACGTGGTAGTCGCGTTTGTCCAGCCGCCCGGCCAGCGCCTGCCCGAGCGAGAAGGAGAGTCCCATCCCCAGCGCGCCAGCCGACATCTCGACGCCCGGCGGCTTGCCCCGGATTACATGGCCCTGAAGCGGGCTGCCGAGGCGGCGGAACGTCATCAGCTCCTCCACGGGGAAATAGTCCGCCTCCGCCAGCACCGAGTAGATCACCGGCGTCGCGTGCCCCTTGCTCATGATGAAACGGTCGCGTTCGGGCCAGTCCGCCCGCGCCGGATCGTGCCGCATGATCGCGAAGTAGAGCGCCGTCACGATCTCCACGGCCGAAAGCGAGCCACCCGGGTGCCCGGAGTTGACCTGCGCGGTCATCTCCAGGATGTGCTTACGCACGCGCCGCGCGATCTCTTTGAGCTGGTCAGTGGAAACGGTGGACGCCTGGGCCAATCGCGATCCTCCTTCCCGAGTTGCGGGTGGCCAGGCACTCGGCCTGACCGTCTACACCTCGATTATAGTGCCGCAATCCGCTGCCGCAACGCGGAGGAGGGTTGCGAACGTCTCGCAGCCGCCGATCGCCCCTGATCTCGTTCAGATAGATCCCGGACACCTGCGTTTAACAGTGTATGAGAGT
>DAINDD010000045.1:0-23860 GCA_036732045.1 Chloroflexota bacterium
CCGGCGATGATTTCTTGCAGGCGGCTGTTCAGGCCGGCGCAGGCGTCCTCCGTTATCCGCACCTGAACGTCAGGCTCTCCCTCCTCCTCCTCGCGGCTCGCCTCAAAGACGTGCAAGACTACCGTCCCGTTCGCCGTATCGAATCCGATGGCCATCCTGCCAACGCGGAAGTCGTGGTCCGGCCCATCCGGGAACGACGCGATGTCTTCCCCGGTACGCGGCGGCTTGCCCAACTGGCTAAGCACCTGGGTCAGGGCCAGACTGAGCGCCTGCATCTGCTGCTTTTCCAGCCACAGCGACGCCGACTCGTTGTTCGAGCCGATGATCCGTAGTTGGAATGTGCGCGCGCCCGGCTGTCCGTGAGCCCGGGCGTCGATGGCGCGGGCGGTGCCGAAGTCCGACGTCATTTCTGGTCACCGCCTCTCACTGCTGCACAGCTTCGCCCCGCCACCGGCTGATCGTCAAGCGGCATGCTCGGTAGCTTTCGCAACGCCCCAACCGTCAGGCACAATGCAAGCATGGGCAAGAAAAACCGCCGCAACCGCCAGCAGACCAGCCGGCGGCAGGCCGCCGCCGCTGAAGCGCCGCCGCTCTCGCCTGAAGAGCAGGCCGCCCGCCGCGCCCAGCAGAAGCGGGAGTGGGCTGAGCAGAACCGTGTCCACCAGCCGGCCGCCGCCGCCGTCGAGGCGCCGCCGCTTTCGCCTGAAGAGCAGGCCGCCCGCCGCGCCGAGCAGAAGCGGCTGTGGGCAGAACGCAAGCGCGGCAAAGAACGTGCCGAAGGCGGCTCCCTAACGCCGTTTGTCTGGGCGGGCTCCGGCATCACCGCGCTGGTCGTTGCAGTCGTCGTCGGCATCGTCCTTCTCGCCGGTGGCGGGGGATCGACGTCCAGCACAGCCACGCCCGCCGCCTCGGCCGACCCACGGCTCGGCGGAGCGTCTGCAGCCGAGTCGTTCAACGTCTCAGCCACCGACGACGGCGTGGACATCAACCCTCGTTTCGTCCCAAACACGATCACAGCTCGGGCGGGCGAAGTGTTCCAGATCAACGTCAAGAACGACGGTCACTCGGCCCACAACCTCGTCGTCGCCGGCCTGAGCGGCTCGTTCGACCCGCCGGGCTCCTGGACGACCACAGATCCGAACAACTCGAACAACCCGCAAGCCATCCTGGCCGGCGACACGGGAACGGTCGCGGTGAAGATCGACACGCCGGGCACGTACCAATTCCGCTGCTCATTCCACCCGGCCCAGCAGGTCGGAACACTTACGATCGTCCCCGGTCCCAGCACCACGGTCAGCCCGGTCCCCTCGAACGCCCCGAGCCCCACGCCGTCTGCCGCCCCGGCTAGTTGAGCAACCGATGGTCCACCCGCTCGTCGAACAACTGAGGTTCACCAGAAGCGAGTTCCAGCGCGCCCTCGAAGGCCTAAGTGATGAAGACGCCGTCAAGCGGGTCGGCCCCGCCAACTGTATCGCCTGGAACATCGGTCACCTCGCCTGGCAAGAGCAGCGCTACTGGTTGATACGGGGCCAGGACCGCCTGCTCCGCCCGGACGTCAACGAGCAGTTTGCCTACGGAGCCGCTGCCAGCACGCCGCCTCTCGCCGGTGCCTGGGCAGCCTGGCGCGAGATCACCAGTGCCAGCGACGCCTTCCTCGACGAATTGACGACCGAGAAGCTGCAATCAAGCACGGCGCGCAGCAAGCCGCTCCCGACGAGCTGGGGCAACCTCCTGCAGCGCACGATCTACCACTACTGGTACCACGCCGGCGAAAACATGGGCATCCGGCAGGCACTCGGCCATAGCGGCCTCCAGGACTTCGTTGGCGAGATCGACACCGAAGCGTCGTACCGGGCTCACTGACGCATCACCACCGCTCATTCTGAGGCTCTCGAAGGACGAGCGGAGCGGCCACGCTATGCCTGGCGATAGCGCCGTGACCGTGCGTGCGTCCCGCTCGCCCGAGGTGTAGCGGCGGGACTCCTACCTCCCAACTCCTACCTTTGATCTTCCCTCTTCCTCCCTCCGTGCGCCATTCCTGCCATGCCGCCGTCACCCGCCCGCGCTAAACTAGCCCCATGACCGTCCTCGACGGGTTCCACCCGATCACCCACGCCTGGTTCGAGCGCCGATTCAAGGCCCCGACCGGCGCACAGGCCGACGGCTGGCCGCACATCCTGGCCGGGCGGGACACCCTCGTCTCAGCGCCCACGGGCTCCGGCAAGACGCTCGCCGCCTTCCTCGTCGCCATCGACCGGCTAATCCGCAAGGCCGAGGCGGGCGAGCTCGAGGACCGCGTCGAGGTCGTCTACGTCTCGCCGCTGAAGGCGCTCTCGAACGACATCCAGCGCAACCTCGACGAGCCGTTGGAGCAGATCGCCGAAGTCGCCAGGGAGCTTGGCTACGACCTGCCGCCGATCCGCACGGCTCTCCGCACGGGCGACACCACCCAACAGGAGCGCCAGGCGATCATCCGCAAGCCCCCGCACATTCTGATCACCACGCCCGAGTCGCTGTACCTGATGATCACCGCCGAACGCGCCCGCGAAATTCTGCGTCACGTGCAGACGGTGATCGTCGACGAAGTGCACGCGCTGATCCGCGACAAGCGTGGCAGCCACCTCGGGCTTACCCTCGCCCGCCTCGATCACATCTGTGAGTCGCGGCCCGCTCGCATCGGCCTCTCCGCCACCGTGCGGCCGATCGAGTACGCCGCGCAGTTCCTGGTCGGCAGCGAGCGTGTCTCGCCGGACGGCGTCGCGGACTGCGTTGTCGTCGACTCTGGCCACCAGCGCGACCTCGAGCTGTTCGTCGATATCCCGCCGACCGAGCTTGAGGCCGTCGCCTCGGGCGAGCAGTGGGCAGAGACCTACAACCGCCTCGCCGAGCTCGTCTCGCAGCACCGCACGACGCTGATCTTCGTCAACACCCGCCGCCTGGCCGAGCGCGTCGCCTTCCAACTGGCCGAGCGCATCGGCGAAGAGAACGTCGGAGCGCACCATGGCAGCCTCTCCAAGGAGCGTCGGCATCGTCTGGAGGGACGCCTTAAGGCCGGCGATATGCGAGCGCTAGTGGCCACGGCCTCGCTGGAGTTGGGTATCGACATCGGCACGATCGATCTTGTTTGCCAGCTGGAGTCGCCGCGCAGCATCACGACCTTTCTCCAGCGCGTCGGGCGCTCCGGCCATGCCCTTGGCCTCACGCCGAAGGGCGTCCTCTTCCCGATGACTCGGGACGAGCTCGTCGAGTGCGCGGCTCTCGTGAGGGCGGTGCGCAAGGGCCGCCTGGACCGCGTCTACCCGCCCGAAGCGCCGCTCGACATCCTGTGCCAGCAGATCGTCGCCGAAGCGGCCGCCGAAGACTGGCGCGAGGATGACATGTTCGACCTCGCGCGCCGCGCCTGGCCGTACCACGATCTCCAACGCGAAGACTTCGACGAAATCGTCGAGATGCTCGGCGAAGGCATCGCCGTGGGCACCGGCCGCGCCGCGCACTACCTCCACCGCGACCGCATCAACGGCGTCATCCGAGGCCGGCGAGGCGCACGCATGACCGCCATCCAGTGCGGCGGCGCAATCCCCGAGATCGCCGACTACCGCGTCATCGCCGAGCCCGAGGGCGCCTTCGTCGGCACGCTGGACGAGGACTTCTCGATCGAATCGATGGCTGGCGATATCGTCCTTCTCGGTACGACCTCCTGGCGCATTAAGCGCATCGAGTCCGCCGGCATCGTCCGCGTCGAGAACGCCCACGGCGCTCCGCCCACAATCCCCTTCTGGAACGGCGAAGCCCCCGGCCGCACCCTCGAGCTGTCAGAGGAGGTGTCCGACCTCCGCATCGAACTTGCCGATCGCATCCGCGATGCCACTGCTTCCTCCGGTGAGTCAGGCTTTAGCCTGACATCGGGTGGGGAGGAGAGGGAATCCGATCTCCCCTCGCCCGCCGGAGCGGGAGAGGGGCCTGGGGTGAGGGCCTCCGATCTCACCGCCACCATCGCCTGGGCCGAAAGAGAGTGCGCTCTCCCGCGCTACGGCGCCGAACAGATCGTGCAGTACGTCAAAGTCCAGCAAGAGATGATGGGTCTTGTCCCGTCCCAGCGCGATGTCGTCTTCGAGCGCTTCTTCGACGAAAGCGGAGGCATGCAGCTCGTCGTCCACGCTCCATTCGGCGCCCGCATCAACCGCGCCTGGGGCCTCGCCCTACGCAAGCGTTTCTGCGTCAGCTTCGACTTCGAGCTCCAGGCCGCTGCCACCGACGACGCCATGCTGCTCTCGATCGGCCCCAACAACAGTTTCCCCCTGGAGACGATGTTCCAGCTCGTCAAGAAGCCCTGGCTCCGCGAGTCCGTCGAGCAGGCGCTCCTCGTCGCCAACTCCCCCGTCTGGCAGTCACGCTGGCGCTGGAACACAACGCGCGCCCTCGCCGTCCTCCGCCAGCGCAACGGCAAGCGTGTGCCGCCTCCTCTCCAGCGCATGAAGGCGGACGACCTGATGGCCGCGGTCTTCCCCGTCCTCGTCGCTTGCCAGGAGAACCTGGTCGGCGCGATCGAGCTGCCGGACCACCCGCTCACCCGCCAGTCGATGCACGACTGCCTGACCGAGGCGATGGACATCGAGGGCCTCGGCGGGGTGATGGACCGCATCGAGCGCGGCGAGATCCAGTTCCACGCCCGCGACACCACCGAGCCCTCGCCCTTCGCCCACGAGATGATCAACTCGCCTGTCTACTCGTTCCTGGACGATGCCCCACTCGAGGAGCGCCGTGCCCGCTCCGTCGTTCTCCGTCGCAGCCTGCCAAAGAGCGGCCGTGATCTCGGCATCCTCGACCCTGACGCGATCGAGCTTGTCGTCGGCGAAGCCCAGCCTCAGCCCCGCGACGCCGAAGAAGTCCACGATACGCTGCTCAGCCTCGTCGCCGTTCGGCCCGCCTACGCCCCCGAGTGGCAGGCTTGGTTCGACGCGCTGGTCGATCAGAAGCGGGCCGCGACTATTGAAACGAGCGACGGCGACAGCCTCTGGTTCGCCGCCGAGAACCTGCCGCTGGTCGAGCGCCTCTACCCCGGCTCGACTGTCCGCCCGGGGGTGCGCCTGCCCCCCGAACTCCGTCGCGAAGTCGACGAAGACGCCGCGCGCCTAGCGGTCATACGTGGCCACATGGAGATCCTCGGCCCGACGACGGTCTCCGAGCTCGCCGACCGCACCGCCCTCGATCCAGCCGTCATCAACTCCGCGCTTGCCCGCCTGGAAAACGAAGGTGGCGTGGTGATTCGCGGCCACTTCAGAGTGGGCGCTGAGGACGAAGAGTGGTGCGACCGCCGTCTTCTGGCGCGCATCCACCGCTACACGCTGGACCGCCTGCGCTCGGAGATCGAGCCGGTCAGCGCGCAGGACCTCATGCGCTTTCTGCTGCGCTGGCAGCACCTCGCGCCGGGCACGCAGCTGGAGGGCAAGCGCGGCCTCCTCGAAGCGGTCACTCAGCTGCAGGGTTACGACATTCCCGCCGTCGCCTGGGAGCGGCACATCCTGCCCGCGCGCGTCGCCGCCTATAAGGGCCTCTGGCTGGACGAGCTGTGCATCGCTGGCGACGTCGCCTGGGCTCGCCTCGCCCTCCGCCGCAGCGATACCAGCCGGGCCGCCTCCGCCTCCTCCGCGACGCCCGTCTCGCTCGCCCGCCGCGGCGACCTGCCGTGGCTCGTCGGCGGAATCCGCAACGGCTCCCGAGCGGAACCGCCGAAGACAGGCGCCGCCGCCGAAATCTTCGACCTGCTTTCCGCCAAAGGCGCTCTGTTCTACGACGACATCGTCGCCGCCACCCGCCGCCTGCCCGGCGATGTTGAGCGTGGCCTCTGGGACCTCGTCGCGCGCGGCCTCGCCACTGCCGACGGCTTCCAGGCGCTCCGCTCCCTGATGGCCTCGACCAAGAAACGTAGCTTCCGCCGCCCGCAGCGCGCGCGCCTCTTCCGCACCCTGGCCGTCAGCGGCGTCCCGTCCGGCCGCTGGTCGCTTCTGCCTGTCACAACCGCTCGGTCCGAAGCTCCCGAAGGATTCGACCCGGACGATGCACAGCTCATGACAGAAGAGCTCGCCGAGGCCTGGGCCGAGCAGCTCCTCTTCCGCTACGGCGTCGTCTTCCGCGACCTCGTTCGCTCCGAGAACGTCAGCGTCCCGTGGCGCGAGATCTTGCGCTGCCTCCGCCGCATGGAAGCGCAGGGCATCGTTCGCGGCGGCCGCTTCGTCGCCGGCTTCTACGGCGAGCAGTACGCCCGCCCGGAGGCCGTCGAAGCGCTGCGCGGCATCCGCAAGTCTCCCAAGATCGGCGACCTTGTCCGCGTCTCCGCCGTCGACCCGCTCAACCTCACCGGCGTTATCACACCCGCTCCGCGCGTGCCGTCCGTCCATACCAAGACCGTCGTCTACCGCGATGGAGTGCCCCTTGGCGACGCTAATGTCGACACGGACGGCGAAGCGCTGGCGGCGGCGGGGTAGACCGCGCCGCCCGGTCCGGCGCTCCGCGCTTCTGCATTCGAGAGACTGCACGACCCAGCCGCCCCCCGGAGATGTGGGTGGGGAACGGGGGACACCCCCAGACCCCCGGCAGAGCGCTGCGCCTCTGCACTCCGCTGCGCAGTGCCTTGTTTCGTCGCCAACGGGAGATGGTCGGGGGTGAGCGCATTCCGTTCATCCGTTGCGCCGCAGCCAATCCGACGTGAACCCTTGACCCTCAACTCCTGACCCTCGACCCTAACCCCGTGACCACCATCCAGCGCCTTGCGCCCAACGACATCACCGCCGAACTGCCGGCCCTCTGCGCGCTACTTGAAGACTGCGTCGAAGGCGGCGCATCCATCGGCTTCCTCTGGCCGATGTCCCTCGGCGAGGCCGACGCTTACTGGCGAAGCTGTCTCGCGCCGGTCACTGACGGCTCGAAGCTGTTGCTCGTCGCGCGTGACGACGTCGGTGGGATCATCGGCACGGTGCAGCTCGTCCTCGCCGAGCGTGCCAACAGCCGACACCGCGCCGAAGTGTCCAAGCTCATGGTCCTGCGCTCCGCTCGCAACCAGGGCACCGGACGCGCCCTGATGCTCGCCCTCGAAGATGAGGCGAGACGCCACGGCCGCACGACCCTTGTCCTCGACACGTTCCTCGACGGCGGTGCCGAAAACCTCTACCGCGCCCTCGGCTGGACCGAGGCCGGCCGCGTCCCCGAATACGCTACCTGGCCCGGCGGCACGCTGGGCGCGACGGTGTACTACTACAAGCTGTTGCGTGACGCCTAGCGTTTGGGCGGCGGCTTGAAGTCCACGGCCGCTCGTATCAGGTCCTGCAGGGCTCGCGCGTCAATCTTGTCCCCTTGGTGGAGATCGATGGAGCGAGACTGCTTCGCTTCGAGGCCTGCGTTGAAGAGGCCCTTCGAATCGTCCAGAAGCGCGCCTTTGAAGAAGTTGATCTTGAGGTGGTCCTTGAACACGCCGAGCGCGCAGACGTTCCCCTCGGCTGTCCAGACTGCAGCGTCCCATTTCCAATCCTCATCGAGGTCGGGATGCGCGTCGTTAATCAGATCGCGCAGGCGAGAGCACATCTCGGCCTGCCAGCCGGACAGTGAGGCGGCCAGCTTATTGATACTTTGAGAAGCGTTCATGCGGGCTAATCGGGTGTGGGCTCAATGTGCTTGTTTTCAAGACGCTTCTGCTTGATCCGCCAGGAAGCTCTTGAACTCGCATGGCTGGCGCAAAGTCCTTTCACAACCATCGGTCGAGCAAATTACGCGCGTCCGGTAGCTCTTCGGCCGACTCCAGTCGCCCGGTTTGGCAGTTTGCCACTTGTTGAAGAGTCGCTTTACCCAGGGTTCCATAACAGCATTCTAACGCCAATGTCCTGACCTTCACGTAAGCGTTTGCGTTCTCCTAACTCCAACCCTATGATTCTGTCAAACGAACTTCGTCCCAGGAGAACCCATGCACAACGCCCTTCACACGCCACTCTGCGACCAGCTCGGCATCGAGTACCCCATCCTTCTCGCCGGCATGGGCGGCGTCTCCATGTCAAAGCTTGTCGCCGCCGTCTCCAACGCCGGCGGGCTCGGCATTATGGGCGCCGCCACCCTCGGACCCGCCGATCTGCGAGAAGAGATCCGCAAGACCCGCGACCTCACCGACAAGCCGTTCGCCGTCGACCTCCTCGCGCCCGACCCCGAGCGTATCCGCCCACACATGGACATCGTCTTCGCTGAGGACGTGCACATCTTCGTCGCAGGGCTCGCCGTCCCCGCCGAGTTCATCGCGGAGATGCACAAACGCGACATGATTGTGATGGTGATGTGTGGCCGCGTGCGCCACGCCATCAAGTCCGTCGAGGCCGGCGCTGACATCGTCGCCGCGCAGGGCACCGAGGCCGGCGGCCACACAGGCGAAGTCGGCGCGCTCGCCCTCATCCCCCAGGTGGTCGACGCCGTGAGAGTGCCCGTCGTCGCGGCGGGCGGCATGGCCGATGGCCGTGGCCTCGTCGCCGCGCTTGCGCTCGGTGCGGAGGGCGCAATCTTCGGCACGCGCTTCATTGCCACACCGGAGGCCCAGGCCGCGCCCGGCTACCGCGATGCGCTCGTGCGCTCGAACGAGGCCGACACGATGCGCACCCGAGCCTACACGGGCAAGCCCGCGCGCGCGATCCGCACGGCGTACGCCGAGGAGTGGGAGACGCGCCCCGGCGAAATCAAGCCCTTCCCCTTCCAGGCGATGACGTCGATCCAGAATAAGGCGATGGACTACCCTGGCCTCGGCGAGTCCTTCGACTCGGCGCGAACATTCATGCCCGCCGGCCAGGGCGTTGGCCTGATCCACGAGATCAAGCCCGCCGCCGAAATCGTCAGCGACATCGTCCACGAGGCCGAGTCCGTCATCGAAAAGCGCTTCGTCCAGCCGTCCCGCGTCTCGTCACCGTAGAGACGTGCCTCCGGGGCCGTCTCCCAACGGTCCGCTGTGCAAACCAATACGCTAAACATGAACCCGATGTCGGAAACGTCATGCGCCGTGCAGCCCTGGATCGCCGTCGTCCGCGGCGTCGATCTCCCGCCCGGCGCTGAACAGTCCGTGCAGTCCGCCTTCGAAGAAGGCGCCCGCTGGTGGTGCGAGCAACTGGGGCGCACCTTCGAGGTCGCGCCGGTCGTCGTCCACCACAGCCCGTCGTCATTCGATGAATTGCGCGCGAAGCACGGCGAGACGAACAACATCTGGTTCGCCCTGCAGCGCGAGGCGCACGGCTGCGGCGTTCTTAACAACTGCGACCCGGAGCGTGCGCACTACATGACGGGCCTCGGCGGCGAGATGGGCGGCGGCATGGTCGGCTCCGAGAACTTCGGCTGCGCGCATATCCTGCCGGGCAAGGCTGCGATCACCGGGGGCTTCGCCTACGTGCTGCTCGGCCTCGACTCGGCGCGCTACGGTCACCCGGCGCAGCCCTGGTTTGCCTCCGAGCGACGGCAGGCCATCGGCGCGCTGATGCACGAGCTCGGCCACATGCTCGGTGACGGCGTTGCCCAGCCGCTCGATCACACGTCCGACGACCGCAACCTGATGTTCGGCTGGTGGAACTGGCCCGAGATCTCTCTCACCCGCGAGCAGATCGACCAGCTCAGCGGCTCTCCATTTCTGAAGTGAGGGCGCGTCACTAGTCACAGACAGACCGCTGGGGCCCAAGCTGGAACTTTGTCAATTCGAGAAAGCGTTGCTCGTCGCCCTACGACACGCACCTGCTAGACTTCCCGCGTGAACACCAACTCGGCGGATGCCCTGCCCACATACCTTCAGTGGCTTGGCTTCGGCCTCGCGGTCTTTAGCGCGGTAGGAGTGCTGTTGGTGCTCCCCACACTTCTCCAAATTTTCTTGGGCGGCCCACAGCTACATAAAGAATTCGACAGTCACGATGAGGACGGCAGTCGGCTGTTGCTAGTGTTCATGAAGAATCTCCCGGTGGAGAAGCCATTTGGCAGATTTGCGTTAGTCAAGCGAGACACCATCGAAAGCCTTGCCGTCACCTTCCAAATTTTAGATGCGTGCAGGCAGTCGATTATCGTGCCGGTCCATCAGGCAAGGATCCAATCCGGGGAAGATTCAGACGAATTGGGACGATACCGAATTAGACTCCCGCCTACATTCAGTGTTGGTGCATCGATCGCGGTGGCCATGTGGAATGCCGCGAGCGGACGCGCCGAAATACCTCCTACGCAAGGAAAGCAGTCGGTACCTTTGGATCCGGGTATCTATGAGGCGCGCATCATCTTTCATATCGATGGACGGCGGAATGACGTCGCAAAGAACTTCAGCGTCGGGCAAACCGTCAAGGAGCTAGAGTGGCTGTAACCCCTGCTATTCCTGAGTTGACACGCACGACGCGCGCCGTCGTTCAGACCGCCGCCCGACTCTGGAGATGCGCGCGTTGCCGCTGCCCGAAATTGGGCCGGACGACGGCCTGCTGCGCGTCGAGGCCTGCGGCATCTGCGGCTCAGACTACGAGCAGTACGCCGGCGCTCTCACCGTGCGACACCCGGCGATCCCCGGCCACGAGCCCGTCGGGCGGATAGCGGAGATCGGCGAGAACGCGGCCCGGCGCTGGAGCGTCGCGGCCGGCGACCGGGTCTGCGTCGAAGCGCTCGTCCCCTGCGGCGGCTGCCGCGAGTGCCTCGATGGCACCTCTCGTCTCTGCTCCGGTCGCCGGGGGTCGCGTCGTACGGATTCCTCGGTCTGGACCTGCCGCCGGGCCTCTGGGGCGGTTACGCGGACTACCTCTACCTCTCGGCGCACTCGGTCGTCCACAAGATCGGCGAGTCGATCCCGCCGGAGATCGCTACTTTCTTCAACCCGATCGGCGCGGGCTTCCGCTGGTCCGTCGAGATGCCGAGCCTCCAGCCCGGCGACACGATCGTTGTACTCGGTCCCGGCCAGCGCGGCCTCGCTTCAGTAATCGCGGCGCGGGAGGCCGGTGCCGGCCGCATTATCGTCACCGGTCTCGGCCGCGACGCCGCCAAGCTTGCCCTCGCCCGCGAATTCGGTGCCGACCTGGCGGTAGACGTCGAGCAGGAGGACCTGCGCACGGCCGTCCGGGCGGCAACCGGCGGACGCGGCGCCGACGCCGTCATCGATGTCACTGCCTACTCCACCGAGGCCGTCACGCAGGCTATCGACCTGGCCCGGCGCGGCGGCCGCGTCGTTCTCGCCGGGACGAAGGGCCCGAAGCCCGTGGCCAACTTCTACAGCGATCGTATTGTCGGCAAGAGGCTCACCATCTTCGGCGCGCTTGGTGTCGATTCGCCGAGCTACGAGCGCGCCATCCGCCTGATAGAATCGGGCAAGTATCCGCTGGCGAAGATGCACACGCACACGATGCCCCTCGAAGAAGCCGAACGCGCCTTGCGGCTCCTCGCCGGCGATGAGCCGAACGAGCAGGCGATCCACATCGCCCTGGCTCCCTAGGAGATCCGCATGGACGAAGAAGCGATGCAGAAGAACCTCGGCCGGATGGCGAAGGTGATCGAGATGACGCCTTTCATGCGGCATCTCGGTATGGAGTTCGTCGAAAGCAGCGGGGGCTACGTGCGGATCAAGCTGTGTTACCAGCACGAGAACTCGACTGTCGGCAAGGCCCTTCACGGCGGCGCCATCGCCTCGCTGATCGACACCACCGGCGCGATGGCCGCCTGGACAACGGCCGAGATCGCCACGCCGCGCTACTTCGGCTCCACGGTCGGCGTCAACGTGAACTACCTCTCGGCTGCGATCGGCGAGGACATCTTCGCCGAAGGGCGCATTCTCAAGCGCGGCAAAGAGATCATCTACTGCGACGTCCGCGTCGCCAACGCTGAAGGCAAGCTGCTCGCGCAAGGAACGGTCGTCTATCGCATAGTCGAGCGGGCGGGCGACTGATGTCCGTCATCCCGAAGATCGATGAGCCGGACAGTGAGGAGCTGCGCGAGCTGTACGAACGCCTCTCCGCGAATCCGATGGGCAACCTCAACATCTTCCGCATAATGGCCTACAACCCGAAGCTTCTGCGCAACTGGCTGCGGATGGCCACACCACTGCTGACCGGCGGCCTCTCGCTGGAGCCGCGGCTGCGCGAGATCGCCATCCTCCGCGTCGCCCAGAACGTCCGCAGCGACTACGAGTTCGGCCACGACATCCCGATCGCCCGCGCGGCCGGCGTCACGGATGAGGAGATCGCGGCGCTCAAGGACTTCGCGGAGAGCGGCTGCTTCTCGGACCTCGAGCGCGCCGTCGTCCGTTACACCGACGCCGTCTCGCTCCTTCATGCCGGCGCGCCGGACCTCGCTCGGGAGCTGCGCCGCTGGCTCTCCGACCGCGAGCTGCTCGAGCTGTCCTTCTGCATCGGCCACTGGAACATGGTCGCGCGCGTCGTCGTCCCCCTCGAAGTGGAAGTAGACAACTCGCTCGAAGCGACCCTCCCTGAAGGCTGGCGAGAATGGCTGTGTGCGCGATGGGCAAGGGGGAAATGGCAACACATGAAAGCATCAACGCGAGCTGTGTCAGAGTTGTTCGGGATGCTCCGATGCTCGAATGGTCTCTTGCTCTCGCAGCCGTGAGCCAGCGCCCTGCACTACCGGAGGCGAAAACAGCCGTCGCACCACTCCCAAATTGACCCGCCGTTACGCCCGATGCTATCCTGAAGGGGCGAAATCCACCGGTATTTTGCCCTGATTTGCTCGCCCCGGTGGCACGCCGCGCCGAAGTGGCGGAACGGCAGACGCGCTGCGTTCAGGGCGCAGTGCCCTTATGGGCGTGGGGGTTCAAATCCCCCCTTCGGCACCAGATAGATCGCTTCGGGCCAACCGGCCCATCGCGCGCTCGTAGCTCAGTGGATAGAGTGCAGCCCTGCGAAGGCTGAGGTCGTGAGTTCGAGTCTCACCGAGCGCGCCATTTTCTCGCTAGCCATCAGCATTCAGCACGACTGATTGTCCTTCGTCCGCCTGAGGCAGAGGAGAGGGGCAAGGGGTGAGAGCCTAAGGTCGCAGCGCCTCCACCATCCCCAGCCCGATCTCCCCCGCCTGCGACAGACGCTCCGGCTGGATGAACTGGAATTGGTCCAGCGCCGTGTGGTAGTGCTCGTCGCAGAAGCAGTTGAACAGGATCGCCGGGATGCCCAGCTCGATGAAGCTCGCGTGGTCGCTGCCGACGCCGGGCGGCTCCGCGCTGGCCCGGCCCGGGATGCCGAACGAGTCCGCCACCTGGCTGGCCAGCGCCGTCAACGAGGCCGTGCCGACGAACGGCCAGTCCGCCCCAACCGCCAGCATGTCGAAGTTCAGCATGCCGACGATGGCTTTGCGGTCCGCGTCCGGCAACTGCGAGACGTAATAATGGCTCCCTAAAAGCCCCAGCTCCTCGGAGCCGAATAGCGTGAAGCAGACGTGGGCTGTCTCCCCGCGCGTTGCCAGCACCCGCGCGATCTCCATTGCCACCGTGGTCCCGGAACCGTTGTCGTTGGCGCCGGGGCCAGCCGGCACGCTGTCGTAGTGCCCGCCGACGATCACCCTGCAGTCGCTCCCCGGCACCCGCGCGAGTACGTTTTGTGACTGATTGGTGCTGATCGTCGCCTTGATCGACACCCTGACGCGCACGGTCCCGGCCTGAGCCGCGGCCACCAACGCCTGTCCCTCTTCCTGCGATATCGTTACCGCCGGCACGGTGCTTGGCGCGGCCAGCGGCGCCTGCAGGTTGCCCGGCGAGTTGTTGTAGATGATCACCCCGATCGCTCCCGCGGCCTCGGCGTTCTGCACCTTCTCCGTGAAAGTGATCGTCCCGCGCTGGATCAGCGCGATGCGGCCGGCCACGCTGGCGGGGAAGTCGCCCGTCTCGCCGACCCCGCTGACAACGGCGATCTCGCCCTCCGCCTGGCCCGGCGCCGCGTTGGTCAGTGGCAGCGGCGTCAGCGTCTTCGTCTCAGGCGCCGTTTCCTCCAGAGTCGTGCCGATCGGCTTGTAGACCTGGACCGGGAACGGCTGCTCCTCGGCGGCGTAGCCCCACGAATTGAGCTCGTCGCGCAGGTAGTCGGCCGCCCGCCGCTCGCCGTCGGTTCCCCCGGCGCGAATCCCGATATCGACCGATAGCTTCTGGAGGATACCCATCGCCTCGGTCGTATCGAAGTTAGGGTTAGCTGTCGGCGAAGGCGATGATGCGGTTGTCGGGGATTCGCTCAGGCTCGGCGTTGGGGTTGGTGACGCTGTGTCGCCTCCGCTGCAGGCGACCGCGCACGCAGCAAGAGCGATGGCGACAGCCAGCAGAACGCGGGACGGGGTGACAGTCGTGGGAAGTCCTTAGCGGCGCTTGTTGCGCCAGTTGTCCCACCACGACCCACGCTGGCGGTGCAGGTCAAGCGGCTTGTCCCGCCAGTACTTCTCCTGTGGTCCCGATGACTGGCGGCGCAGCGAGAAGAGAAACGCCCCGACGAACAGCACGATGCCGCCTGCGATGATCCAGACGCTGCCCGTGCCGCGGACAACGGACGCCACCACGATGATCGCCAGGCCGACGAGCAAGACGTGGCCGGCCGTCACCCGAGGCAGGGCTAGGCCACGGTAGGCGCGTCCGGCCGCCCGGAACGGAGCGGCGAGGGCGTCTGCGATGCGCGCAGACAGAGGCCGCTTCGGCGGGAACTTCTCGAGCTTATCGAGGAGCTCTTCAACTTCGCGCTGAATGCGATTCGACATAAGTGGTCAGGCCCTCGGCACTCAACATCTTATCCACATGTCCGAAAACGGTAAAGAGCAGGGGAGCATGGAACAAGAGAGCATCACGGCGAACGTAGGACGCGTCTCTTCGATGCTCTGATGCCAATTGCTTCCTTGCTCGGCATGGCGTACCTACGTACTGGCACGACGCACCTCGCCTCTGCATAATGAACGCCACGTTGCCCAGTATGGATTGGCGGGAAGAGTTCCAGCGGCGCCTTTGTTCTGCGGACGAGGCTATGCGCGACGTTCAGCCCGGCAATCTGGTGATGATCCCGATCGCCGGCCCGCGCCTGCTGCCGAGAGCGCTCTTCCAACGCGCTCAGGAGATCGGTCCGATCGAGCTCCGCTTGTCCTCGCCGCTGACTGACCCGGGCTGGCTCCGCGGCGAGTCTGCCGAGCTCTTCAAGATCGAGTTCGATCTCTTCATCGGAGACTATGCCCGCCAGGCCACCGACGAAGGCCGCGCGACATACCTCCCGAACCTCTTCTCGCTCGGCCTCAAGGACCACGCTGACCTGCGTCCGGAACGCCGCACCGTAGACGTTTTCCTGACGTCAGTGACGCCGCCCGACGACGAGGGCTACTTACAGTTCGGCGCGCACAACTGGAACAAGCGCATGTACGTCCGCAACTCCCGCCGCACGATCGCCGAGGTCGACCCCGGCCTACGCCCGGTCTTCGGCGACAACAAGGTCCACGTCACCGAGATCGAGCGGTTTGTCGAAGTGCCCGCCGTCGAGATCACGATGCCGATCGTCGAGGCCTGGCTCCGCCGCGTCGAGGACCCGGCCTTGAATGCGGAGTACCTGGCGATCGTCGATGAGCTGCGCGGCGACCTCGACCGGCTGATCATCGTTGGCCCAGCGATGGCCCGCGTGCCGCCGCTGCAAGTGCGCCGCGTCCTTGGCCTGGCTCAGCCGCCGGAAGTCGCGAAGACGATCGCGGGCTACGTCAGTGAGCTCATTCCGGACGGCGCGACGATCCAGATCGGCGTCGGCGAGCCGGGCATGTACCTGCCCCGCGCCGGCACCTTCGACAAGAAGCACGACCTCGGTCTGCACACGGAGATGGTCGCTCCCGGCATCGCCAGGCTTGTCGACGGCGGCGTCATCAACGGCAAGCGCAAAACGCTGCGCCCCGGCAAAGCTATCGCCGTCGCCTGGTCGGGCTCCGACGCCGAGGACCTGCGCATCGTCACCAACAACCCGAAGTTTGAGGTCTACGACCCCGACTACGTGCTCGATGTTCGCGTCATCTCGCAGAACGACAACTTTCACTCGCTAAACAACGCCCTCTCCATCGACCTCATCGGCCAGATCAACTCGGAGAGCGTCTTCGGCTCGCGGCTGATCAACGGCACTGGCGGGCAGCCAGAGACGCACCTGGGCGCAGTCCTCTCCCGCGGCGGCCGGGCCATCACGATGCTCCCCTCGACAGCGATGGACGGCGCTGTCTCCCGCATCGTGACGACGCACGAGCCTGGCGCCGTGATCACCGTCCCGCGTTATTTCGCCGACACGATCGTCACCGAGTACGGCGTCGCGCGTCTCTGGGGCAAGAACCACCGCCAGCGCGCCGCTGAGCTGATCGCCATTGCCCACCCGGACTTCCGCGCCGCGCTGAGGCGAGAGGCCCAGTCCACCTTCGGCGAGTAGTGACCGTTCCCGAACGCGTCCCGCCATCGCTGATCGAACAACCGAATGCCCCTAGCCCGAGAAGCCCGAGCAGGGTTAGGGGGTGAGGGCGCGAGAGACGCTATACTGAGCCCCGATGAGGATCGGCGCGCACGTCAGCACCTCCGGCGGAATCGACAAAGCGATCGACCGCGCCCTCGACCTCGGCGCAGAGACGATCCAGGTCTTTAGCGGCGCACCGCAGGCCTGGCGTCGCAAGACTTACTCCACCACCGAAGTCGCGGACTACAAGAAGAAGGTCGCTGATACCGGCATCGCGCCGTGCTTCATCCATGGGCTCTACCTGATGAACTTCGCCGGCGCAAACCCCGATCTCCTCGCCAAGTCGTACGACGCCCTCGTCGCGGAGATGCACGCCGCCTCACTGATCGGCGCCAAGGGCGTGATCTTCCACCTCGGCAGCCACAAAGGCGCAGGCTACGAGTCCTGCGTCGACCAGGTGATCGACTACTGCCGCCGCATCCTCGACGCCACGCCGCCCGACGCCTGGCTCATCTTAGAGAACAGCGCTGGCATGGGCGGCGCGGTCGGCTCCAAGTTCCCCGAGCTCGGTCGCATCGCCCGCGAAGCAGGAGGCGATCGCGTCAAGGTCTGCCTCGATACCCAGCACACGTTCGCCGCCGGTTACGACGTCAAGACGCCCGCCGGTCTGAAGAAGACGATGGCCGAGTTCGACGCGGACATCGGCTTCGAGCGGCTGGTCGCCGTTCACGCCAACGACTCCAAGATTCCCCTCGGCGGCGGCGTCGACCGCCACGCCAACATCGGCGAGGGTCACATTGGGCGAGACGGCTTCGTCAACATCTTCTCGCACGCCGCCTTCGCCGATGTCCCGTTCCTGCTTGAAGTGCCCGGGTTCGAAGACAAGGGCCCTGACAAGCAGAACGTCGAAATCCTGAAGGAACTCCGCACGCAGGCCGGCGCGATAGTCTAGGGACCGCAGCCTCGCGCGCAAGCGTTTCTAATGAAATAGCATTCGATGCACGCCTTACGCAGCCTCCGCACGCGCATTTGGTCCGCCGAAGCCGAGGAGTCATTCGTGTAGCCGAGGCCGCCTACCCCCCGACCGACCGGCGTGTTACGCGACCGGCGTCTTCGCCGAGTAAACGCTCGTCATCATGTCGACGAACGCCTGCACCGTGCGAGAGCGCTTGCGGTTCTTGCGGTAGACTAGCGATATCGGCCGGCGGATCGGCTGTAGGTCCGTCAGCTCGATGCGCACCAGGATCCCCTGCGCCAGCTCCCGCTCCGCCGTCACCAGCGGTACCAGCGCAATCCCGAGCCCTTCCTCCACCATCCGCTTCGTTGCCTCCAGCGAGTCCAGTTCCATCGCCACGTTCGGGATTACCTCCGCCTTACGGAAGATGTCGTGGATCATCCCGTAGTAAGACGAGCCCCGGTCGAACAGCACGATCGGCTCGCGGGCCGCCTCGCCGATCGTACAATGGCCGCTGCGCGCGAACGGGTGGCTCGGGTACGCCACCAGCCCGATCTCGTCGTGGTACAGCGGAATCGTCTCGACATCCGCCGCCGACAGCGAGCGGATGATCCCGACCTGCACCTCATCGGCCTGCAGCATGTTCAGCACCTGCTCCGAGCGCCCGGTCCGGATCACGACCTCCACGCCGGCGTACTGCTGGCAGAACCGGTGCAGGATGTTGGGCAGCACGTATGTCGAGACGGTGATCGCCGCGCCCACCCGCAGCGAGCCTAACTGCACGTTGCGCACGTCGTCCACCGCGTCGCGAGCCTCTTGCAGCTGCTGCAGGATCCGCTCCACAAAGGGCAGCAACACGCGCCCGGCATCCGTTAGCCGCACGCCGCGCCCGCCTCGCTCGAACAACTCCTCGCCCAGCTCGCGCTCCAGCGCTTGGATGCGCGCCGTAATTGAAGGCTGCGTCAACTGCAGCGTCTCCGCCGCGCGGCTGAACGAATTATGCATGGCGACTTGCACGAACGCCTCAATCTGCCCGAAGTCCAACGATATCCTCTACTATTTGAATTGCCTATGGCTGGCATGGACGAGAATAAGCGGCAGGCATGGGGCCGGTCAAGTTGCGGCGGCGCGTCCTCGTGACGTTAACGAAACATCGCGGCGGCGAAGAACCCAGAACCGGGTGCATGTCTGCTCGGAGAGGTTCTAATGGGCGGGGCTTCGGGGAGAGGCTAAGCGTCGTGCCGCTCGGTGCGCGCCCGCCACTCGCCGCTGGTGTCGTGCTCTTTGAACCACTCAGCGTTCAGCGGTGTGTAGTGCTTCCACTGCTCCGGCACGTCGTCCTCGAAGAAGATCGCCGTCACCGGGCAGACGCTCTCGCAGGCCGCGCAGTCGATGCAGACCTCCGGGTTGATGTAATACTGCGGGTCCTCCGGCGTCGTGTGGATGCAGTCGACCGGGCAGACGTCCACGCACGAAGCGTCCTTCACGCTAATGCAGGGTTCCGTAATCGTGTACGTCATGCTCGCGACTTCGCGCACATTCTAACCGGCGTTCGCGTACGTCTACAACCGCCTCATTCCGGGCGGACGCCGCGCTTGATCACCGTCACGTCGCCGCGCATACGGGCCTGGCAGGCCAGGCGCACCCTGCCGCTCGCCAGTGACGCCGGGTCGCGATCCTCGGACAATGTCTTCTGCTCCCCGCGTCCCATCGGATCCAGGTGCGCCACCCCGTCGTCCACCGTGCAGGCGCAGGTCGTGCAGATGCCCTCGCCGCCGCATGTCGTCGGCCAGTAGAGGCCGGCGTCGTGGGCGGCGTCCATGATCGTCTGCCCATCCTCGGCCTCGATCACGATGTCGTCGGGAAGAACCCGCACAGTCGGCATGTGATAAGGGTCGGGGGTCAAGGCTGAAGGGTCAAGGGGGCGGGCGCTCAGGGAGGCCTGCCTGCCTCGGGCAGCTGGAGCGGTGTGGCGGACGGACTCGGGCTTGGGCTGGCCCCTGTGCTCGCGACCTCAACATTAATGCTCATGTCTGAGCCGGTCCACGCAAACTCTGCGGACAATTCTCCGACCTCGAAACGGACAGTGGTCGGTGGCCCCTTCTGGCATGCCGCTGGCTGCACGCTGAAGTCGGGCAGCGGCCAACTCCAGGAGTACAGAGATCCGGTTGAACTCGAGGGGGCTAAAGAGCAACTGACACTCGATTCCATCCGCCGTCATTCGCTCCGGATCCTTAGGCAGCGAAACGACCACTGGAACGCCGTTTCGGACAAAGTGCACTGTCAGGCGCGACGTGTAGACTCGCGCCGTTTTCGTAGTGGTCGGTGCTTCGCTGATCTCGCCACGCGAATCCAACGAAAATCAACGCCAGGACCGGCAGGATCCAGAATCGCGACACGATTGCCCTTCGCTAGTTAGCGCCATGTTGCGGCCCGTTGCCGCAGTTGTCAAAGCACCCGCACCGATCTCGCACCTCGCACCTCGCACCTCGCACCTCACACCTCGTATACTGGCCCTATGAAGCCGATTCCCGAAGGCACGGCCGACGAAACGATCATCGAGACGACGCCGGAGATGGGCGTCAAGCACTTGCCCGTGCCGATGTACTCCACGCCGTCCATGGTCGGCCACTTCGAGGGGCTCTGCTTGAAGATGATGATCCCCTACCTTGGGCCCGGCGAAAGCTCTGTCGGCTACAAGGTCGACATCAAGCACAACGCGCCGACGCCGATCGGCATGAAGGTCACGGTGAAGGCCCGCGTCATCGAGTCGGACGAGCGCAAGGCCGTCTTCGAGGTCGAGGCTTTCAACGAGACCGGCGCCAGCGTCGGCGGCGGCAAGCACGAGCGCCGAGCCATCGACATGTCGCGCTTCACCGGCAAGCCCGCCTAGCCCATGTCAGCCACTCTCGCCGCGCTCCCCAGGGGCCACGAGTTCGCACCAACATCGTTCACGCTTTCATCAGAGTGGATGGACGCCTACATCGATGCCGTTGCCGACGCCGCGATCCGTGACGCCGGCTCTGCCCTCGTCCCGCCGATGGCCATCGCAGCGCTCTCCATGCGCGCGCTCATTGAGGCGTCGTCGCTGCCGCCTGGCACCCTGCACGCCGGCCAGGAGCTCGCCTTCCACCGCGCCGTCCGCATCGGCGAAGAGCTCACCGTCGCCGCCAGCATCGCCAGCCGCGGCGAGCGCGCCGGCTGGGTGCTGATGGGCGTCGACCTCGCAGTGTCCGCGGACGGCGCCAAAGTCATGACCGGCCGCGCCACCGTCACGTTCCCGGTGAGTGAGGCGTGACGATGCCCGGCAAACGCGTCCCCAGCGTCCCGTCGAGCGTCCCCCCTCGCCCGTCGCAACGGGAGAGGGGGCCAGGGGGTGAGGGCACCCTCCCGACGATCAACAAGCACCTCACCCAGGACCAAATCGCCCGCTACGCTGAAGCCAGCGGCGACCATAACCCGCTCCACATCGATCCGGCCTTCGCCGCGACGACGCAGTTCGGCGGCACGATCGCCCATGGCATGCTCGTCCTTGCCTTCGTTTCCGAAATGCTGACCGCCGCTTTCGGCCGCGCCTGGCTCGACTCCGGCCAGCTCAAGATCCGATTCCGCGCTCCAGCTCGCCCCGGTGACACAGTCACCGCGACCGGCCGCGTCACGAGAGCCGAAGACAACCACCTGACTTGCGCTGTCGAGTGCCGCAGCAGCTCTGGCGACGTCCTGATCGATGGCAGCGCCGAGGTCTGGCACTCATGACGCGCGCCGTTGTCACCGGCCTCGGCTGCGTGACGCCGATCGGGCAGAGCGTCAGCGAGTTCTGGGAATCGCTGACCGCCGGGCGCTCCGGCGTCCGCCGCATCACTCTCTTTGACCCCAGCGACCAGGACTGCCAGATCGCCGCCGAAGTCAAGGATTGGGACCCCACCGGCTTCATGGAAGCGAAAGCCGCCCGCCGCACCGCGCGCTTCTCGCAGTTCGCTGTCGCGGCCGCCCGCCAGGCCGTTGAACACGCTGAACTCGCGATTACGGATGCCAACCGCGACGACATCGCCATCGTCATGAATACGGGCGGCGGCGGCGTCGACATAATCGCGGACGGCGAGAAGATCTACCTCGAAAAAGGCCCCAGCCGCGTCGGCATCTTCACCGTCCCCGCCTACGCTCCCAACATGGCGTCCTGCCAGGTCGCGATCAATCTCGGCGTCCGCGGCGCGACCGAGACGTCCGTGGCGGCCTGCGCTGCCGGCGTCTTCGCTTTCGTCCAGGCCAAGCGCATGATCGACCTCGGCGAGACGGAAGTCGCCATCGTCGGCGGCGCGGAGGCCAACATCATCCCGATCTCCGTCGCCGCGATGGCCAACATGAAAGCGCTCTCGACCCGCAACGATGAGCCGGAGAAGGCCTGCCGCCCGTTCGACCTCCACCGCGACGGCTTCGTCTATGGTGAGGGTGCGGCCGCCTTCGTCGTCGAGACGCTGGAGCACGCGCAAAAGCGCGGCGCCCGCATCTACGCCGAGCTGGTCGGCGGTGCCATCACCTCCGATGCCTACCACATCACCGCGCCCGATCCCACCGGCGTCTCCGCCTCGCGTGCCATTACCAAGGCCATCGACCGGTCCGGACTGCGGCCAGAGGATGTTGACCTCGTCGTCGCGCACGGCACTGGCACGCCCCTTAACGACGAGGCCGAGACCGTCGCCATCAAGCGCGCCCTCGGCGAGCACGCCTACCGCATCGCCGTCACCGGCCCCAAGTCGATGGTGGGCCACCAGCTCGGCGCAGCAGGCGCGGTCTCCGCGCTCGCCGCCATTCTCGCCATGGACACGGGCGTCATCCCGCCGACGATCAACCTGGATACGCCTGACCCGGACTGCGATCTCGACTACGTGCCGCTCGTCGCGCGCAAGGCGGAGTCGCGCGTGGCGCTGGTCAACGGCTTCGGGTTCGGCGGGCAGAACGGCGTCGCCGCCTTCAAGCGCTTTTCGGAAAACGGATCGTAGCGTGCTGGAACAAGAGCTTGACGGCAGCCCGCGACACTGGTGCTTCGGCTGCGGCGACCGCAACAGCGAGGGCCTCCAGATCGAGTTCGAGATCGAGGGCATCCGCGCGATCGGCCGCTTCATACCACGGCAGTCGCACCAAGGGTTCCCCGGTGTCGCCCACGGTGGCATCGCCGCCGCCGCCCTCGACGAAGCCATGGGCTGGGCCATGTACGCCGCCGGCGCCTGGGCCATGACCGTCCGCATGGAGGTGCGATACCGCCGCCCGCTGGCGATCGGCGAGGAGGTTATCGTCACCGCCGAGGTCACCCGCGACCGCGGTCGCCGCCTCGAAGCCTCGGCACGCATCGACACGCCCGCCGGCGAGAAGATCGCCGAGGCCGCCGGCCTCTTCCTGCGTATGCCGGAGAAGGACGCCGCGAACATCCAGGCATCGTTCTTGGCCCCCTCTTGAGCCCGCGGGTGGACGGCGTCCAATCGTCCGCACTTGCCCGCTTTTGTCTGGCGCTAAGCCGCAACGGCAGTCGCGTCATCCCGCTCTCGCTCGCCACGCAGCTTTCGCTGCCCTTCGGTGACCTCTTCGCCGAGTTGCTCGAGTCCAAGCGGGAGACGGCCGTCCGCAACTACGCTCACGTCCTTGGCCGCCCGCCGGACGACCCACTAGTCCAGCGCACCGCCCGCGAGTGTTTCCGCCAGTTCAGCCGCTACGTCGCCGAGATCATGCACGTCCAGGGCTGGGGCACGCAGAACGTCCTTGACCGCCTTGACATCGAGGGCGCCGAGCACTTCGACGAGGCTGAAGCGTACGGCAAAGGCATCGTCTTCGTGAGTGGTCACATGGGCGCTACCGAAGTCGCCGCCGCGATGGCTGTCCTCCGCGGCTACCGTATCACCTCTGTCGCCGAGCCGATCAAGCCGGACTGGCTGATGGAGTATCTCGTCCTCTCCCGCCGGCGCATGGGGATCGACCTCTTGCCGGCTAGCCGGTCCGGCGTCTCGTTACTCCGAGTGCTTCGCCGGGGGGGCATGGCCGCGTTCGTCATCGACGCCGGCATCGACCGCGACGGCGCTGTCCCGGTCACCTTCTTCGGTCGCGAGACGCTCTTCCCAGACGGCCCGGGGCGCCTGGCTCGGCTCAGCGGGGCGCCGCTCGTCTTCGGCACGGCCATCCGGCTCCCACGCGGCCGCTACCGCGCCTTCGTTTCTCCGCCGCTCCTCCCCGACCGCGATGCCGACGCCAACGCCGACGCCCGTCGTCTCACGCAATCCCTCGCCACCACGCTTGAGGGTCTCGTCCGGCGCCACCCCGCCCAGTGGTACGCCTTCCGAGAAGTGTGGGCGCAACCCCGCTCGTCCTGAGGCTCTCGAAGGACGCTCATCCGGCGTCGGTCGAAGGACCGCCGTGGCTCTGGGCTTGTCGAAGTCGCCGCGGCCTCCGATGCAAGGATGACTCTGCTCCATTTTTCGGTATCAGTCACGCTGTATGGCCCACC